>CAYOMT010000031.1:6635-13469 GCA_964405125.1 uncultured bacterium
GGAAGGGGGCCTTCCGTCTTTTTTGCCCTCTCCATGCTAAGCGCCCAGTGCATTGAAGCCAGGTCGAGCCAGTGGTAGGGCCATTTCATCATTTCTTGGGTTTCCGCATCGATGATTTGAGAGAAAAAAACGCGGTCAAAAGAGGGGTTTTGGCAAATAAACACCGCCTTTTTCCGAATGATCCCATGACGGGCAAAACAATCAATAATTTCTTGACTGGCCTCTCTCGCGGGTTTTCCCTTCGATACCTCTTCCCAGGTGAACCCATTGATCTTAAGACTTGCCGGGTCGCTTTTTTCCCAAGACGCAAATTCTTGAGATACAATGGTTTGGTATTTTTCTTTAACGACACCGGAGGAGAGATCGACAATTTGAAATGCGATTTCAACCAGTTTATGGATTTTTGCGTTGAGACCATTGGTCTCTGAATCGAGGAATATACCGAGCATGTACCTATCTGTTGAACATTTGAAAATATCAATTGTTAAAAATGATCGCAATCATTTTGTGTTTCAAGAGGATTTCTGATATACTCTGCGGCCAATCAAGGAAAAATATTCATGGCGCTGCCTCCTCAAAAATTTCGTGAGATTGTTTTTCAAATTCTTTATAGTGCGAGTTTCCCTGTGCCTGAGACCGAAGAAACGGCATTGATGCTCATGAATGAGTTGAAGGTGACGAAAAAATCGGTTCTGGAAGCCAATGAAAAAGTGAAAAAAATCGAAGCCAAACTGCCCGAAATCGACGAGAAAATCGGAGCCCATGCAACGGAATATAGTTTTGATCGGATTTCGCGCGTTGAAAAAACGATTTTGCGCCTTGGTTTATATGAATTGCTCTTTGACTCTTCTTTGCCTCCTCTCGTAGCGATTGCCGAAGCGATCCGTTTAACGAGAAAATTCGGCACCCCGGAGAGCTCCCATTTTGTAAATGCAATTTTAGATCGAATTTATAAGAGTTCCTTGCTACCATTGAAAGAGGATGGGACTTTTATTTGCGACGCATCGGAAACTCTCTGAATTTTCTACTTTTGGCATTGGCGGACCGATTTGCTATTTTGCAGAAGTGAAAACTTATGACGAGATGAAGGACGGCTTTTCTTTTGCAATGGAAAAGAAGCTCCCCTTTTTGATCCTAGGAAAAGGTTCGAATTCATTATTTGACGATCGGGGTTTTCCCGGCGTTGTTCTCTTAAATAAGATCCTTTTTTGCGAATGGCAGGAGACTTCTTGCCATGTTGGTTCCGGGTATAGTTTTTCTCTTCTCGGAGTGCAGAGCTCCCGCAAAGGGTTTTCCGGTCTTGAATTTGCTTCGGGAATTCCCGCCAGCGTCGGGGGAGCTGTTTTCATGAATGCGGGAGCGAATCAAACGGAAACATCTGAATCTTTAGAGTCGGTGACTTTTTTAACCAAAGAAGGACAGATCCGGGAATACAAAAAAGAAGAGCTAGAGTTTGGGTATCGATACTCTTCTTTTCATTCTATGTCTGGAGCGATCTTGTCGGCTCGCTTTATCTTGAAATATTTAGGAAATGCGGCGAGATCTACCCAGTTGAAAATGATTGATGAGCGAAAAAAAACACAGCCTTTGAAAGAGCAAAGCATTGGATGTGTTTTTCGCAATCCTTCTTCGGAAAAGAGCGCCGGATTTTTGATTGATCAGTGCGGCCTCAAGGGATTTCAAGTCGGGGGAGCTAAAGTCTCTGAGATCCATGCGAATTTCATTGTCAACAAGGGAAAAGCGACGGCTTCGGAAGTCATCGATTTAATGCGTCAAATTCAAGATCGCGTACATGAAAAAACAGGCATTTTATTGGAACCTGAGGTCCGGTTGATTTCTTATGAATCCTGAATTTCGGGCGGATCTACACTGCCATTCTTTTTTTTCCGATGGCTCCGACAGCCCTATGGATTTGCTCAAAAAAGCAAAGCAAGCCCGCCTTTCCGGTCTTTCCGTGACAGACCACGACACGATCAAAGCGTATACGCCCGAGTTTTTTGCCTGCGCCAAAGCCTTGGATATTTGCGTATTGACCGGCGTAGAATTTTCTTCCGAGCTTTTCGAAACAACCGTGCACATTTTAGGCTATGGCTTTGATTTAAACTCCCCTTCTTTGATTGGATTCATCGAAGAGATGCAGCGGAGGAGAAAGGAGAGGAATCGGGCGATTTTGGACAAGCTGAAAAAATATCAAATTCTGTTGGATGAAGAGGAGCTTCTCCTCTCGACAGGATCGGAGACGAGCGTTGGGCGGCCCCACATTGCCAATTTGATGCTGAAGAAAGGATATGTGAACTCTTTTCAGGAAGCTTTTGACCGCTATCTTAAAGAGTCCGCTTCATGCTATGTGCCGGGGTTTAAATTTGCCCCCTCGGATGCAATTCAGATCATTCACGAAGCAAAAGGCAAAGCCGTTCTTGCGCATCCCCATTTTATGAAAAATGCGAGCCATATTGGATTTCTTCTTTCCCTTCCTTTCGATGGAATTGAATGTTATTACGGCAATTTCTCGAATCATCAGGAAATGCGCTGGGTTAAAATAGCCAAACAAAAGGGATGGATTGCGACGGGAGGATCCGATTATCATGGGGTATTTAAACCCCACATACAGTTAGGCTGTTCTTGGGTTGGATTGTCTACTTTTCAACAGCTGCTCCCCGATGGATGAAGCGAAAGAACCCAAAAAAGAGAAGGGGAGGCTTTCCGATTGATGAATTGGTGGTGGCAGACAAGCCACTTATGAGAAGGCAGCGAGGAGAGGAATTCTTCAATCGCTTTTTCTTCTCGAGCCCCTTCTTCATGCCCCGGATAGCAGGTGATCGATAAAGCTCCCGAAGGATCTAGAATGCGAAGAGACGATTGGATGCTTTTGAGAGTAGTTGGGGTTTTTGTCGTGATTGTCTTGTCGCCTCCCGGCAAATACCCTAAATTATAGACGATCAATCGAGGCGCTTTGGGAAAGGAGATCTCTTCTAGAGAGTCATGGGATTGATTGAGGAGAGTGACTTGGGAGGATCTTTCGGGAGGGAGAAGGGTTTTTGTTTTTTCAATGGCCTCTTTTTGAATATCGAAAGCAAAAATAGCGCCATTTCCAATGATTTCGCTTAAGAAAAGGGTGTCGCGCCCATTGCCCATCGTGGCGTCGACGACGGTATCTCCGGGGCGCACATGCTCTTTCCAATATTTTTTGCTTAAAGAAAGATGGGGGGAAGCCATTTTATACCTCTTGGATTCAAATCGGGGATAGTATATCATGTCGAGCACTTTTGGGGTGTTAGCTCAGTTGGTTAGAGCGCTACGTTGACATCGTAGAGGTCGGCTGTTCGAGTCAGCTACACCCCATTTTAATTTATTTTTTTAGTGCAATCCATTGAACTTACAAAAAATCCGTCGCACAGCTGCTGAGATTTTAGCTGCAGCGGTCTATGAAACATTCCCCGAGGTAAAACTTCTCGGCGGTTCGCAAACCCATTCCGGGTTTTACTACGATTTTTATTTTCCCCATGAGATCCATCCCGAATTGCACCTTCAAATCGAAGAAAAAATGCGGCAAATCGTTCGGGAAAAGAGGGAAATCCGGGATCTCGAAATGGTCGGGGTGAGCGCGAAAGCTTTTTTAAAGAGCCGAGGCCACTTCGAAAGAGCTAAACAAGTCGATGGGAACCATCTTTTTCCTATTTTGCAAATGGGGTCTTTTGCCGATCTTTCTTCGGGAGCGCATTTAAAAAACACGGCTGAGCTCAACTATTTCAAACTTTTCCCTCCGATTTTGCTCGAAGGGAAGGCCATTCGGTTGATGGGATCTGCTTTTGATGAAAAAGAAAAATTAAAAGAATTTCTTAAAAAGTGGAATCATTATTCGAAAAAGCGGCACGAAAAAGAGGGGGAAACCCGCCATTTTTGGCTAGAAGCGCAAGAGGGGATGGTTTGGCTTCCCGAGGGTCTGAAGGCGCTCCGCAATCTTTTAGAGGTTTTTAAAGGAAATCTTCCTCCGGGATCCTGTGAGGTCCGAACTCCTCTTGGCATAGATCTTGCGCAGATGCACAAAAATCTTTTGGCTGATCTTCGTATGGAGACTATTTTTGAAATTCGTTCGGAAGAAAAGGTTTTTGAAGGGGTCGAGGAGGTGGGATTGCTCGATCCTTGCGAGAGGAGCGAGCTTTGGATTGCAACTTCTTTAAAAAATGTTATTTCGTCCTTGCAATCCATTGGAAAAACCCTTACTATTTTGGGCTTTAGTTATGGCATCTGTCTAACAAAGTCAAGGCGTCAGGCGAAGAAGGGGGTTTTCCTTCGGGAGGCTTTAGAAGAGCTCGGATGGGCCTTTGAAGAGAATGAAGAGGAGGGGGAGACCTCTCAAGTGGATTTCTTGGTGCCGGATGGACTGGGTCGGTTTTGGAGCGCAGCCGCCGTTCAAGCAAAAGAGTGCTTGAATGTGCAGGTTATTCTTGAAAGAAACCTAGCTCTTTTGTTAGAACTATAGATCGTAACTCATTTTATCGTTTAAAGAGGAACTTTGAGAATCAATAGGGAAATTCGAGCTGATCGAGTGCGGGTCATTTCCGAAGGCGGAGAGCAGGTCGGCATCATGTTTTTGAGAGAGGCCTTGCAGAAGGCTGAGGAAGCGGGTCTGGATTTAGTGGAGATTTCTCCTGCGGCCAAACCTCCGGTCGTGAAGATCGTTGATTACGGAAAATACCGTTATCATCAGCAGAAGAAAGAGAAAGATAGTAAAAAAGCTCAAGTCGTAATTAGGGTGAAAGAGATCAAGCTGAAACCGAATATTGACCAACACGACTTTCAAACGAAGTTAAAGCATGCCCGCGACTTTATTCTGAAAGGGAATAAAGTGCGTGTGAGCATTATGTTTAGAGGCCGCGAGATGCTGCATATCGATCTTGGACAAAAAGTCGTGGATGAGTTCTGCGTGAATTTGTCTGATATCGCATTGCTTGAGGCCGCGCCGAAAATGATGGGGCGAACGATGTCTGTGACATTGTCGCCGAGTGGGAAGAAGCCGAAAGTGGCGACCCCCTCTGTAAATACAGTTGAGCCGAAGCAGTAAAGGAGAAATACAGTGCCTAAGATGAAGACCCGCAAAGCGGTCAAAGCAAGATTTAAGGTGACGGGAACGGGGAAGTTGAAAAGAACGCATCCGGGACGCCGCCACATTTTAACAAAGAAGAGCGCGAATCGAAAGAGGAAGCTTGCTAAATCAGCCCTTGTTGATGATGGCCAAGTTAAGATGTTTAAAATTATGATGGGAGTATAGATTTATGGTAAGGATTACCAATTCGGTTGCGGCTCGCAGACGGACAAAAAAGTTGCTCAAGCGCTGTAAGGGTTTTTACGGGGACCGGAAGAACCACTTGAAGCTGAGTAAAGATGCTTTGATGTCAGCTTTGGCATTCAATTATAAGCATAGAAAGCTTCGCAAGAGAGAGTTCAAAAGTCTTTGGGTGACTCGCATTGGAGTGGCTTCTAAAATTCATGGTATTTCATATAGCAAATTCATGAATGGATTGAAGCTCATGGGATGTGAAATCAACCGCAAATGGTTGTCAGAACTTGCAATCCAAGACGCTCCTGCATTTGAGCAAATTGCAACTGCAGCGAAGGCCCGCTTAGCCGCGAGTTAATTTTTTTCTTAAAGGAGAGTATCGTCAATGTCGCTCCATGAACAAATTGGTACTCTCCGTTCTTCTTTTCTCCAAGATTTGAACGCATCTCTTTCCGTAAAAGATCTCGACGCCTTAAAAATCAAGTATTTAGGAAAAAAGGGCTCAATCCAAGCTTTGATGATGGAGCTGAAAACCTGTTCTCAAGAAGATCGGCCTCACATGGGGAAATTGATCAATGACTTGAAAGAGGAAGTGGTTTCTCATTGTGAAAATAGCCTGATCCGTCTTTCGAGACAGGAGATGAACGTCCGTCTTCAAGAAGAGGCGATCGATCCAACGCTTCCCGGGAGAGGGGCATTTCTTGGGAAGACGCATCCGATCCACCAGATGATGGAGCGGGTGATCGACATTCTTGTTGGGATGGGATTTTCGGTTCAATACGGGCCGGATGTCGATACGGAGTTTTACAATTTTGAAGGGTTGAACTTTGCGCCGGACCATCCTGCAAGGGATATGCAGGACACGTTTTATTTAGAGGAGAATTTTCTTCTTCGAACGCATACGAGTAACGTGCAAGTGCACGCGATGGAGAAATATAAACCCCCGATTCGAATGATTGCTCCCGGGAGATGTTTTCGGAATGAAGATATCTCGGCGCGCTCGCATGTATTTTTCCATCAAGTGGAAGGGTTTTATATAGATCGAGGGGTGACCTTTGCGGATTTACTTTCGACGATGGAAGATTTTCTGTGCAAGCTGCTGGGAGAAAAAGTAGAGACTCGATTTAGACCTAGTTTTTTCCCTTTTGTAGAACCGGGAATGGAAGTGGATGTCCGATGTACGTCTTGCAAAGGATCCGGATGCCGTCTTTGTAAACATACCGGCTGGCTAGAGATTTTGGGATCGGGAATGATCCATCCGAACGTGCTGAAAAAGGGGAATATAGATCCTGAAGAGTACTCTGGATACGCGTGGGGGATGGGGATCGAGCGGCTTGTGATTTTGCAAGCGGGAATACCGGATATTCGGTTATTTACGCAGAATGACATTCGATTTTTGGCACAATTTCCTTGAAAAAAACAAAGAGGAAAGAGTAATATCTTGTTATCTTTTTTTGCGGAAGAGTGGCAGAGTGGCCGATTGCGCCTGTCTTGAAAACAGGAGGCCCTTCACGGGGTCCGTGGGTTCGAATCCTACCTCTTCCGCCAATTCA
>CAYOMT010000032.1:0-13418 GCA_964405125.1 uncultured bacterium
ATTTTTTCATAACTTAGATCGATATGCCGTTTGATCTCGAGATGGGAAAGAGAGACCAAGCAAGGTTTTGCGCCGGACTGGAGGGGTTTTGGGAAGGAAATCTGCCGAATAGGCGGTTTTGAGCATCTTCCTTTAGAAGAGGTGATGTCCACGACCGGGTTATTCAAAATCCTGGAGACTTCCGGTTCGCCTGGCTGGACAGGAGAAGCAGGAGACGGCCCTCGACTATAACTAAATATATCGTTTATCATAAATAATATTGATTTATTTAATCATTATTATAGAGCAGTCTGATGTTTTTTTAAAGTTAAAATATTTTTTACTGAGATTGCATTTCAGCTTTGTGAAAGCTGAAATGCATGGGAGGCAGATTAAAGAGAGAGTTTCGGAGGAGGGGGTGTTTTCACGTGTGCCTCAGCTCTTGCTGATATAAAGGCGGCCATTGCTCTTCCTTCTGGACTGTTGAGGAGGATTTGGCCTTGCTTTTTTGCAAAGGTGGTTTGGATGGTGAGAGGCGAAGTCGGCGCTGAAACGGGTGAAGTCGATACTGACACTGGTGAAGTCGATGTTGATAGTGGTGCAATCATGTTTTTATTCCTTTTTTTGCAAAGATTGTTAGAAAGAGGGGGAACTCTCTTCTTGCCCGATCTTCCATTTTCGCTCTACCGCCTTCGCTTTTTTTGTCGGAACACCATTCTTCTATATTGGTTACGGCAAAATGATTTTGGTTGAGCCACTGGATGTAATCGGAAAGAGGGTGATGGAAAGTATATGTCGTTGAAGAGCCTTCTTTAAGGCTTGGATTGGTTTGGATTGGAATTTTTTGCGGCGTCATATAGAGATTCATCCGCCGGTATTGCAGTTTCATTTTTTCATCTATGCCCCAGTTGCTTTGTCTCGGAATGCGGAAACAGGGATGATTTAAGACGATGAGGAGTTTGCCTTCTTCCTTGAGGTGTTTTCCTGCATTGGCCAAGGCAAGATTCGGGGACTCCATATTTTGGAGCGAAAGAATAAAACAGGCTGCATCAAATGTTTGTTCAAAGGGGAGTTTTTGGCAAACGTCGGCGACAAAAAATTGTCCTTTTGGAGATCTTTTTTTCGCCTCTGCAACAAGCGATTTCGCGTTGTCGACTCCCGTATAGTGGATTGTTTTGGGAAGAGCTCTTTCAAAAACACCTTGGCCGCAGCCAAGATCGAGAAGCGAATCTCCCGGCTTGAGATTCAGAAGATGGATGCTTTTGGATAAAATCATCGACTCGTGGTAGTAATGCCCCTTTTCTCCCACGCACTCATTGTACCATTTTTCAGACGATTCCCAGCTCGTATTTTCTCCCATATAAATTCTTCAATCGCGGTCCGCTTTGAGATGCCATGAGGGTTTGCGGGCTCTGTAGATTAAAACAGGAACCAGGCAGAAAATAAGGGTAGATCCAATGAGGAAGGATTCAAAGACGACGAGATCTCCCACAGCAAATTGGCTCGGGGGGATAAAGCAGAGAAGAAAACCGAATAGGGAGCCAAGAGCGCCAAGAGAGCCGACGACCCACATCCCTCCATTTCCAAAAGGGATTTTGTAGCCTCGGTGCACTTGCGGATGTTTGTAGCGGAGAACAATTGCCGAAATAAACATGAGGATATACATGAGTTGGTAGAGAAGGGCAGCAAGAGAAAGGAGCATCCAGTAAGAGCTATTTACACTCGGCATAAAGAAAAAAACAAGAGAAAGAACTGTCACAATCAGCGCTTGGGCAATCAGAATCCCAATCGGCATCCCTTTTTTATTGGCTTTGTGAAACACAGGAGGAAGATCTCCATGCATGGCTGTTGCATAAAGGCCTCGGCTTGGCCCCACAATCCAGGTGCTGAGCATCCCTAAAGCTCCAAAGGTCACAACGGCTGCGACAATCGGCATGGTCCACGAAGCATTGAAAGCCTCTAGAAGAGCGCGGAAGGCTTCCATGGCGCCGGAGGCGAGCTGAATTTCTTGGACGGGAACAATGATGCCGATCGCAAGAGCTCCGATGGTTGAGAATACGAGGATTGCGATTGCGGAGAGAAAAATTCCTTTCGGGTAGGCAACTTTTGGATTTTCTACGTCTTTTGCATGGACTGCCGACATTTCAACGCCCGCTAAACCAAAGAGAACCCCTGAAAATAGGACGAGTTCTTTGAGCGATGAAAAATCGGGGCTCAAGGAGGCCCATGTAAAAGAGATCTGGGAAGGGAGTCCTTTCCCAAGCCAACTGATGGCTAAGAAAGTAATCAAGACAACGGGAACTATCGTGCCCAAAAGAGCGGTAATAAAACTAATGAGGCCGGAGATTTTCATTCCCAAAAAGTTGACAATTGTCGCAAGCCAAAAAGTGACGAGGATGACGCCGATGACAAAGAATTTGTTTGAAGCTAACGCAGGATTGATTGTGTAGGCAAGGGAGGCTGCGATAAAAGAGAGGATGGTCGGGTAGTAAATGACGTTTTCAATCCATTGGAGCCAAACAGCGACAAAGCCCATTTTAGGACCCAAAGCTTCTCTCACCCATGTATATACCCCTCGTTCAGGCCAGCCGGATGCAAGTTCGGCCGAAACAAATGCGGCAGGAATGAAGTAGATGATCGCGGCAAGAAGGAGAAGGGGAATGATGGAAAGGCCAAATTCCGCGAGTAAAGGGAAGTTTTTAATATTGCAGATAGCGGCCACGTTGATGAAGGCAATTGTAGAGGCTGTGAGCGCTTTTTGTTTGCGGGAAGACATGGATTCTCTAATGGACGTAGGGATTTAGCCAATAAGGATGGGTTAAATCTTTTTCGAACCGGTTTGTGTTTTTGTCGTAGATTCTAGCAGGTGCGAGATTTTCTCCATAGTATCTTTGTAAAAATAGGACAGGATCATTCGGGATAAAGACTTCAATCCCGTCAAATAGAGCTTTTTTTAGCGGGAATAGTTTGTCGAAGGAAATCGGTTTTGTGAAGCGCCTTTCTCTTGTTTTCCACCAATCGAAAAAGAATATGTTTTTATCCATTGAGAAGATATAAGAGCAGGTTTTTTCTTCTCTGTTGATATCGTAGAAATAAATATCGATCATGTCTTGTGTTTCAGAGAGATAGATTTTTAAAAACGTGTTTGGAAAATCTCTTCCGGACCAATCTTGGACTTTATATTTTTTAGGATCGAGGCGCTTGAGCGCTTTTTTTGCGTTTTCAAAATCGGGAAGAAGAAGAGCGATATCGATATCATTGTCCCAAGGGATCACCCCTCCGTAGCGGTAGGCGCCAAGGAGCGTTCCGCAATCAATCCACCACGGGATATTTGATTCAGTGAGTATTTGCGTGATGTCTTTGAGCCCTTCTTTTGCAGCTTTTAGGTGGTTTTCATCTCCGGGACGCCGCTTGTAGCCTTGCGAAGGGATGAAAGGAGCTGATTCTAGATCGCCTAAAGGAAGCCCTATTTCTCGATAGAGTGTTTGATTCGGCCTTTGGCTTGTGGAGTTTTGATAGGCAATCAGCGAGGCGCGATGCTTCTGCGCAGTTTCTGTCAAAAGACTCAGGCCCTTGACTGCGCTGCCGGCGATAAGGCTTACCGGCAGGGCGACGAGGCTTCCGATAGATTTTGGAAAAAGGTTTGCATCGTAGGTGAATTTTTGGACAATTTCCCAAGACCCGTCTTCTTTTAAAAAGGCCTCCTTCCCTGCAAAAAGATATTGAAACGGAGTGAGAAGAACATCTCCTGCTTTTTCTAGTCCGCTCGCATGATGGACCGATACATTGAGAAAAAGATTATTGCAGATTGCAAAGTAAAAACAAATCATGGGAAGCGATAGGCTTACAATGCAATCGACGAAAAGATCCCAATACTTCTCCAACATTATCTACCCGAACAAGGACGTCGATTGACGTGTCGATCGCCGACCACTTCCCTTACATTGGATGGATTTGCAAAAATGCGCTCGGAAAAAAATCCGCAGATTTTTTGTATCGAGCGGGAGAAGGTGTAATTCGGGGTGAGCGCTACATACAATGTTCCGGCTGTTGCTATGCTAACGAGGATCTTGCCTTGAGTCGGAACTTTTTGAGAAAGATTTGCAGAAACAGCCGTGCCGGCGGCAACGCTGATGGCGGCTCGCAAGGATGTCCATCCAGGGAAAGAGGCTAGCCCCGCAAGAGCTGTTGCGCCAACAAATGTTGCGGCTTTTAATTGAGGGCTGCTTCCTTTAGGAAGGGCTCCCATGCTCGCAATGCCTAAGGCAGGAGGAATATATGTCGATACTTTCATTTTGTCTCCAGTTTATTCAAAGAGATCGTTAAAATCTTTTTTTTTCTTTATGTCGTCTTCTCCGAGAATGCGGCGCGCCCTTTGCTCTATCGCCGCTCGATTTTCGAGTTCTGTTCTCGGTTTGAAGTCTTCGCAGAGATTCGATCGTTCCCGGTCCTGAATCGATTCGGTGCCGGGAACAAGGCAGTCATTGGGTTTGCCGGGAGAATAATATCTACAGTTTTTGCAAACATGAAGATCTGCATCGCAGTGGATGCAGACGGCGCGAAATCCGATTTTCATAGGAGATTCGCCGATTTTCTTTTGGCATTTCCAACAGTGCATCGGATTCAACCTGTCGTAGCTCTTTCGTTATCCCTTCTGCCGACGATGACTCTTTCGGAAGAAGAAAGTACATCGCTCGGGGGTGGGTTTCTCGTCCCTCTTCCTACCGGAATATGAGGGAGCCCTTCATTTTGATAGGGCAATGGATTTCTTGCGCCGGTTCCAACAGGAACTCTCCCATCGTCTCGTTCGAGGAGATCCGGCCTTCTTTCTTGCCGCCAATCTCCTGCGCGAAACATGGGAACTAATTCCACGGGTCTTGTTTCCGGGATACGTCGAATGTGCACGGGAACAGATGGCGTTAGAGGAACATAGATAGAAGCTTCCAGATCTGCATTTTCTCCATTGAATCCGACGGCAAGCGACGTACACAAAATGATGGATGCTAAAACTAAAGATCCGGGCGAGGTAGTTGTGGCTAAGATGAATGCAGAGCCTAAAATTCCGCCTGCAACAATGGCAACGCGGGTGGCTTGACTCAAAGAACGAACTTCTCTTTGCGGAGAAGGTGGTTGTCCGATCGGGGTGATTCTCATAGATTCTCCTTAAAATTGAGCTGCGCGAACCCATTGATTCATATTTACGTTGATTAACAATCCTTCACAGTTTGCATCCCATCCGCTATTGTAGCCAATGATGACTGCATCATAGAGCATCCAGTCTTGGAAACTGCATTCGTCAAGAGAAGAAACTTGCCAGCGCGTTTGGTCGTTGAGAACCACCTCTCCTCGAGATAAATCAATCGACATGATGTATCGAGTGTAGGTGCCGTTTTTGATGGGTCCAAGAAACAAGTTGGCTTCTAAAGCAGCGCCGGTGGCTTGATTGATGAGTCTGTAGCTGTATTTGGAAAACCAACGGTGGTTTTGCGTGACGAGGATGGGATCTTGCGCTTTCCAGTGGGCGACTTTCGGCGCGTCGTAAGGAGAAATTTTCCATACCGATCCGTCTTCGAGTTCTAGAGAATTTCCAAACGCATCTACAGCAGAAACGGAATGCATTCCTTGAGAAAAGTAAATCGCAGGCTGTTTATTGAAGAATTTCGACGAACCTTCCTCGCGTGTTGTTTCCTTCGTGGGTTGTCTTTCGCCCGGCGTGTAGCGCTCTGCTCTATTTTCTTCGTTTGCAAAGTGCAGCATAGGAATCAGAAGCGATGCTACAAAAAAAGACTTTAAATATGTGTGTTTCATGGGTACTCTCCAAATTAGGAATGATTGAAAAAATAAGAGAGAGAAGCTAGCAAGGTTGTTTTTTTTTAGCAAGCGTTGGTTTTTATGCGTAAAATATGGATCGCTGTATTGATTTTTTGTTCTAGTCTGCAGGCTAGAGATATTCCCGATTATCTTTCTTTTGCAACGGGAGCCTACAATTTACTCCAGTCAAAATGGCGCACTTGGGAATTCGACATGGAATATAAGTTCCATCTTTCGTGCCTGAAATCGCCGAACCATTATTTGGAATTTCGTCCTTTAGTCGGCGCGCTCATTACGCTCCGAGGAACGACATATTTCTATTTGGGGCTGAATTTCGATCTTCTTTTTTTCGATCATCTTCTTTTTGCGCCCGGGTTTGCTGCCGGATATTTTTCAAAAGGGGAAGGGAGAAATTTGGGCTACCCCATCGAATTTCGAAGCGGAGTTGAACTGGCTTGGCAATTTTCCGATCTAAGCCGCCTGGGAGTTCATTTTTATCACTTATCCAACGCAAGTCTTGGAAAAAGAAATCCGGGGGAAGAGTCTTTTGTCTTATTTTACGATATCCCTCTTGTTAAAGGATTTCCGTTTGGCTCCACCAAGAAGTAAAAAGCAATTAATTTGAAATAATTGTAATTAAAATTGAACTATAATTCATTTTTTGTTATAAATTGATTTCGGAGAGATTGCGGGTGTCCTGTGGCTGGTAGAGAACTTCCTTTTGATCCTTGTCCGTTGCTCGGCCATCCTCACCCGCAGACGTATTTTTCGTCTTTTCGATACTGGATTCCAAGGCCTGTTTCCGAAGGGACGATTATCCCTTTGCCCGATGGGGATAAGGTTGTGATCGAATCGACGACTCCGAAGAATTGGAAAAAGACCGATCCGACTGTTTTTTGCGTGCATGGACTTTGCGGATCGCATCTATCTTCTTATTTATTAAGGCTTGTGAATCGGTTAATCCCCCTTGGAATTAAAACGGTCCGCTTCAATATGCGCGGCTGCGGCACAGGGAAGGGGCTTGCCAAACAAATTTATCATAGCGGTAGAAGCGAAGATGTTCTCGCCTCTTTGAAGGCGCTGAAGAAGGAATTCCCCGAGTCTCCGATCATATTGATTGGATTTTCTTTGGGGGGGAATATCGTTTTAAAAATGATGAGTGAATTGGATTCTTCGGAAAGTTCTTTAGTCGAGCGTGTTTTTGCCATATGCCCTCCTGTGGATCTCATGTCGAGCGCTCTTCTGACTAAGGAAGTAGCCGGAGGGATGTACGGCCGGTATTTTTATCGGCTTCTTCGGGAAAACGTCTATGAGCTGCACCGCCTTTTTGAGGATTTGCCGCCGATTCATTTGCCGAAAAATTTGAGTCTTTACGAATTTGATCAGTTATATACGGTGCCTCGTGTTGGGTACCAAAATATTGAAGAGTATTATGCAAAATGCAGCTCGATTCATCTGATTGAAGATATACAGGCTCCTTGCAAGATTCTTTTTTCGGGAGATGATCCGATCGTTTCCCATCAGTCGTTAGACAATCACCGCTTGCCTTCTAATATTGAGATCTATAAAACAAAAAGGGGAGGGCATATGGGCTTTTTAGGAAATCCATCTTCTTCAAGAGGATTTTATTGGCTTGATTCTCTTTTAGAGGACTGGATTTTAGATCTTTGAGAAATATTTATTTTTTATTGATTTGTTTTTCTTTTCTATCTCTCTTTGCAGATGAGGAAGAGACCCATGAAGAAGGTTTTTTTGGATCTCGCCCGACGCCTTGGTTCACAGGTTCTCTTCTAGCTACCTCTGCGAATACAGTCCCTCCTGGACATTTGAAAATTCAGCCCTATTTCAATGCATTTGTGACAATTGGCCATTACGATAAACATTGGCACGCTCATCGAGAGGCTAATTTTTACGATGTCAATTTACGGATACAGACAAAAATTGGCGTTGCCAAACGGATTGATATTCAGTTTTTCCCTCGCGTTGTATATCGAGAAACGAGGGGAGAGCATGCAGTACATTTTGGAGATATGCCCGTTGGCTTAAACATCCAGATTTTAAAGCCAAAATGTTTAGGCGAGGGCCCGAGTTTAAAACTGGGGCTTCGAGCCAATGTCCCTTGCGGCGAATATGAACATTTGAAGAAATCTAAACTCCGCACCGATCTTACGGGCTCGGGGAGCTGGTTTCCGGGAGGGGGGCTTTATCTTTCGAATTTTTGGTATTTAGGAGGCATTCACTATGTCGAATTACGGGTCTCGACCGAGTATAGGGTGGGGACGTCTATCCATTTGAGAGGATTGAATGCATATGGAGGCACTCCAAATACGTATGCATCCGGCTATCCGGGGAATTATTTTAGGCTCGATACGGCCATTCAATATAATTTCACGCAAAATTGGGCTTTTGCTTGCGACGTTCTGTTTTTGCACTTCAACCGGAATCGGTTTCATGGGAAAAATATCGAGGATTTAAACACTTCTTCCCGCCAAGAATTTAGCTTGGCTCCGGCCATTGAATACAATTGGAGTAAAAATATTGGAGTCATCGGCGGGGTTTGGTTTAGCTTAGCCGGAAGAAATACGCACCAATTTGTCAATGGAATGCTCTCTTTAAATGCTTTTTTTTGATTGATTTTGAATGCATCTAAGTATATTTGGTAGTTTATGCATTCTTTGTCCAATTTGTCCTTAATTGAAGATCTTTACGCTCGCTATTTAAAAGATCCGAAAAGTGTAGATGCTTCTTGGCGCTACTTTTTTGAAGGCGTTGATTTTTCGGGATTTAAAACTTCTTCAGGAAAAGATCCGGCGTGTCGTATTTTGGGCTTGATTCAGGCGTATCGCCGCTATGGACATTTAGAGGCTCTATTCAATCCATTGGATACCTCTTCAAGGGTTGCAAAAGAGCTCGAATTGAGCGCATTCCAAATTTCCTCGGATGAAATTTTTCCCACGTTTGGACTCTGCGATGCTCCCGAAGCTTCCGCCCAAGAAATTGTTGCGGCCTTGCGCCGGATTTATTGTTCGCGCATTGGATTTGAATACATGGATTTAGGCATACCGGGCTTGGAAGCGTGGATGCAGTCGCGGATTGAATCGAAGGAATGGATTTCTTTTACAGAAGAAGAAAAAGGGTCGATTTTGAATCGATTGAACGCCTCTGAAATTTTTGAAACATTTCTCCACACGAAATACCCGGGGCAAACGAGATTTTCTTTAGAAGGGCTTGAAACGCTGATTCCGATTTTATCTGATTTAATTGAGCAAGCAAGCCATTGTGGCATAGATGGATTGACCCTTGGAATGGCCCATCGGGGTCGGTTGAATGTTTTGACAAATATTTTAGAAAAACAGGTCCACGTTTTATTCAAGGAATTTGAAGATACAATTTCCTATCTCGAAGAAGAAAGCGGCGATGTGAAATATCATAAAGGATTTTCGAGCGATCTCAAAGTGAAAGATAAAACCATTCACGTCCATTTGGCTCCGAATTCTTCTTCTCTCGAGTCTGTCGATGGGATTGTTTTAGGACAGACGAAGGCCAAACAGGTCGCAGGCAAAAAATGGGGAGCCATCCTCTTGCATGGCGATGCCGCTTTAGCAGGTCAGGGCGTGATTTACGAGACTCTCCAAATGTCCGGCGTCGATGGATTTGCAACGGGCGGAACGATTCATATCGCGATGAATAATCAGATCGGCTATACGACGCTTCCTCAAGAAGGGAGATCGACCCGTTATTGCACCGATATTGCAAAAGCGTTTTCCTGTCCTGTTTTTCACGTCAATGCAGAAGATCCGGAGAGCTGTATTTTTGCCGCGAGAGTTGCTCTTGCATTCCGCCTTGAATTTCAGCGCGATGTCTTTATCGATCTCAACGGGTATCGCAAATATGGCCACAATGAAGGCGATGAGCCGAGTTTCACTCAACCCGTTCAATACACGCTTCTTAAAGACAAAAAGACGATCCGCAAGATCTATTTGGAGCAACTGCTTCAGGAAGGCTCTTTAGTGCACAAGATGGCAGAAAGCCTAGAAAGGCAATTCAAAGAGAAGCTAAAAGAGGCTTTTGAAGTGGGCAAAACGGAAGAGTCGATCGATTTGCAACACCGCTTTGGCGCTTCTTGGAAAGAGTTTGCGCAGCCTTCATCAGAGACTCTATTTGCCCCTTTTTCTACGAAAGTGGAAGAAAAGAAGCTGCAAGAGATCCTTGCTTTGTATACAACCGTCCCGGAAGGGTTTCATTTGCATCCAAAACTGGAAAAGTGGCTGCAGGACCGCCGTTTGCAAATAAAAAAGGATCCGAAAATTCCGAGCATTGATTGGGGCACGGCAGAGTGTTTGTGTTTTGGTTCCATCCTTTTGCAAGGGGCGTCGATCCGCCTTTCGGGACAAGATGCAAAGAGAGGGACCTTTAGCCATCGCCACGCCGTTTGGTTTGATCAGCAAAAGGGCGCACCATATA
The DNA here is from genome assembly GCA_964405125.1 of uncultured bacterium. Taxonomy (GTDB): domain Bacteria; phylum Chlamydiota; class Chlamydiia; order Chlamydiales; family SM23-39; genus DAIDHZ01. The sequence continues at coordinate 10,255 of CAYOMT010000032.1, forward strand.
CCCCTTTTTCCCGTTTCAACTCGAGATTTGACGTATATAATACGATCCTTTCCGAATATGGGGTCCTTGCCTTTGAGTTCGGATATTCGTGGGCAAGTCAAAATACACTCGTGATGTGGGAAGCGCAGTATGGAGATTTTGATATCGGGGCTCAGATTGTGATCGATCATTATATTGTCTGCGCCGAACAAAAATGGACGAGGTATTCGGCGCTCGTTCTTCTCCTGCCCCATGCCTATGAGGGGGCGGGGCCTGAACATAGTTCTGCAAGGCTGGAGCGCTTTTTACAACTTGCAGCGAACAATAACATGCAGGTAGTGTATCCGACGACGCCCTCTCAAATGTTCCATCTGCTCCGACGGCAAGCATTTCGGCAGATCAAAAAACCGTTGATTGTTCTGACGCCGAAAAGCCTTCTTCGGCTCCCTTCTTGCACAAGCCCTCTTTCCGATTTTACCGAAGGGGAGTTTTTAGAGTTTATCGATGATCCGGCAGCCCTTTCTACTTGTAAGAAGCTCTTTTTGTGCTCTGGCAAAATTTATTACGATCTTCTGGCCATTCGAGAGGAGATTTTGGATGCTGCAGTGATTCGGATAGAACAGATTTATCCTTTTCACGAAGACAAATTTAAAAGTATTTTGTCCAAGTATAAAAATATTCAAGTATGTTGTTATGTGCAAGAAGAGCCGGAAAATATGGGCGCTTGGGAATTTCTCCATCCGGTCATTGCGAGTTATCTGCCAAACGGGATGGCAATCCAATATATTGGGCGTCCAAGATCGGCATTTACTGCGACAGGATCGCGTAAGCAGCATATGAAAGAACAAGCCTCGATTTTAGAGCGAGTAAAGAGAATCTAATGAACGTAGAAATTAAAATCCCTTCTTTTGGAGAATCGGTGGTCGAAGCGACCATTGGAACTATTTTTAAACCTTCGGGATCTTCCGTTCAGGTCGACGACGATATTTTGGAGCTGGAAACAGATAAGCTCAATCAAGTGCTCCATGCGCCAAACGGAGGAAAGATTCACCTCACTGTGAAAACAGGCGATGTCGTGAAAGTGGGCCAAGTGATTGGAAGTATTGATACCGATTTTTCTTCTGCGATAGAGCCTGAAAAAGAAAAGAGGGAAGAAGCTCCTTCCCAAAAAGTGGTTCAAAAGCCTTTAGATAGACGGCAAAAGCGGGTGAAAATGACGAAGCTGCGCCGCGTGATTGCCGAGCGCTTAGTCCAGGTGAAAAATCAAACGGCGATGCTCACCACGTTCAATGAAATTGATATGAGCCGAGTGATCGCCATTCGGGAAAAAGAGCAAGAAAATTTCCAGCAAAAATATGGGATTAAGCTTGGGTTTATGTCTTTTTTTATTCGGGCGTCGATTGCGGCTTTAAAAGAGTTCCCCGAAATCAATGGACAAATCGAGGGAGAGGAACTCGTCTATAATGAGTTTTACAATATTGCCGTTGCAGTGAGCACCGATAAAGGGCTCATGGTCCCTGTGATGCGAGATGCCGATTTACTGGACTCGGCAGAGATTGAAAAACAATTGAAAGTCCTTGCGGAAAAGGCGAGAACAGGGGAAATTTCTGTCGATGATCTGCAGGGCGGAAGCTTTACCATCACGAATGCAGGCCTTTTTGGCTCGCTCTTCTCGACCCCGATTTTAAATCCCCCGCAAAGCGGAATCCTCGGGATGCATAATATTGTCAAAAGAGCGGTTGTCGTCAACGATGAAATCGTCATCCGTCCTATGATGTATGTCGCTTTGAGCTACGATCATCGGATTGTCGACGGGAAACAAGCCGTCTCCTTTTTAATGCATATCAAGAAGAATTTGGAAGAGCTCATCGACAGAGGTTTTTAAGCAATGGCGCAACAGCGAGAAGAAACATCTTTCTCGAGCGTTTTGAATAGCCATAAATTTACGCGACGAGCCTTTCGAAGACAGTGGCAGCTTTTTGAGAGGTTTGTTCCACTTTTTTGCTCATATACAGGAAGTTGCAGAAAGCAAATCCATTTTTCTCGTAAAACGGAATCGTAGAAAGAAACGGCGATAAGAGGATTCTTTTCTTGCCTTTTTCAAGAGCTACTTCTTCTGCTATTTTTAAGAGATAAGTGCCAATTCCTCGCATTCTCCCGGTTTCTTTTTCATTGACGGAAGATCGGATATGGATCGGATTTGTCACGAGATAGCAGATATAAATTTCATGCACTTTTTCCGAGAGCGTCATGAGGCCTTGGATATTGCCTTGAGAATCTTCGCATGCATAGGTGTTGTGGCCGAGTGTAAATTTGTCGTTCTGGATATCTCTAGCAATCATCTGGGTTATTTCGGCGCAGTTGTCGAATTGTGTTTTATCGGTATCCAATTTGGCCCCGCTCCTTTTTTCTTCTGCAACCGTTTGCCAGCATCTCGCGATTTTCGCAATTTCCAGGAAGTCAGCTTGACGAATGCTTCTTGTTTGAAAGGGGGTCTCTCTGCCTATTGGAGATAAATTGACTGTCATAATAAAACCTTAAGTTTTTTATTTTTATGCAACTTGCCTTTCGAAGACAGTAGCAGATTTTTGGGAGGTTTGTTCTACTTTTTTTCTCATGATATCGGAATCGAGAGGGCAAAAAAGAAATCCGTTTTTGAGGTAAAAAGGAATGGAAGAATCTATCGGCGATAAAGAGATGCTTTCCTTCCCTTTTTGGAAGGCTACTTCTTCTGCTAGTTTTAAGAGATAGGTGCCAATCCCTCGCATTCTCCCGATTTCTTTTTCATTGACGGAAGATCGGACATGGATTGGATTTGTCACGAGGTGACTAATATAAATTTGTTGAGTGTCTTCCCATAGAATCATGAGGCCTTGGATATGGCCTTGAGAATCTTCGCATGCATAGGTTTCGTCGGTTGGTGCATATTCGTTGTCCTGGATGTTTTTAGCAATCAAGTTGCTTAAAAGGGCGCAATTTTTAAATTGTATTTTATCGGCTTTCAGTTCGGCCCCGCTCTCTTTATTCTTTGCAACCGCCTCCCAACACCATGCGATTTTCGCAATGTGCGGGTATTCATTCCGAGGAATGACCCTTTTTTGATAGTGGGTATAAGAGGTGATTTGAATAGCCATAAATTTACGCGACGAGCCTTTCGAAGACAGTGGCAGCTTTTTGAGAGGTTT
>CAYOMT010000033.1:0-13399 GCA_964405125.1 uncultured bacterium
AAATTCGACGCTTTGGCGCGCTCAAAAAACCAAATTTTGAAGTGCTTTGGGTATAAGCATCATCGTCCCGAATCCAGGAACCTTAGCTTCGATATTATGGCCATTGACTTCCTCTACTAGGCGAATATTTTTCACTTTTACGCCCGCCTTTAAATCGGATGCAGCGCCTTTCACCTTTATATTTTTGATAATCGTCACGCTATCGCCATCTTGAAGAATATTCCCATATGCATCCTTTACAACAAGCTGGGCCGGTTCCTCTTTTCTCTCCGTATGAATATCCCACTCATGACCGCATTCCGGACAAATATATAAAACACCATCTTTGTATGTATACTCAGAATTGCATTTGGGACACTTGGGTAAATCGGTCATAAATAGTTATCCCGCTTAGCCAAGAAAGAAGAATGTCTCGTCTTTCGGCGATAGACGACATACCCGATTGTAATGCAGCTTGCCACGCTAAGGACAAAAAGGCTGGGAAATGCGAAATGATCCTTTTCAGGCTGGGATACGCGCCCCCAACGCTCTCCCGGAGGAGAAAAAAGAAAGCTCACGCCCCCTTTGAGATTCTCTTGCGGAACAAACCCAAACTGGCGGCTATCGGCGCTCATCGCATGGTTATCCCCTAACATCAGATACATTTTTTCGGGGACAATCACTCCGTATTTCCGAATGAAATCCACATCGAGCTTCCCCTCTTTTGTAAGGGGGGCCCCGCTATCTTCAAAAGGAAGGTATGGATGCAAAGAGGTCGCGAGGAGCTTCTTTTGCGATTCGCGATAAGAAAAAGAGATAAGCGCAGGATCTTCTTTATGGACAATAGGCGCTCTCAAAAGATATAAAGATCCATCTCGGAAGTATGCGTAACGGGAGGGATGGGCTCGATGATTTTTCGACGGATTATACTGCGTTAAAAACTCGATTCCCAAATTATACAACTGCTGAATATGGGCCGGATCTTTCCGATAAAGCGGATGATCTTCCGGCAACTGCTTTGTGATGCCCAAAGTATACACTCGGTACGCTTTCCCATCTTGAATTTCGTAAGTCCCGTCGGGAACGCCTTCGAGTTTTGGGAAAAATCGAGCATAAAAAGGATCTTTTTTATCGAATCCCAGTCGATAGGCCACTCCGTTTTCAACAATAAATCGACACGTCGTCATATGGCTTGCAATGGCATCGAGGTGCTCTTGCTGCAATGCGATCAAAGAAACGCTAGTTCCTAGATCCGGCCGCACTCGATTCATTTCATCGCGGATGACTTTCCCCTCTTTCAAACTCGGGTGGTGCGTCAATTCAAGATATAAAACGCCCTTCTCAATTCCACTATTCGGATGGATCTGCTCTAATTGACTTTCATTGAGAAGACGCGCCATCGCATAATTTTTAATCCCCCAAAGATCGCTATAGTGCGCAAGAGGCGCTCTCCCATTTTGCCCAATCATTTCCCCTGAGACAAAACCAAATGGGTTTGCCGTCAATTTCGCAATCGGCATATTCATTTGTTGGAATAAGGAGGAAGTAAACGCCCCCTGCCCTTGGAATGCCGAGGTCTCTACTTTCCCATCAAAATGGATGAAGGGAATGTGTTCTAATGTTTGAAACCATTTTGGATCGCGCAAATCTGTAATTTCTCGCCCTTCTCGGTCAATTCCGTAAATTTGCCCCCCATAAAAATAGAGAACATCTCCCGGTTTTCCAATGAGGCGCTTCACCATCTGTTTTTTCCCGGGAAACAAATAAAAATAGACCATATCCGAATCGGGCATGTCCATATTTTCGCTTGTCCATACAACCACGCTGCCTCTTTGAACAAGAGAAGGATCAAACATAAAATGGGACGTTGTCAAAGGGACGTTCAAACCAAAATCTGTTTTTGAAACAACGAGAAAATCGCTTTCTTTCAAGGTCGGCCGCATAGATCCGGTCGGAATTGTATAAAGCTCAAACCACATCTGCCGAATCACAATTGCAACAGCCAAAGCAAATCCGATTCCGGAAAGATAATGAAAGGACCTTTCAAAAAAACTTCTCGGCATCAATTGCTGCGAAACACTCCACAACTCCTGCGCCGCATGCAAGGCATTAGGACCATTTTTTTGGGAAATCGCAGTCTGAAGATAGGCAATATGAGTTAAAATTTTTTCTTTCGCATGAGGATCGAGAACTTTTGCTTTTCTCCGATACAGCCGATCTAACCTGCGCAATACTTTTTTTGACTTTCTTAGAGAATAAAAAGATTTTAACGCTTGGATAACCATGATCCCCTTGCTATTTAGGACACAAGAGTACCTCTATCTATATCTTCCAAGCAAGAATTTTTATCCCCCTTCCCAAAGAGAAGGGGGATAATATTATAGGATTTCGGCCGCCAAAGACGCGAGCTCTGAACGCTCTGTCTTCTCTAAGAACATATGGCCGAAAATTTTGTGGTTTTTGAATTTATTCACCGCAAAAGTAAGGCCGTTGGAGTCTTTATCCAAATACGGATTGTCGATCTGGGTCGGATCTCCCGTTAAAATCACCTTAGTTCCCTTGCCCGCTCTTGAAATAATTGTTTTTACTTCATGCGGCGTGAGGTTTTGCGCCTCGTCGATAATCATATAAATTTTTGGCAAGGATCTGCCCCGAATATAGGTGACAGCTTCCATCTCGATTTTCTTGCTCTCCATAATAAATCCAAGCGCGGCCGCACTATTGCTCTCTCCGCTTGTCGTCGAACAAAGAAATTCTAAGTTATCGTAAATCGGCTGCATCCAATGGTACAGCTTCTCTTCTTTTGTCCCGGGAAGATATCCGATATCCTTCCCTAAAGGAACAATCGGGCGGGACACCAGAATTCTCGAATACCGGTTCTCGTCAAATACCTTGCGCATCCCGCAAGCGAGCGCCAAAAGAGTTTTCCCCGTTCCCGCTTGCCCAATCAAGGTCACAAGATGAATATCATCCCTCAGCAAAAGATCAATTGCGCAGCGCTGCTCCAAATTGAGCGGCTGTATCCCCCAAATGTCTTTATTGATCGGAAGAAGGGGCTCCAATCTTTTCGTTTTCTGGCTATATTTTGAAACAGCCGATGCATTTTCAGAAGAGGTCAAAATCGCATATTCATTCGGTCTAAATCCCTCTTCAGGAGTCGGCAATGTCCCTTCTTTAAAGAACAGATCGACATCCTTTTTCTCGCAAGCAATCTTCCGGAATCCTCGATACATCTCCTCATAAGAAGTCTTGAGATTTTCATAGTCTTCCGCCTCCAAATTCATCGCCTCGGCTTTCACCCGAGTCACGAAATCTTTGGAGACAATCACAACCGATTCCCCTTTTTCCTTCAACACGTAGGCAATCAAAAGAAATTTGTTGCTGTTTCTATCCAACGGCAAAGGAAACCCATTCACCCTCTCCGGACGAACATCCAAATGAACCCGAATTTTCGGCCCCTCCGGAATCGCCACTCCCGTATGCAAATCCCCCATCTTTTCCGCTTTCAAAGAATCAATATAGCGAATCACCTCGCGGGCGTTTTTGCCCACTTCATCCGAATGGCGCTTTAAGCCATCTAACTCTTCCAGCACGGCCAAAGGAATCACAACGTCGTTTTCCTTAAATTTCTGAATTGCCGCCGGATCATGCACTAAAACATTTGTATCGATAATAAAAGTCTTTCGAATCACTTTTCTTTCCTCAAGAGTTACTTCTCGTTCACGGAGAATCGGCAGAGGCGCCATTTTCATCAGATACCTACCTTATTTTAATTTTATATACCCTTTCTTCACTGCGAGCTTTTCTCGGAATCCTCCCAAAAAATCCCTTATAGAAGTTCACCTAATCCCTGTCAAGAATGAGCGCAAATCACTAGCTATAAATGACTTGCAAATAAAAGCACAAAACAAGCACTCGAGTTGATCAAGTGCTAAATTTATTGACTTCCAAAGAACTATTGTGTTATAATAAAGGGAAATAGAACATGAGAGTCCCATTATGAAAATTACACCGAAGATCCTCAGCATCCCCCCTTATGTGTCAACCTCTTGGAATCACGTTTCCTCGATTCACGTCCGAGAAAAATCGCTCCTCGTGATCTCCTTAAACGATGGAACGCAAATTGAAATCCCGAACATGGCAGAGCAAGAAATCGACGCCATTTTCCAAGCCCATGCGACGTTTTCTGAAACAGAGACTTCTCTACCGAGAGATTTTATGGATAATTCGCTCAGCTTCAGCATTCCCATTAAATCAGATGGCGCTACCTTAGATACTTTGGGCGCAAATATGCAGCACAATCCGGATCAATCCGATCTTCCCCCGATCCCTCCACACATTCTATCAAAGATCGGCTCTGTCATTCGGGCATTTGGATTGGGAGACACCCCTCTTCTCGACAAAGCGGAAACAGGGTGCAATTGCATTTACTGCCAACTTTCCAGATCCATTCAAGGAGATGCCGAAGAAATCGTAGAAGAGATCGATCTCAAATTCCGCGATTGGGAAGTATCTCAGACGCAAGAAAAACTCTATCGCGTAGTCAATCCACTAGATAAAAACGAATATTACGACGTTTTTCTCGGAGAGCCGATTGGCTGCACATGCGGCTTAAAAAACTGCGAACACATCCGCGCCGCATTAAATACATGATAAAAGTTCTTGGAGTTTAAAAGCCAACTCTCTTACTATTCTGAAAGAGCAGTAGGAGTGGGATTATGGCTATGTTACGTTCGTCTCTTGTGATTTTAAGTCTTTGCGCTTCCGGTTTTGCAACAACCCCGCAAGCAACGCCTTCGAATAAAAGCGCGCCGGCTCAAAATACAGCAAAAACATTCAAGCCATTCACCGGAAAAATTTCTGCAAACAAAGTCCGGTTGCGAGCCAAGCCCGATTTAGACAGCCACATCATTCGGCAAATGACGAAAAACGATCTCCTTCTCATCGTTGCCGAAGAGGGCGATTTTTTTGCCGTCGAACCTCCAAAAAACACCAAAGGCTATGTATTTAGAAGCTATGTTTTAGACGATGTCGTAGAAGCCAATCGAGTCAACATACGCCTTGAACCGCATCCCGACGCCCCCATCATTGGCCAACTCGAAGCCGGAGCAAAAATCCAATCCCATGTTTGTTCCGCAAATCATAAATGGCTTGAAATCCCCGTTCCAACGGGCGTTCGTTTCTATATTTCCAAAGAATTTGTCACTTCAGCAGGCGGACCCGAATACCTCGCTACCATGGAAAAAAGAAAGGCGCAAGTCGAAGATCTCTTGAATGCCGCATGTCTGCAAGCCGAAGCCGAATGTAAAAAAACGTATGAAGAGATGTCGATATTCACAGTCTCGGAACAATTCCAATCGATCATCCGAGGCTATTCAGACTTCCCCGAAGCTATCTCCCAAGCAAAAGAAGCCTTGGCCCACTTAAAAGAGACATATCTGAATAAAAAAATCTCATTCCTCGAGGAAAAAGCAGAACTCTCTCCCATTGCAAAAGAGGAATTGATTTCAAAACATAGAGAAGAGACAAAAGAATTTCTCATTGATACAGCAGAGCAAACCCATCCTAATTTTTGGACAAAAAGGATCCAAAAGAAAGACGGTTCTTCCGATGCCCATTTTTGGGACACTTTAGAAGAATCGCTCTATTTAAGCTGGACTGCCTTCCACTCGGGCAAAAAAATAGAGGATTTTTACGCAGAGCAAAAAGCAAATAGCGTAGTTCTCTCAGGGAAACTTGAGGCCTATACAAACCCGGTCAAAGAAAAACCGGGCAACTATATTCTTCGAGGATCCACGAGCCCGATTGCCTATGTGTATAGCACTCATGTCGATCTAGAAAAATATCTCGATAAAAAAGTGACGCTTGTTGCAAGCCCTCGGCCGAATAATCACTTTGCATTCCCCGCTTACTTCGTTCTTTCGGTGGAATAATCTATTTCTTGGGCATTTTGAGTGCGGGCCAATTTTTCAACGAGTGCAGGTTCGACAAGTTCAGAAGAGATCGACCCGCTCTCTTTGAGCTTGCGGGCGGTTACAAGCACGCGCGATTCCATCGAAGCTACGCTCTGATTGTATGCATCGACAGCGGAATTCAAATTTCTCCCCACTTTATTCCAATGGTCGCAAACAATCCCCACCCGATCATATAATTCCTGGCCGAGGCGAGAAATTTCTTTTGCACTTTTAGATAGGCTATCTTGTTTCCAGCTAAAAGCCACGGCCCGCAAAATGGCGATCAATGTCGTCGGAGTTGCCACGATGATGTTTTGATCCGCTCCCACCTCAATTAAAGCCGGATCCGACTGGAGAGCTGCGCTATAAAACGCTTCTGCCGGCAGAAAAAGAATCACATACTCGGGGCTTGATTCAAGCTGCTTCCAATATTCTTTCGCGGACAAATCTTTGATATGCTTGCGCAAAGCAGAGGCATGATCCAATAGCTTTTTCTTGCGAAGAAGATCGTCCCCCGCATCGGATGCATCGAGATAAGAGGCAAGGGGCGTCTTTGCATCGACCGCAATATAGCGGGAACCGGGCAAGCGAACCATTAGATCGGGACGCCAGGTTTTCCCATCGGCATCCAAATTTTTTTGCTCGAAAAAATCGCAATGATTCAAAAGCCCCGCAAGCTCGACAACCCTGCGCAAATGGACTTCGCCCCAAGATCCTCTGATTTGAGGAGAGCGCAAAGCCTGAACGAGCTGCGCCGTCTCTCTTCTCAGCTCCTTTTCAACAGCCACCATTCCCTCTACCTGTTTCGTCAAGGAAAAATAGGCTCCCTCTCTTCGCTTTTCAAGCTCTCTTTGATGAATATCCAACTGTTTCAAAGATTCATGAAACGGTTTTAAAGCCTCTTCAATCGATTTTTGTCTCGATTCGAGATCGCTCTTGGCGCTATCTTGGTATCTTTCCAAAGAACTTTTTGCAAAATCGAGAAAAATACGGCTATTTTTTTCAAGAATCTCAAAAGAAAGGGCTTTGAATGAATTTTCTAAAGACTTCTGCGCTTCCATCGATTTTTTTTGAAAAATAAACCACAAAACAAGAAATCCGATACAGGTAAGCAATACAAAAAAAATATACATAAACATCAATGGTGTTCGAGATCTTCAGACTCTGGCTCAAATTCTTCCAGCGTCTTTGATTTTTTTCCGGCCATCAAACGGATGAAGGATAAAATCAAAGAAACGACTACGTAAGACCATGCCACAAGAGCTAAAATCAACGCAAAGAAATATAAAATTCCATAGATCACAAACACCGTGGCCATAACCATCAAAAAGACGAGATGGAAAGAGGGGATCCTAAAATGGAGCATTTTTAAACTGGGGAATTTTAGACGGCATATCATGAGATAGCCAAGAAAAATCATCACGGATGTCAGAACAATCAATCGATTGGCCTGAGATAGAGGAATCCATTCCTCAATTAAAGGAGAGAGGAAAAAAAGATTCGCAGAAATCGCGGCAATGGCAGAAGCCGGAATGGGAAGCCCTGTAAAATGTTTTTTTTGCGCCTCTTGCTGCTCTATACTCCCCTTCGCCTCTTTCGCTTTTACGCTATAGCGAACAAGCCGCAATACCCCGCAAAGGGAAAAGACCATAGCGCCTGTTGCACTAAAAAAAGAAAGGAAAGTCCCCGGCTCTTGAGAGAGCGTTTTGAGCATGAGTACGCTCGGCGCAACGCCAAAACAAATCGCGTCGGAAAGAGAGTCGAAAACAAACCCAAATTCGCTTTCCGCATGGATGGCCCGGGCTAAAGCGCCATCGATGAAATCGGCAAGGGCCGCGACGAGAATCAAAAATGCGCAGGTCTGAACCACCTCGTAATCGTCCACATCCGGACCCAAGGTGCTCACCTTAAAAATTACAAAAAGACCGCATGAAAGGCCAAAGGCCGTAATGACGTTTGGAAAAAAAGAAGCTCTCTTCATATGTTGCCCTTCTATTTCACAAACATCCTATCAGATAAGGGGTTGTTTGGATAGGTCATAGAGACGACCTGAAAAGAAAGCCGTCTCTATAAGAGGGTGTCTTCAAAAAAAGAGAAAACAGATTAGGCCGCTTTATTCCCTTTATTCCCCGCATGAGTGGTGTGCACATAATACTGATATGCAGTCCCTGTCATAACCCCTAAAAAGCCAAAATAAATAAAAGGAAGGAAAAGAGCGACGGCAATCTTTACAACTTCGCCAACAATCGCGGCAACTCTCCCTCTTCCCCTTGAATAGGAGTACATTTTCTTAATGGCCCAGTCCATCTGCACGGGCATAAAAATCCCCAAAACAGAGCCAACCACTAAAAGTACAACAGACCAACCGAGCGTTCCTACAAAAAGATGCACCCAGGCCGAAAAAGCCGCCACCACAATGGCCGCTACAGTCATGGTTTCCACCATGTATTTATGAGCAAACTTCTCCACATCGGAAAAGTTTTCTCTCATTTTATTTAAATCAAATCTCTTCTTATCCATTCACGCCACCCTTAGAAACCGCGATTCATTCACAGTTTCTTCCCTACCCATGATTAAACTATAATTAATATTTAATATCAAATATTATTATAAATAAAATAAGTAACAAAGAATAAATAATTTAGAGAATGACCTTAAAAATAGGGTTGAGTTCATATATTCGTTTACCAAAATCCAAAAGTCAGGTATAACTTATCTCCGCCCCTGTTTAAATATACTTACAAATTATTAGCAGGTATGGTATATACCCAACTTCCTTGAGTAAAGCAGGGTTTCCCTATCAATTCCAATTAACTAGGTAGTTAAGACACAATGAACATGAAAAGCGAAAGATTAAAAAAACTAGAGACAGAACTGGAAGACCTAGAGCAGTGGATGAACCTTGGACTTGTCCCCAAAAAGGACATCGAAAAACATAGAGAAGAGATCCGTTCGCTCACTTCAAAAATCAATGAAGAAAAAGAAAGACTCCGATTCATGAAAGAAAGCGGGGAGCTCGAAGAGTACGTCACCCCCAAAAGGTCCTCTGCAAGACAAGCCTACGCAGAGCCCCATACCCTCCCAGATATGGATATCGGCGAGAACATGACAGATGCCGGTCTCGACATGGAAACAGAGACCTACGAGATGGAAACGATCACGGAAGAAGAGACGGAGAGCGGAACAAGCGGCACGGCAGACGAAGAAGGGACTCTCGTCGAAGAAGAAGACGAAGATCCTTTTTCCGACCGAAACCGTTGGAAAAGAGGCATTTTAGAGGATCCTGAAGCAGATAACTGGTGATCTCTCAAGCAAGCCTTTATTTCCATATTCCCTTTTGCACAAAAAAATGCCCCTACTGCCATTTCTATGTAGTGCCAAACAAGCCCTCCTTTCATAAAGTTCTGGAAGAAGGCCTTGCAATTGAGTGGGAAACAAAACTCCCTCTACTTAAAGATAAGGAGATCGTTTCGATCTATTTTGGAGGGGGCACCCCTACCCTGTTTGCTCCGGAGGGAATTCTTGCCATTTTACAAAAAATCCGGCAAAGCGGCCTCAAGCTCAGCCCTCTTTGTGAAATTACGATCGAAGCCAATCCCGAAGAGGGCTCGCAAAAGCTATTTGAATCTCTTTTAAATCTAGGAATTCACCGCCTAAGCCTCGGTGTTCAATCTCTTGACGATAGATCTTTACAAACACTCGAACGGATCCATACATCGCAAAAGGCAAAAAATGCGATTTTTATGGCAAGCCAAGCCGGCTTTAAAAATATCAGCATCGATCTCATGTACGATCTTCCAAGCCAAACAGAAGGGAGCTGGCTTTATACCCTCTCCCAGCTCAAAGAACTTCAGGTAGAGCACCTTTCTTTATATAATTTGACAATCGAGCCACACACCTCTTTTTATAAAAAACGATCCCAGCTTGCCTTGCCAAATCCGGAAACAAGCCTTCATTTTCTTGAAAAAGCGATTGAAAGGATCGAAGACATCGGCCTAAAAAGATATGAAATTTCGGCCTTTGCAAAACCGGGATTCGAATCGAAACACAATCTCGGCTACTGGACAGGCCGCCCCTTTTTAGGATTCGGCCCTTCCGCATGCAGTTTCTGGGAAGGAAAGCGCTTTCGAAATACAGCCAATTTGCAACGCTACACGCGCGCGCTGATCCAAGGAACTTCCTTTCTCGATCTCGAAGAAAAGCTCCCTTTCCCGCAAAATGTGAAAGAGCTTTTAGCCATCCAACTTAGAATCCTCGAGGGAGTGGAAATCGATCCAACATGGCCCGATGAAATCTTCGTTTCTATTGAAAAACTCAAAAAACAAAACCTTCTCATCGCCACGGAATCGAAAATCCAACTCTCCAAAAAAGGCCTTTTATTTCACGACACAGTCGCCGAACTTCTCATTTAGAACAGATCCATTCCTTTCTTTTTATGTTCCATATTGCTATCCTGATGACTCATCCCCCTTCAGTTTAAGGACTCGCATTCAGAGCTGAAAATGATCTCATTTTTTTCTGGACGCGAAACCATTAACTACAATATACAGTGTATTGAAGGCGCTGTTCTCTACTACCTGTTGTAGAGGAAGCTAAAAACACCCGATCCCGAAAATAGAGGCATATTATGAAAAAAACCGGTGATGCGACGACATCTTTTCTCGAAGAACTCAATCTCAAAGGCGGAGCTAAAAAAAGAGACTCCTTGAAAGAGACCCAATATACAGTGGTCAAAAGAAATGGAACCCTTGTCCCCTTTCGCCGGGATCGAATTTTAAAAGCTCTGGAATCGGCCTTTCGAGATACCAAAAAAATTCCGGCCCCGACGCCTTTAGATTCCGATTTACTCAAAAAAATTGAGCTCATCGCCGATCTCGTCGTCAAGCAGGTACTGCTCCTCGCCTCCAAAGGCGCCTCTCTCACAGTGGAAGGGATCCAAGACGTCGTCGAAGTCACTCTTATGAAAAACAACCACCACGATGTAGCGCGCGATTATATCATCTACCGGGACAGCCGAAAAACAAATCGAGAAAACTCGATTCAGCACCTGAAAATCTACCGCAGAGACAAAACAACGCCCACCCGATTCAACCCTATGAAAATAGCCTCTTCTATCGAACGGGCATTTCGGGAATCGAGAAAAATCGAAGGGCAGACAACAGATGACGCAGTGACCCTCATCAATATACTAACCCAAAAAATTGTCCGGGAAATCGCAGATTTAGCCGCCAAGGGAGACACTCTCTATATCGATATGGTCGAGGATCGGATTGAGCGGGAATTGATGAATGAGAAAATTTTTGACGTTGCCAAATACTACATTCTCTACCGCGCAGAAAAAACGAAAGACTCTCCTTCCCAAGCCTCTACCGCTGCGGAAGAAGCCGGATCTTTGCGCCAATTTGAAATCGCAACAAACGATCAAAGCAGCATCATTATCAACGAAAACATGCTGCGCGAAAAACTCAAGTTCGCCTGTAAAGGCCTTGAAAAAATCGTCGACATCCACGAACTGCTCGAAACAGCCATTTCTCAATACTACGTCGGCATGAAGGAAAAAGAAGTCGATCTAGCAAATATTTTTGCCGCAAAATCAAAAATCGAAAAAGAGCCTGCCTATGCTCAAGTGGCAGCCCGCCTTCTTCTCGATGTTTTATATCGCGAAACTCTAGGTCTTGCTGCATCCGATAGAACTCTTGCCAAAACCCATCGGCAATATTTCAAAACCTATGTCAAAGACGCCATTTCTTATGGAAGACTTTCCCCAAAACTCCTCGATTTCGATCTCGATGAATTGGGCAAGGCGATGGATCTTTCAAGAGACGATCTTTTTTCTTATCTTGGATTGCAGACTCTCTACGACCGCTATTTCATCCACCACGAACAAAGAAGGCTCGAAACCCCCCAAATTTTCTGGATGCGCGTTGCCATGGGCCTTGCGATCAATGAAGGGGAACAAAAAAATCAAAGAGCGATTGAATTTTACAATATCCTCTCTGAATTTTACTTCACATCCAGCACCCCCACTTTATTCAATTCAGGGACTCTCCATTCCCAGCTCAGCTCCTGCTATCTTTCCACGGTCATGGACGATTTGCACCACATCTTTAAAGTGATTGCCGACGATGCGCAGCTTTCTAAATGGGCCGGAGGCATCGGCAATGACTGGACAAATGTGAGAGCGACCGGATCCCGCATCAAGGGAACAAACGGTACCTCGCAAGGAGTCATCCCCTTCCTAAAAGTCGCCAATGATACTGCCGTTGCAGTCAACCAATGTTTTTCGCCTGACACAAGAGTTTTTACCGCAAGAGGCGTTCTCCCGATTGCCAATATATCGCAGGGAGACTTAGTTCTCGGCATCAGCGGACAATATCGAGAAGTGACGAAAAAATTTACCTACGACCAAAAAGGGCCCATGGTTGAGGTCGATATCAAACATTCTCTCCAGCCCATCAAAGTCACAGCAGGCCACCCATTCTATGCCATCCAAGGCGTTCCAATGGAACAATCTCAAGAAAGAACATTGAATTGGCTAGAAAAAGGAAAAATTTCCTGTGCATGGGTTGACGCAGGTCAATTGAAGAAAGGCGATCTTGTGGCTCAAGTCATCCCGCAAGAAACATGTGTCGTTCCTTGTCTTACGGAAGATGATGCCAGAATGTATGGAATTTTGCTTGGAGACGGGCATATGACTCAAGACGGCGACGAGTGGGGTATATCTGGCAATCCAGAAAACGATACCCATCTCGAATTTATCCGAACATACCTCACAGAAAGGGGAATCCATTTTTGGGAAACAACAAGGGGCTCTACCTATCTCCAAATTCGGTTTGCCTCAGGATTGGGTGTTTTACGCAATGCAACAACAGGGCGCATTACGGGAAGCAAAGGGCCTTCGCTCCCCTTCGAATACGACGATCTATACGACAACGAAAAACAAAAACACATCGCGCCTCGCCTCTCTCACTTACCTAAAAATCAGGCTCTTGCCATGCTGCAGGGGTTGATCGAGACTGACGGCCACATCTCAAGAGAAAAAGAGATCGTCTTTACAAACACATCTCTCCACCTCATCGAAGATATTCGATACCAACTCTTGCGTTTTGGCATTCCTACCGCCGGCAATCTCCGTATAAGAGATTACGATCACAAAGCCACAAGATCCGACGGAAGCAAAACGGAATTTAAAGGAACCACGTCGAGCTATGATCTACGCATCCCGGCCTTTGAAGCGCTTGCTCAAAAAACAGGCTGCAAACCCATCTCAAAATCTAACTGGCTAACTCACAAAGGGTTTGTCTTTAGCAGAGTAAAATCAGTGAAAAAAGTAACAGAAGATCCTTTTGTCTGCGATCTCGAAGTCGAAGGAGACGAGTCCTACATGACCACAGCAGGGCTGGCTCACAACGGGGGAAAAAGAAAGGGGGCGATGTGCGCTTATTTGGAAACATGGCACTTGGACA
>CAYOMT010000034.1:0-13265 GCA_964405125.1 uncultured bacterium
AATAATTAAACACTTTCTTTTAGGGGTGTTTCGTTGGACCAAGCATTTATTCTTCCTCTTCCAGAGTCAAAGTGGGCCTCAAGAACGGGGGAATTGGGATTGGATGAAAAAAAAACACCTGAATTAAAATTTTTTCTAAATATCCTAGAAAAGCTCCGCTCTCAGAAAATTTCTTGGGAAGAGTTTTTCCGCATTGTCGATCCGGCAGATCCCATTTTGAGAATTGCAACGACCAAAGAGGGAGATAACATTCTCCATTTGGCCGTGATTTCCGATCTTGCAAGTTTGCCTAAAGATTTGGTGGAAGACGAAACCCTCTTGTTTAAAAGAAATCAATATGGATTTACTCCGATTGAC
This sequence comes from uncultured bacterium, assembly GCA_964405125.1. Taxonomy (GTDB): domain Bacteria; phylum Chlamydiota; class Chlamydiia; order Chlamydiales; family SM23-39; genus DAIDHZ01. The sequence continues at coordinate 358 of CAYOMT010000034.1, forward strand.
GTCGCTCAATTCTTGAAAAGAGGAAGCTTTTCTAAGCACCTTTCTTTTTCCCCTCCGGTTCCCTTTCGCAAAAAACCGGGGGTTTCCATTGAATCTCCTTATGACGAGGCGCTCGAGAGTTTGTTTTTTTTATCCAATCCTATCTTTGAAAATGAGCAAACTTTATATAAAATCCTTTTCCATTCTCAGAGGGAAAAAGAGAAAGATCTGATTCCGCCGGAAAAAACCTGGATGGGGATTTATTTTGATAAAGAAATGCAGCAAGGAGCGCAGCCTGCTGTTTCGATTCGATTCATCGATGAAGAGGTGGGTTTTGGCGTTTTTGCAGAGCAGAGGATTCTTTCTTGTTCTTTTGTCGGAGAGTATACGGGAGTGATTCAAGAGACGACGCGGAAAAATATGAGGGATAAAAAATATTGCGTTCACTACACAGTGAGCCAAATGGGAAGAAGCAGGTTCATTATCGATGCTGAAAAAATGGGAAATTTCACTCGGTTTATCAATCATAGCGCAAATCCCAATTTGAGTTTGCAGTCAGTTTATTGGAGGGGAATTCCTCGGATGATTTTCATTGCGCTGAAAGAAATTGAAGAAGGGACCCAATTTACTTTTGATTACGGAACATTTTTTTGGAAAGAATGCCAACAAACGCCAAAACTATTTTAAAAGTTGAAAAAGAGGGAAAAAGAGAGCTTTTGAGCGTAGAAGAATGGGAGTCTTTGAGTGGAACATCCTTTTCGACAGCGCTGGAATTCGATTCTCCTTCGATTCGAGAAAAAGTGAGGAAGAAAACGGAAAAGATGTATCGAAAAGGGGAGCTTTCCCGCCAGCAGCTTTGGTTCGGCAGCTACTTTAAAACGGAGATGGAGACCTCGTTTTTGCCCGATGTGGTGATTCGGTATATCGATCCTGTTCTTGGGTGGGGTATTTTTGCGGACCGCGATTTTAGAAAGATGGAGTTCATTGCTGAATATTCGGGAATGCTCCGCAAGGGAAAAAGGAGCGATCGGACAAATGCGTATTGCTTTGAATATACCCTTGCAAATGGAGTGAAGAGCCCTTACACAATTGATGCAGAGGATCGAGGGGGCATTGGCAGGCTGGTCAATCACAGCACAAGACCTAATTTACAGTCTTCGCTCGCGACCATTGACTTTGTGAGCCATATAATTTTGATTGCGAATCAGCCGATTCGGAAAGGGACGCAACTATGCTATGATTACGGCCCTGACTATTGGGCCCTAAGAGAGAGTCCAAAGGAGTTGGCTATTTGGTAAATTTAATGTATAATCGGCAGAATCATGAAAAAGCTTAAAATTTTATTTGAAAATAATGCCGAGTGGGTGGCTGCGAAGACCTCAAAAGATCCTGAATTTTTTTCGAAGACATCGAAAGATCAATTGCCTGCTTATCTTTGGATTGGATGTTCTGATAGCCGGGTTCCTGCGAATGAAATCGTGGGTCTTGAACCGGGGGAGCTCTTTGTCCATCGGAATGTGGCGAATTTGTTCCCTCATACCGATTTCAATTGTCTTTCTGTTCTCGAATTTGCAATCGATATTTTAAAAATTGAACACGTCATTGTCTGCGGCCACTACGACTGCGGGGGCGTGAAGGCTGCCATGATGGATCACCAGTTGGGTCTTGTCGATAATTGGCTCCGCAATATCCGCGATGTCTATGCATCCCATCGAAATGAGCTGGAAAACATTCTCGATTTGAGGCAGAGATACAACCGCCTTGTAGAGCTCAATGTTTTGCAGCAGGTGAAAAATGTTTGCCATACGACCATTGTCCAAGGCGCTTGGCATCGCAAACAGCCTCTCACCGTTCATGGGTGGGTTTATCGTTTGGATTCAGGGAAATTAAAAGATCTCGGATGCAACCTTTCGTCCATTGAAGATGTCGATACGATCTACCGCATCCAGCCGAACACATGAGAAGAGTTTTTTTTGCCCTTTTGCTTCCGGTTTGGATCATGGCAACGGTGAATGAACCGTTGCGCTGCGGAGTTTTTTCCGGATATCGGAACGACCGGCAGCATTGGCATTTGCAAGATCCCGGAAGCGGAGGCGCTCTTACGTATAGCGAACTGGCCCGAGACCTTCAGTTTTGGGAAAATGGGATTTATTTGCGAGCGATCCGCCGCGATATTGTATTTGATGTGAGAGGGAGCTATTCGGCTTTTGCAAGAGGCCCTGTATTCCAAAGATATGCTAACCTCGGATTTACGACAGAGCAACCCCACTTCCAATTTTCATCCGAGGGATTTGCGGCAGATACGACAGGATATTTGGGATTTGCGGTGAACTTAACGGCAGATCGGCTATATAAAGTGATTTTTATCCCCCTTTTGGGATTTTCCGCCCATTTCGAGCATCTTCGGAGACAGCATGGCACCCCCTCTTCTTTTGACGGAGGATTCTTTACAATGCAGTCTTCTTTGCCTGAGAAACTCTACCAGACGTGGTATGGTGTTTTCTTGGGAGGGGGATTTCAAATTGAACCGGTGGCGCGGCTTGTTTTTCAAACAGGCTACAGTTATCATTGGCTCCACTGCAGATTTAAAACATATGTAGAAAATGCAGTCAATACCGTGGAAACAAAGACAAAAATTTCTGTTTCTGCCGGAGGCAACATGGGGCATACGGGATGGGCTGAGCTCGACTATCTTTGGACGAAATTATGGCGTTTTGGGCTCGGGGCGCAAGTACACTATTTTTCCTCTCGCGTGGTCGACGCCTCTTTGGATCAAAATGATGAATATTCAAGTGAAAAATTTAAACTTCGCTGGACTTCTGTCTCAGGGTATTTACAAGCTTCTCGGGTGTTTTAATTATGAATAAAAAAATCATTCCCAAAGATCAGTTGATTATGGGTTTTCACGCTGTGAAAGAGGTGCTAGTCCATGCGCCGGAAAGATTGCTGCATGTTTTTTTGGAAAAGACCCAGGAAAAGGGGAGGAAATCCGAAGTAGAAGAGCTTTGTATAAAAGAGAAAATCCCTCTAACCTATACTTCCTTTCGCTCTCTTACAGAGATGGTGGAAAGCGAGTCGCATCAATCTGTTGTCGCCCATGTCAAAGGGAGGAATTTCGTAGATCTTAAAAGTTTTTTCCGAGAAGTAGAAAAAAAAGAAAAATCCTTTGTTTTGATGCTGGATCAAATTTTTGATCCCCAGAATTTAGGATCTCTTTTGAGATCGTCCGAATGCTTTGGCGTGGACGCTGTTGTTTTTTCTAAAAATCGGGGATCCGACATCACTCCCACTGCGACAAAATCGAGTTGCGGAGCCTCTGAACTGATTCCTTTGATCCGCGTTTCTAACTTAGCGGAAGCGGTTTCTCTATTTCAAGAAGAGGGATTTGACGCTGTGGCGACGCTATTGAATCCTTCTTCGGAAAGTCTTTTTGATTTTAAATTCTCAGATAAGACTCTTCTCATCATGGGATCGGAAGGAGAGGGGATACAGCCTTTGATTTGTAAAAGAGCCAATCGATCTATCTATATCCCGATGCAAGGGCATATTGAGTCTTTAAACGTTGCCCAAGCATGCGCAGTGCTTCTTTACGCAGCCGCTGCTCAAAATTCAGGTTTCAAGTAGTTCATACATTTCTTTTCCATGCGCCGCATGATTCTTTTGGATTTTGGGTTCATATCGTCATATCCAACAAGATGTAAAATCCCATGGATCACGTAGAGAAGGGTTTCTTCGGAAGGATCTTTGCCGTGCTTTTTTGCGTAGGCTATTGCCACGGCGGGACATACAAAAATTTCGCCAAGATGCCGACGATCGATCGGGAAAGAGATGCAGTCGGTGGGGGTTTTGTCTTGGAAGAACTGTTCGTGGAGGAGAGAGATCTTTTTTTCAGTCGTGAAGTAGAGGGATATCTCCTCGCATTCGACGTTGAGAAAGGATAAAATTTTTTTTACGCAGGACTTCATAAAGCGCTTCGATATAGGAAGCGCTTTTTGATGATTGTCTATATGAATCTGCAAGTTATGCAGAGGGGGTTTTGGGGAGGCCTGTGACCTTTGTATTTTTCCCATCGACCCATTTTCCGATTTTTCGGAGGACTTCGATGCGCTCAAAGCGCTTCAAAACATTCCGTTTTTGACCGGTGTTTCCTGATTTTCCATAGCTAGAATGTCTTGTCATATAATTACCTTACCTTCGGGATAAATCGATCGGGGGTGGATGCCGGGGCAAGCCCATTTTGATGGAGGCGGTAACCGAATTCCAGTTGGTCCCGTTTCGGTCCTGTTTTTGGCGCTATCGCGCGGCGTCTGCGGTGGGAGACTGCTCTTCTCTCACCTTGTTTGCTCATACGGGTCATAAATACTACCATTTATTTCTTGATGAAGGGGAATTATATGACGATTTCGCATATTTGGCAATCGATTTTTAAGTCTGTCTCGATTCGATGAGGAAATGGGCTGCCTTATAGGCGTCGAACCGGAGGGATGAAAGTTTATTTTTATTTGGGTGGGTGAGGTCTTCCAGCTCGTAGATGAGGCGGAAAGGGGGGGTGATGAGAAGGGGGGTGGAGCAGAGGTTGAAGGCCACTTTGGCGTCATTGACGTTGTTCTTGGTTTTTGTAATGGAGATCAACTCATGGGTTTTTTCATCTGAAGCCACGTGGGGAAGAAAGCTGGTTTCCGGGGTTTTCCAGAGGAGTTCATCGACAAATTCTTGGGCCTTTGCATCTTCTACAAGGATTAAAAAGTGTTCTTTTTTATCAAAATGGGATTGCGCTGTGGCGGAGATCATTTTTAGTTTGGCTGCAATTTCGCGCACCTGGAAGAAGATTACGCGTGTTGTGGAAAGAGTCATTTTTCTGTCGTTTCTTTACTGCCGATCATACCACAAGAGACGAGAAATTTCACAGATTCTTCGGTTGTCATGTTGATTTTAGGCGCATCTTTTTTGGGAACGAAAAAGAGAAAGCCGGAAATCGGATGGGGCGCTGTCGGCATGAATACGGAGATGAGAGGCTCTTTGATTTTACTTTGGATTTCTTCCGCGACTTCTCCGGCTTGAAACCCGAGGGAATAGGAGGGGGAAAAGGGGAAGGGAACGATGACAGAATATTTAAAAGCTTTTTTCCCGTCGCTTGAAAAGAGGGCGGAAAAAATGTCCCTGCTGACTTTATAGACCGTTTTGATGAAGGGGATTCGGGAGATGATTCGATCGCCCCAAGAGAGAACTTGCTTGATGATGAACCAGCGGGCAAGAGCTCCGAGAAGGAGAATAAAAAGAAAAAGAAGAATCAAAGCGAGAATGCGCGCTGTGGCTAAAGCGAGGTGAGGGGGGATTTCAAAGTGCAAATGGGCTTCGAGCTGAATTAAAAGACTGGAGACGATCGAAATGAAGGGGGTTGTAAAAAAATCGATGAGAAAAAGGACGATCATGACCGTCAGCGCAATCGGCATGAGGATGATAATTCCTGTCAGAAAATGTTTTTTCATGAGGCTTCTTTTGGGGTTGTTTTGGGCGTAATAACAGCACAGGAAACGACGTATTTAATGGCGTCTTCGCTTTTCATTTCGAGGTAAATCAGCTCTTTTTTGGGAATCATGACTAAAAATCCTGTCATGGGATTGGGCGCTGTCGGAATGAAAACGGAGACAAGGCTTTCCCCCGCCATCGAAGAACACGTCTCGGGGGATGTGCCGGAGATGAGTCCCAGACAATAACTTTCTTTATACGGGAAGGGGAGAAGGACGACTTGCTTGAAAGAGTTTCCTTGGGATGCAAAAAGGGATAAAACAATTTCTTTAGCTGTTTTATATACTTTATTGACAAGGGGAATGCGGTAGAGAATTCGATCTCCCAAATTAAACAGGCTATGAAAGAAAAAACGTCTTGCAATGAGCCCCAAAAATAGGGTCAAAAGGAAAAGGGCGATCAGGATGATGAGTTCGCTTGCGGCTTGAATGCCCCTTTCCGAGGTCCAAATCCCATGTTCGGGAAGCTGTCTCAGTAGAGGGGTGACAATTCCCATGAAGGGGTGCGTTAAAAACCGGACAATCAAAACAAAAATCCAAATTGTCACGGTGACGGGAAGGAGGATGACAAGGCCGGTTAAAAAATATTTTTTCATCAATTTATATATTGATTGCATACCATTTCTCCGTTTAAGGATCAATAGGCTTGTTTTCTATTGAGAAAATCTAGGGTATTATTTAAACTGTCCTTAGTTAAACAACAAAAGAGATTTTATTATGTCTTCTCCAATTCCAGCAGGAAGTCCGCCTATTATAATGGCTCAGAATGCATTCTTTCATATACCAAATGGCGGCGGAAGAGGGGCTGCTGAATCTCCCGGCGTGCGAGGGTGGTTTACTCAAAATATTATGATGGGGGCGAGTGCGGCCATTCAAAATATTGCTGCGCAAAGTATTGTTGGAGTTGGGCAGTTGCTTGTTTGCAAAGCGGTGCAAGTAATCTATGGAAATCCCCCGAATGAAGCAGAGGATCTTCAAAAAAAGATGTTGCAGACGGCTTTGAAAATCAATGCCCTTGCAGGAAAAGAAGAACACATTATCGATGAGAACGGGAATGTCTCGTTATTTGTGCTCCAGGCCATTGCAGAAGAACAAGATTCAAACGTCCGCAATGTATTTATCAATGGCGTTGCAAGATGCGTTGCAAAGAATTTAGAAAGACGGGAAGCGGAAAAAAAGCTAAAAGAAATCAAAGTTAGAGTAAGCTGGTATTCATGGATTTACTCATCAGCTGCCAAGATCTTTCAAAATCTTTTTCGTCCCGTATCCTCTTTGAAAATCTCTCCCTCAGTATCTTCTCGGAAGATAAAATTGGGCTCATCGGGCTCAATGGTTGCGGAAAATCGACGCTCCTAAAAATTTTAGCGGGGATTGAAAAGCCGAATTCAGGCGTAATCTCTCCCCGCCGAGGTTTGAGAGTTGGCTACCTTCCTCAATCGTGCGAATTTCCAGATGTATCCCCCTATCAGATCCTAGTCGATGCTTTATCAGGCGAAACTGCAATAGAAAGTTATGAGCGAGAGCTTTTAGCGAAAATGTGGCTTAGCAAGTTGGGGTTCTCGGGAAATGAGCCCACCGCAAATAAGCTTTCCGGGGGATGGAAAAAACGGCTTGGCCTTGCAAGGGAGCTTATTTTATCTCCGGATCTTCTTCTTTTAGACGAGCCGACGAACCATTTGGATTTAGAGGGGGTTCTTTGGCTTGAGCAATTTCTTTTGAGGGAAGCTCCTACGTATCTTGTCGTGAGCCACGATCGTTACTTTTTGCAGCATGTTGCAAATAAGATTCTTGAAATTGATAAGGTATATCCGCGCGGGATTTTTTCTATCGAAGGAACATACGCCCATTTTTTATCGAAAAAAGAAGAGTTTATTCAAGGCCAGCTCCAACAGGAAAAGTCTCTTGCGACCAAGGCGAGAAGAGAGACCGATTGGCTGAGGGCGGGAGTGAAGGCGAGGACGACAAAATCGCAATCTAGGATCGATGAAGCCCATGAGATTTTAGAAGCTCATGCCAATATCAAATCCCGCAACACGCAAAAAACTGCTAAAATTGGCTTTGCTGCAACGGAAAGAGAAACTCGAAAACTGCTTGTCGCAAAGAATATAAAAAAGGAGATTCTCGGGCGCGATTTATTTCGCAATCTCGATTTTACCCTTTCTCCGGGAAGCCGTTTGGGGCTCATGGGGCCGAATGGATCGGGGAAAACGACTTTGCTCCGATTGATATCCGGAGAGACATCTCCCGACATGGGAACTATGAAACGGGCGGACGGGCTCAAAATTGTCTATTTTGATCAGCACCGCTTGCAGCTTCCTTTGGAATTGTCTTTGCGCGACGCTCTATCGCCAAAAGGCGATTATGTGGAATTCCACGGACAAAAAATCCATGTGAATGGATGGTGCAAGAGGTTTTTATTTTCTCCCGACATCCTTGCCATGCCGATTGGACAGCTCTCGGGAGGCGAAAGAGCGCGGATTTCCATTGCCCATCTCATGTTGCAAGAGGCGGATATTCTCCTTCTCGACGAGCCCACCAATGACTTGGATATCCCCACCCTGGAAGCTTTGGAAGAGAGCCTTCTCGATTTTCCCGGCGCAGTTGTTTTGATTACGCATGATCGGTGTATGATGGACCGGATTTGCAATTCGATTCTCTCTTTGGGAGACCCGGATCATGTAGAGATTTATGCCGATTACAGCCAGTGGGAGGCTTCTAGAAAAACAAAACAGCCTTCTTCCAAAGAAGAGCATAAAAGCCAAGCTTCGAAAGCCTCTTCTTCGAAACTGACCTACCTCGAAAAAAAGGAATATGACGCAATTGAGGGGAAGATTGCAAAATTAGAAGAGTCGATTCGCGTTTTAACCCACCAAATGGAAGGGGCATTGAACCCACAAGATCTGTCGAGAGTCTGTACAGAAATCGGACTTGCCGAAACCCAAGTGGAGCAGCTTTACCTTCGCTGGGAAGAGTTGGATCGGAAAAAATCATCTCTTCTTTGAGAAAAAAGCGCGGAATATAGATCGGATTGCATAAAGCGCGAGAGATAAAAAGCCGCTGCATTTTCGACGAAGTGCTTCGAAAAAAGAAGAAATTGGACTTCGCTTTGTGTTGTTCAGCTTTTTAGATAAATGGGCCGGATTTATATACTCATTGACTGTGTAATCTAACTGATCTGTTTTAAAGAGTCGTTTTGAATGGAGCTTTAAATCAAAATTTTGTTGGTTTAAGACATCGACTTCTAAAAGCTGCACAGAGATATTCGGGTGATCGAGATCGCAGCCGAGGTGTTTTTCTCCAAAGAGATGGAAAGGATCTCCTTGAGTTCGGAAAATCTGCAAGATTAAAGGAGAGTCTCGGTGGGTTGTTTCGATTTTTTTGGCAAACTTCTCGGCAATTTCTCCCTTTATACTTGGGTTGTTGTAGAAAATGCCATGGGATACAGCAGCATGGTGCTCGCTGAGGAAGTATTGCGCATGGGCGCCGCCTAAACTATAGCCGGCGATTTTTACTTTTTGATCCTTTCTTCGGAAAGAGGGGTCGTTCATTAATTTTTCGAACTGTTCTTTTGTCGCATTCCATCCTCTTTCTCCAAGAGATGGATCTATGTCGTTTTGGACCGAGTTAAAAGATTCTTCTTTGAAAGGATTTGTTTCTGTGCAGCGAAATAGGATAAAGGGCTGCAGATTCGGGTTTTTGCCGCTTGGTTTGATGGCGTAGCTGACGAGTCCTTTTCCGCTGATTTTTCGATGAACAATGTAAAATTTATCTCCAATTTGGAGCTCTTTTCCCTCGCAAAGGGAGTGGCAGAGCTGGACTTTGACGAGATATTCGAGGTGTTCATTCATCGGATCTTCGAGGAATGCGCGGTTGGCTTTGACTTGCCTGAAATTGGCCGCCCAAGGAGCTGTAATTGAGCCCTTTTTGTCGGTCGGAAGCTCTTGAATTTTGAGGGTCTTTGGGGATGGATTCAAAATATGTTTTGTTTGCGGGACGGAGTCGGTCCATCGAAAGAGTTGATACGCAGTGTAATTAAATGTTTTAAGGTAATGTGGAGTGGATTTTAAAAAATTTAGCGATATATTTGAAATCATATTAATTACGTTTTTTAGTTTAAGTATAATTATACCTGATTTTTAATATGCTTTCAATTATAACAAATTTTTTATTTAGAGAGATTCTCGATGTCTTTTTGCCGGGCGGAGCTCGATTGGCTCTCCAGAGGAAGGCGTGACCGTTTTCCAGTTTCCATGGATGACAAGATCGCGGATGAGAGGGATTTTATCGCTGGGAATTTCATTGTGGAGCATGAGAATTTTGAAGAGCCGTTTTGTATCGCTGAGATTGGATATATAAAAACTGCAAATTTCATGTTCTTTGCAAATTTTGATTCCGCATTTCTTTAGATACTCCAAAGCTATTTCTTTGTGATTTTCGAAATGGACTCTGAGGCTCACTTCTCCATTTCTATGGCCGTGGACGGACATTCTGTTAAAAAGAGAGTTTGTTGTTTGGCTTATGAAGTCTAGCGTTCGAACCGTTGCTCTATTTGAATCCTCGAAATCCCAGCTTCCCGACTTGGGGACGAATTTTGCAGGGATTCCGGGGAAGGGGATGGTGGCGGGATCGATTTCTTCCTCGGTTTTTAAAGTGGCTGAAATGGTGGGAAGTTCTTTTTCGAGTTGGATCGATAGCGCTATCGAGACGAGGTCGCGAAGGGCCATATTGGGGCTGTGTGTTGTGATCTTTCGGCGGCAAAGAGGGCAGGCAGGAGTTTGAACTTGTTCTTGTTCGTTGAGGACGCTGTGATATAGCTGATCTACGGCAGAGGCGCTGATTGTGTGGCCGCAGGGGGCTAAAACAACTGCGTCTACGAGGGGCGTAAATAGGACAGGACACTGAAGGAGAGTGGAAAAATTGTTTATTTGTGCGGCAGTCATTTATATAAATCCTGTGCTTCCGAGTTTCCATTTGACGGAGGCGATCGTGAATGGAATCAAGATGGGTTTTTTTGCAATTTCTCTCAGGGCTCTTGCCGATTCGCGCATTGTGGCGCCGGAGCCGATATAATCGTCGAATAAAAGAATGGGTCCTTCTGGCAAAGTTCCTGTTGCTTTCATCTTTTTATGGACATTTGCGTGCCTTTGGTCGTTGTTGAGGAGCTCTCCCTGCCTTTTTTCCGGCAGAGTCTCCCAATCGAGGCAATCGATTAGAGGGATTTTGAGATATTCTGCGAGTAAAGCCGCTACATGAAGGCGAGCGCGCCAGGTGCGCGACGGGATTGGGACAAGGGCGGCGTAAGCGCCGGGCTGGAGGTATTTTTTGCAAAGGGCAAAAAGTTCCTCGGAAAAGGTTTCTATTTGCTGCCTTTCCTTCATAAATTGGATAAACAGCGGGGATTTGAGTTTTCCATCGAGAAGAGAGATCCCTTCGTTGATGCGAGCGATTTTCATGGGAGCGATGAGAACGGGCTTTTGCTGAATCCATGCATCGATTTCTGCGCTTTCGTCTAGAGCGCAATCGGGGAGTTGCTTAGGAGAACAAAGATCGCAGTGGGAACAAGAGATATTTAAGGGATCGCCTAAGTGGATGGCGAGAGTTTTCATGCGGCATCCGGCCTGCATCTCTGCATAGCGGACCATTTTTTTAAGTTCAGAGGTTTTGACTTCAAGCTGCGTATCATATCGGGAAAGATCGAGGGGGTTTTTAGCCTCTTGCTTGCGGTAAATTTGCGATTTTCCTTTGGCTTCTTTGAGAAAGAATTCTTGTTCTACAAGCTCTGCGACGATGAGCTGCGCTTGCGTTGGGTGGAGTCCTGTTTTTTGTTTGATTTCGGATAGGGAAAGACCGTCGCTTAAACCAAGAACCGCATCGAAATCGCTTTTTTTAAGACAGGCGGAAGAAATGAAGTATTCTTGGATTTTTGTATCGACCCAGTCGTAGAGGAGGATTCCTTCTGCAGGGAGGTTGTCTCGTCCGGCCCTTCCGACTTCTTGGTAGTAGGCGGTGATGGAACCGGGGATGTCAAAATGGATGATTGTGCGGATGTTGGATTTGTCAATGCCCATCCCGAGAGCATTTGTGGCTGCAATGGCCTGATATTCGTCATTTAAAAATGCAGCCTGTATGGCTTGCTTGTCTTAGGGCTCGACCCCGGCGTGATAGGCGATTGCTTTGATCTTTTTTTTGGTTAGATGTTCGGCGACAAGCTCGCAATTTTCTCTCGTCGCACAGTAGATGAGCGTGGTTGTTTTTGCGAGAAGTTTTTCTGTGAGATGGAGCTTTGCGCCAAGGCCTTTGGCTTTTATAACAGAGAGTTTTAGATTGGGCCGATGAAGGCTTTCTCGAATGACTGTGACAGCATTGATTTGTCTTTGGATGTCGACTTCGCAATGGGCGTCCGCAGTGGCAGTAAGGCCTAAGACGAAGGGGTTTTTGGGGGATAAAGCCTGAAGGAAGAGAACGATTTGGCGATAGCTTGGGCGGAAATCGTGGCCCCATGTGGAAATGCAGTGGGCTTCGTCAATGACGACAAGGGAGATGGGGAGAGATTGGAGGAACGAAAATCTCTCTACATGGTCGAGCTGCTCAGGGGAAACAAAGAGGATTTTGAGACTCCCTTGTAAAGCTTTTTTTCGGATTTCTTCGTTTTCTTCGGTGTTTTGATCGCTGTTCAAAGAGGCGGATTCGATGTTGAACCGTTTTTTTAGCTGACCTACCTGATCTCTCATTAAAGCGAGGAGAGGGGAGATTACGAGAGTGATCCCGGGGAGAAGGAGGGAAGGAAATTGGTAGAGAAGAGATTTTCCTCTGCCTGTAGGCAAGATGCAAAGAACGCGCTTTTTTTCTGAAAGAGCGGTTAGGGCCTGGAGCTGGCCGGGGCGGAAAGCCTGGAATCCGAATCGAGTCTTGAGGAGGTCATTCCATTTTTCTTCGCGAGTTGCCATAGACCTCTTAGAATACCAGGAGGGAGGGAAAACAGGAACAAAAACTGTTTTTCTAAAAAAATTTCAATCCCGGTTGTGAGATAATCTGGCTTGGATGGAGAGAAACTCTTGAAAATTAATCGCGTTTAAAATTAAGATGGATGCTCTATTCCGGGTTAGCTCAGTGGTAGAGCAGTAGACTGTTAATCTATTGGTCGCAAGTTCGAATCTTGCACCCGGAGTTTTATCATTTAATAATGGCGTGGCAATGAGCGTGTTCTTATATGTGTTATCCGCGATCATAGGTTATATGATGATAACGGCCATTAGTTTTGGGTCTGTATTGGCTTTGGTTATGTCGTGGACCCGCAACCGTTCCGTACTTTGGGCGGTATTTCATGGCTGGTGTAGCTGGTTTTACGTCATCTATTATTGGATGCGATCTAATTGGCAATATCAGGATAGCTCCACTTAA
>CAYOMT010000035.1:0-12977 GCA_964405125.1 uncultured bacterium
ATTCCATCAGGATAACTATCTGCCATTCCGGATCTGCTATGTTCTAAAAAATTAAAGAGAATTCTAGAACCCAATGCAGAAAGAACAACTCCCCTTGAAGTAACAAGCGTTTGTTTCTCAAGAAATGAAAGACCTCTTCCTATCGCATCCTTTCTCATACAAACCCACCCCGGAGAAATCCTTTTATTGCGATGCTCATCGAGAATGCAGTCCCACCTACATCTGTAGGTTGATGGATTTCCGACTCTTGGATGTTCGAATAACATTTTTAGATTGTGAATCGTCACAGGTACTTTTAGAACTGTATTTTGCTCGCTCTTCTCACCTTTGATGAGGTGAGGCACCTCCGGATTCATCGGATCATCCAAACCACTTAAAGAATAACCTGTTCGACGGATTGCAATATGCGTTGGGACATACATCCAAACATACTCTGTACCTATTTTTTTAGTGGGATCGCAAGGATCCGGTTCATTCCATTTCTTAAGAGAGATCCCTTTAGGAATCCGCGGCACGACTCCAATCTCCCCTACGTAGCGTTCATAGACCCTTTCATCGAGAATATTCGCAAACACTTGCTGAAGACTTCGTTTATAAGAGGATCCTTTTGGCAAATAGTCTTTCGGATCGATTTCAGGCGGTAGATCTAATAGATTCTGGCATTGTACTTTCCACCGGTCTGTCTGATCAATGAATTGTTTCCAAGTTTTACACACTCTTTCTGCCCTCGCCAAATCTTTTGGCTCGAGAAAACTCAAAATAACGCTAAATGGGTCAGGAGGAAGAAAATGTAACGAATTACTTATAGCCATGTCATATTAATTTTTCAATTATTGTAACATAAATATTAAATATTTTTACACATCTAAAACGGATGGACGGGCCAAAAGAAACGATTTTGGTATATACCCAAAGACCTCTTCTATAAAATGTCGGATACAGGTATGATGTATGTAAAAAAAATTTGAAAATGGTTATGTATTCTATAGAAAATATTTTTGGAACCATCGCTTTCATCACATCCTTAATCGGCCTGCTTCCGCAGATTTATAAATCCTATCAGACAAAATCTACGCGGGATGTATCCATGATCCTCTTAATCAATTGGTGGATCTGCTCTTTTGCGTGGATTGTTCACGGCGTTTGCCAGGAAGCTCTCTTCGTCGTGTGGAGCAACATCTTCGGCCTTCTCACCGCTTCGCTTGCCATGGGACAAAAATATTACTACGATCGGAAACAAGTTACTGTATGATTGAAAAGTACATCACTTCCCGCCACAAATCCATTTTATGCCTCAATGGCGATATTCCCGATCTCCCTCTTTTGAAGACGACAAAACTTCCCATTTTTGCAACAGATGGCGCAGGCAATCAACTCATCCGCTACAGCATCAAACCCAATCTCATCATTGGAGATCTCGATAGCCTCCACATTGACGCTGCGAAAAAACAAGGCATTCCATTGCAACGGGAGGCCTGTCAAAATAGTTCCGATTTTCAAAAAGCCCTAAAATACCTAAACGAAAACAACCTATTGCCCGCGCTCATTTTAGGATTGAATGGCGGCCATATCGATCACATCCTCAACAATGTGAATATTTTTCTAGAGTCCGACAACACGTTTTACGCCCCTCCTATTTTGGGATGTGTTCTGAAAAAGAAAGAAACTTTCTCCTTCCCGGAAAATACAAAAGTTTCTCTCCTCGGGATTCCCTCTGCCATCGCAAGTTCCGAAGGGCTCAAATGGGAGCTTAAAAAGAACCTACTGACTTTCCCGGGCAATACATCCTGTTTCAATAGAACTGCTGCAAAGCAAGTTTCAATCGAGGTTCACGAAGGCTCTATTCTTGCTTTATTTTATTTGCAAGAAACTCTCGATGCAGGAAGTTCTCTCTCTTAAAAACCTCCTCTTGTGTATAATTGCTTAAAAAAAAGAGAGTCCCCATGCATCCTACGCGCGTACAAAAATTCTTAATCGGAGAAGATCAACCCCTTGCCTTTCTCTGCGGTCCTTGCGTCATCGAAAGCGAAGAGCACACAATGATGTGCGCAGAAATGCTCCAAAAAATGTTTGCTTCGACCCCATTTTCTCTGATTTTCAAAGCAAGCTATGACAAAGCCAATAGATCCTCCATTCACTCTTTCCGAGGCCCCGGAATAGACAAGGGTCTTAAAATTTTAGAAAGAGTCCAAAAGGAATTGGGCCTTCCCGTTGTGACAGACGTTCACTCAGAAGAAGAGGCAGAAATTGCGGGAAATATCTGCGACATGATTCAAATCCCCGCTTTTTTATGCAGGCAAACCGATTTGATCGCCGCCGCCGGAAAAACAAAAGCCGCCGTGAATGTAAAAAAAGGGCAGTTTCTCTCTCCGGGAGACATGAAAAATGTGGTGGACAAACTCCTTTCCGTCGGCTGCCAAGAAATCCTTTTGACAGAACGAGGCTCTTCTTTCGGATACAATAATCTCGTGAGCGACATGCGCTCGATCCCCATCATGCAGCAATTCGGATTCCCCGTTTGCTTCGACGCCTCCCATTCCACGCAGCTCCCGGGCGGACTTGGCACCTCATCCGGAGGACAAAGAGAATTCATCCCAACGCTTGCAAAATCGGCCGTCGCAGCCGGCTGCAACGCCCTTTTTATCGAAGCCCATCCCGATCCGGCAAGCGCCAAAAGCGATGCCGCCACAGTCATGCCCTTCGAGGCTCTAAAAACCTTACTCGAGCGACTCGAAAAGCTCTATGCGGCAGTAAATAATTGACGAGATCTCTATTGAAAAGTAAACTCTTCGCTTTCATTGGAAATCGATCATGACTTGTGTAGGAACTGCAGCAGGATTTGTTTTAGTCGGAATGGCTTTCAACCATGCGATGAATCAATTCAAAAACGATCATTCCATTCGTCCTTCCGCGATTCTTCTTGCAGAAGCTGTCAGCGCACAAAAACTATTCATTGCGACCAAGATATTGCAAGAATTTTCCAGCGACGAAGAGCGGAAAGCCGCCCTCGCCTTTAGAAATTGCCACCATGGAACGCCTCTTGGAACTGCAGTAGAACACGGCAACGTGCCTATGGCAAAATTAATATTATCTTATCTTTCCGATGAAGAGGCTGCATCGGGAAACCAGTGTTCCTCCACGGACGTAAAATATCTTCCCGAAGAAATATGGCTCCTTCGCGATTATTCTTCCGTGAATGCAGCCGTCATTGCTTTGCATAAATGCTCGTATCGAAACTACCCTTGCCAAGAGATGCTGGATCTCTTAAAACAAAGAGATGTTTTTAAAATTTTACGCGAAACAGAAGCTCCCCTTGAGAGAGTGCTCTAGGATTATTTTTTCTTTTCTTTGTATCGCAACCGTAGGGGTTTTCACTATTTTTTTCCAAACGAGAATCCTTCCCTCAGATCGCGTTTTGTATCAAAAATTAGTCCAAGAAACCGCTTCTCTCCGATCGAGTAAGTCGCTCGAAAGACACCCCGCTTTCCAACTGCGCGAACATGCGCAAAAAGACATTTGGACAATGAATGGGACGCAGAGGACGCATTTTCAAATGCACTCCCATCTTTCAAAACTCTCTCTCAAACAAAAAAAAGACAAAATTGAAGCCAATGAGGATCTCAAACACTTAACTTGCATAAGCCAAATCGGCTTTCTCAAAGCGGAAGAAGGAGCGTACCACTATCCAAACCAAGATTTTACAGCAAATCAGATCGAATGCACGCACCTACTCGGAAAAATCAAAGCAGGCAGCGCTCTTCTCAAATCGATGCAGCATCTTGCCTTGAATCATCAAGTCTCCTTGACCGCTTCTCGAGAAGACTATCCTTGCTGCATCTCTTCTCAAAGCGCTATTTGCGAAAGAGAAGAAAAAAAGAACCTCCCCTTCTTAGAGCAGCAAAAAATCACATTTTTTAACGATGTTGCAATCCAGATGCTCGAAAATCTCCACGCAAAAGGGGGCTCTGCCATCTATAAAATCGGCTCTTTAATTCTCTATCCGGAAATACCGGAAACAAAATGCCATCTACAATACGCCAATTGCTTCATCGATGCAGAGGAAATCCACTTCAATCTCGCAAAAGAAACCATCCTATGCCAAAAGGCCCAAGGCAAAATCCCCACGGAAAATAAAAACCCCTGGCTTTTTTCCGCAAAGACTCTTCTTTGGCAAAAAGAAAATGAAACCATCGAATGCATAGAAAATGTGCACATAGAACAGGCTGAAAAAATTTCCATCCTCTCAGATTCTGCAAAAATCACCCTAAAAAATAACGCTCTTTCCCAAATAGAACTCAACGACAATATCCGCCTTTTTTCTCCCTCGATCCAAAACAAAAACTCGTTTGCCCTTGCCGACAAAATCTTCGTATATCCCGATGAGCAAACTCTCGTTCTTTCGGCAATCCACCCCAAAAGGGTCCTATTCTGGCAAGAAGGAATCGCTTTAAGCGCCCCTGAAATTCTCATCCAAAAAGACCCCCTCACAAAAGAAGAATCGATTCAAGGCAAAGGCGATATTCACTGCACTTTCACTTCTGAAGAACAAAACATCATCAACAAATTCATCTCAAATTATTTAAACCTATGACAAACAATCTACTCGAAGTAAAAAATCTAAAAAAAACATTGGGCGGCAAATCCGTAGTGAATGGACTCTCCTTTTTCGTAGAGCCGGGGGAAGTTGTCGGGCTTCTCGGCCCAAATGGCGCCGGAAAAACCACCGCTTTCTATATGACAATCGGCCTCATTTCTCCCGATCAAGGGGAAGTCTTTTTCAAAAACCAAAATATTACGCATCTCCCCATTCATGAACGGGCCAAATTGGGGATTGGATATCTCGCGCAAGAGCCTTCTATTTTCCGCTCTTTAACGGTCGAAGAAAATATCCTCTGCATCTTGGAAACGCTTCCCTTGAATAGAGAAGAAAGAAAACAAAGGCTCGAAAAACTGCTCCAAGAGCTGCACCTCGAACATTTGCGCAAAAAAAAGGCGGTGGCTTTATCCGGCGGAGAAAGAAGGCGTCTTGAAATCACGCGAGCGCTTGTGACAGAGCCCTTCCTCCTGCTTCTCGACGAACCTTTTGCCAATATCGATCCGATCGCGGTGGCTGATGTAAAACTCCTCATTTCGCATCTAAAACAAAAAGGGATCAGCGTTCTCATCACAGATCACAATGCGCGCGAAATCTTCTCCATTGTCGACAGAAGCTATCTAATCCAAGAAGGGAAGGTGCTCCTCGCGGGAACCGAACAAGAGCTCCTCTCAAATCCGCAAGCAAGAAGAGTCTATTTTGGAGAAAATTTTTAGCAGCCCCATCGCACGGAGCACATTTTCAACAGGAAGCGTCTGGAGGCAGTCGCTATACTTGCTCCCCCCGCATCCATCCATATAGCAAGGACGGCATGAAACGTTTTGAAAGACAATCTTCGCCCTGGGATTCAGCCAAGGCCCCCAAGTAACCTCTGAAGTCGGGCCAAATAACGCCACAACTGGATGTTTTAAAGCGCTCGCCATATGCAGAGGCACCGAATCGACGCAAAGAAGAATCCTGCTCAAGCAAATCAAAGCCCCCAGCTCTTTGAGCGTCGTTTCCCCGGCAAAAACCTCGACATCCAACCCTCTTGCAATCTCAGAGACCATCGCCGTTTCTGTTGGATCTGGCCCGGATGTCAAAATAACCCTTTTCCCTTCCTCTAAAAGACGCTGAATTAAAGAGCGCATATGAGGGATAGACCAGCACTTGAAACGCCAGCGGGAGGTCGGATGGATCAAAATAAAAGGAGTCTCCCCCACCTTCCTCCGCATAGAAGCCAAAGCTTCTTTCGGAATGTCAAAAACAAGCTCCCTTTCCTTTGCCTCCGGAAAAATTCCAATCCGGCGCAACACATCCAAATTCCTTTCGACCGTATGGCGAAGCCCCGGACAGTGTTTTGCCGTATGCGTCATGAGCTTTTTTTGCCACTTGCCCTTCGGAGGAAATCCGACCCGAATTTTTGCATTCGATAAAATCGCTGTAAAAACCCCCCGATCCCCTTCCGTTAAATTCACCACAAGATCGTAATTTTTCTTCCGAATCTCTCGAAAAAGGGCCCATTCTTTATAGAGGCGATGAAAAAAACCCCTTTTCTTCCACCCCCGGTCATACCCAAGGAGCTCGTGAATATCGGGATGCCCTTCCAACATCGGCTTGGCCTCTTCGTAAATATAGGCGTCGATCAAAGCGCCGGGCATCGCTTTTTTGAGGTGCGTAAAAACAGGGCTGGCCAAAAGAACATCGCCCAAATGGCGCAACTTCACCACGAGAACTCTTTTTACCTGAGATAGATCCGGATAATTGCCATACATCGAAGAATCCCAAAAATCCTCGGAAGTATATGTGAATTGCGAAAAACGCTCAAGTCAAACACAAGTCATTTAATATCAATAATTTACATAAAAATAAAAAATATGAGAAGAAGAGGAGGCAAGAAAAAATGAAAGATTTTTGCACGAA
Source organism: uncultured bacterium (assembly GCA_964405125.1). Lineage (GTDB taxonomy): Bacteria > Chlamydiota > Chlamydiia > Chlamydiales > SM23-39 > DAIDHZ01. Next base: position 6,497 of record CAYOMT010000035.1, read on the forward strand.
TTGCGTGAGATTTATTTCCCACTCTTTTAGAATGCTATTGCAATCTTCAATGGAGACTATGATTCATGGCTAACACAGCTACCCAAACACACGAACAAACCCTTTCTATTATCAAACCGGATGCAGTCGGCCAAAATCAGATTGGCAATATCATCGAATACTTCGAACGCGATGGACTCAATGTAGTCGCAGCAAAAATGCTCCATCTTACAGAAGATCAAGCAAAGAAATTCTATGCTGTCCATAAAGACCGCCCGTTCTACCAAGAACTCGTAGATTTTATGATCTCAGGCCCAGTGATGGTGATGGTTCTCGAAGGAGAGAACGCAATTTCGAAAAATAGAACAATTATGGGCCCTACAGATCCATCCAAAGCGCCGGAAGGGACCATCCGCGCAGACTTTGCGACAAGCATTGAAAGAAATGCTGTCCATGGATCCGATAGCAAAGAAACGGCAAAAGAAGAGATCGCCTTCTTCTTCAAACAAAACGAAATCTGCCGCCGAGTCTAAGATTCTTTACTCAAATTAAGAGGGTTCGCAAGCCCTCTTAATCCCCCTTTTTTTATTTCCTTAAGTCACTTAAAACAAAACACTTACAGCAAGAAACAAGCAATCAACAAGACAGACTGCTAAAAAAAACTTGCACTTCAGATACCCGATTGCTATAATCAGGGTTAAATCTATGAAAACAAATACGTATAAGACGATCCCTCATAAAAAACTCCCCAAAGCCGACCGAGAGCAGGCGATTCTTTTCGGTCTCATCGAGCTTTATTTAAAAACGGGCAAGCCGATTGGTTCGCATACGATTCAGGAACAAGGGTTTGACTCTCTAAGCTCCGCCACAATTCGGAACTACTTTGGGAAGCTCGAAAAATTGGGCCTCCTGAAACAGCAGCATACCTCCGGAGGGAGAATCCCGACAGAAAAAGCCTTGCGCCTTTATGCAAATGCATACCAAGCCGAAGGGTTTGTCGAAAAAGAGCAAGAAGCAATTTTGGATAAGATTTTCTCGAAAGACACAAAAGAAATCGCAACCATCCTGCATCAGGCAGCCGATCTTTTGAGCGAACTAACCCAATGCGCAGTCTTTATTTCCGCTCCCAGATTCGACCAAGATTTCATTCAAGATGTCAAACTCATTCAACTCGACTCTTCAAAAATCCTCACCGTATTGATCACTGATTTTGGGCTCATCCACACCGAAACGATGTATCTCGATAGATCGATCGATATTTCTTTTTTGCGCTCTTGCGAAGAATATTTTCTCTGGAGAATCAACAAAGGGGAAAAGCCTTTATTTCACAACGAACTCGAAACAAAAACAGCGCAAAGAATCTATAACGAAATCATGGTTCGCCATGTTGTGGGATACGCAAACTTCCCGAACGAAGAAATCATTCGAACAGGACTTTCCAAACTCCTTGCCTACCCCGAATTCAACGACGCCACCGCTTTAGCAAATAGCCTCTCTCTTCTGGAAGACGAAAACCAGATGCGCTCTTTACTGAGAGAAACAGCGAAAAAAAATACCTTAAGCACATGGATTGGAGACGAACTTTGCCCCTTAATTCCGGCCGCCTCCGAATGCGCCGTCATCGCCATTCCCTATCGGATCAACCATATCACGGCAGGATCGATTGCTCTTTTAGGCCCTACGCGCCTTCCCTACCGCAATCTCTTCGGCCTTTGCCAACTCTTTAGCGAGAAAATAAGCAGCACGCTCACAGCAAGTCTTTATAAATACAAAATCAGTTTTCGCCAGCCAACAAACAGCGAAAAATGCATCGAGAACAAACCAACGGATACAATCGCATGAATGAAGAATCCCCCTCCACGGAACAAGTAGAAGAAAACTGGAAAGACAAATACCTCCACACCCTCGCGGAAATGGAAAATATGCGCAAGCGAATGCAAAAAGAGCGCTATGAAATGTCCAAATTTGGCATCGAATCTGCGATCGGCGAATTCATTCCCGCGATGGATAATTTCGAAAACGCTCTTCGTTTTGCCGGGAACGCATCCCCCGAAATCAAGAATTGGGCCCTTGGCTTTGAGATGATCCTCTCCCAATTCAAAGAGGTTTTAAGCAATCACGGGATTCTCGCCTTCCACTCGGAAGGGACGATGTTTGATCCCCTGCAGCACGAGGCTGTAGAAATCATCGAAACAACGGAAAGTCCCGATGGGATGATCCTGCAAGAGTTTACTAAGGGCTATAAAAGCTCTACACGGACAATACGTCCCGCCCGCGTCAAAGTCGCAAAACAAACACAAGCGCAGGCCCCGCAAGAACAACAACAATAAGAGAAGAAATATATGGCAACAAATAAGAAAAGAATCATCGGTATTGACCTCGGCACGACCAATTCGTGCGTTGCAATCATGGAAGGCGGCTCTACAGTCGTGATCGCGAATGCGGAAGGCGCCAGAACCACTCCCTCTGTCATCGCCTACAAAGGCAATGAAAGACTCGTTGGAGTCCCTGCAAAAAGACAGGCAGTTACAAATCCCGATAAAACACTCTATTCCTCAAAACGCTTTATCGGAAGAAAGCTCTCCGAAGTCCAATCAGAGATTGCAACCGTTCCTTATAAAGTGACAAAAAACGCAAATGGCGACGCTGTTTTTGAAATCGACGGCAAAATCGTCTCCCCCGAAGAAGCGGCGGCCCACATCCTCACAAAAATGAAGGAAACAGCCGAAAACTATCTCGGAGAAAAAGTGACAGAAGCGGTCATCACCGTTCCCGCCTATTTCAACGACTCCCAGCGCCAATCGACAAAAGACGCAGGGAAAATCGCAGGCCTCGATGTCAAAAGAATCATTCCGGAACCAACAGCTGCAGCCTTAGCTTACGGCCTCGATAAACTCCATACGGATAAAAAAATCGCCGTATACGATCTCGGCGGAGGAACGTTTGACGTTTCCATTCTCGAGATTGGCGATGGCGTATTCGAAGTTTTGGCAACCAATGGAGACACCCACCTCGGCGGAGATGATTTTGACAATCAAATCATCCATTGGATGCTCGATGAATTCAAAAAAGAAACAGGAATCGATCTTTCGAAAGACAAAATGGCTCTCCAGCGTCTGCGCGATGCGGCTGAAAAAGCCAAAATCGAACTCTCCGGAGTGGCTTCTACAGAGATCAACCAACCCTTCATCACAATGGATGCAAGCGGACCTAGACACTTAAGCCTCACCCTTTCCCGATCCAAACTCGAAAGCCTTTGCCACGATTTGATCGAGCGCTCTGTCGAGCCTTGCAGAAAAGCGATGAAAGACGCCGGCGTATCCCCAAGCGATATCGGAGAAGTCATTCTCGTGGGCGGGATGACCCGGATGCCTGCTGTGCAGCAAAAAGTCAAAGACCTCTTCCAAAGAGAGCCTCATAAAGGGGTGAATCCAGACGAAGCGGTCGCAATCGGCGCCGCAATTCAGGGCGGTATCATTGCGGGCGATGTCAAAGACGTGCTCCTCCTCGACGTCGTTCCCTTGACTCTCGGCATCGAGACTCTCGGCGGCGTGATGACTCCTCTCATCGAGCGCAATACGACAATTCCAAGTCAGAAAAAACAGGTCTTTTCAACAGCGGCAGACAACCAGCCGGCTGTGACCATCGTCGTTCTCCAAGGAGAGCGCCCCATGGCCAAAGACAACAAGGAAATCGGACGGTTCGACCTCACCGACATTCCTCCGGCTCCGCGCGGAATGCCCCAAATCGAAGTGGCCTTCAACGTGGATGCGGACGGCATACTCCATGTCTCTGCGAAAGATAAACAATCCGGCAAAGAACAAAAAATCCGGATCGAAGCGAAATCGGGCCTAACCGATGCGGAAATCCAGCGAAAAATCAAAGAAGCCGAGTTGCATGCGGCAGAAGACAAAGCCCGTAAAGAGGAAGTCGAAGTGCGCAACGAAGCCGATAGCCTCGCTTTCCGCGCTCAAAAATCTCTCGACGAGTACAAAGACAAACTGCCTGCCAACGTCGTAAGCGATATCCAAAACCACGTCGATAGCCTCAAAAAGGCTTTAGAAGGCAAAGACATCGCCCAGATTAAGGCAAAAACAGCCGAATTGCAGCAGCATATGCAAAAGATCGGAGAAAACCTCGCAGCCTCCCAACCCAATGCAGAAGCCCCTCCTCAAGGCGGCCAAGCAGGACCGGGACAGAGTGCAGGCCCCTCCTCAGGCGGAAAGCCCGATATCGAGGAAGCCGAAGCGGAAATTCTCGACGACAATAAGTAAGTCAATCATTATAAGTTACTTACAAAAACCCTCTCGCCTCTCTTAGGCGAGAGGGTTTTTTGTTTTATTAAAATAGTTTTTTATGATATAATTAATGTATATGATGAAACTATCTTTCAATAAAACAGACATACTACAATACAAAGAAAGAAAAAAACTACCCTCCTCTCGGGATGAAAAGATCCAAAAGATCCGAGAGATCAAAACGCATTTCTTTGCATTTCCGGGCAAAACCAACGGTTTTGAACAAAGGGCGGAAGCCATTACAAAACTAGCCTTGGAAAGAATCCGCTCCCACACGCTCGATGTCGGAGCGTATAAAAAAGAATTAAAAACAGAACTCCAAAAAATCACACATGCTGTTTACCAAAATGAATACATGTACGATAAAGAACGAAACAAAATCGCCGAAATATTTGAGCTCTTTCTTGGCGGCGTTAAATCCACTCCTGCCGAAAGACTCAATGATTTAAAAAAACAACTCGAAGAAAAAGACCCCAAGACGCCGGCAAACCAAGCCAAGACCGAAGAAATCAGAGCTGCATTGCAATCCCATATTAAAAACTTAGAAATAAAAATCGGCTCTTTTGATGCAAATACCATAGAAACAGCCATCAAAACCCTTCAACTCAAAGAGAGCCTCCTATCAGCCGAAAAGTTATCCGACATGGCAAATGAAGCCGAAGTCAAAGAATTTCATAGCCACAGAAGCCATGAGTACGCCGAGACAGCGCGTATCGCGAAAAACAATGTCGATCTATTAAAAAAAGAACTAGAAGAATTAAACAAAGAAAACAACGTTCAATCAGTAATTGAATATTTCAACGAAATTAATAAAACAACACAAAAAATAAATAATCTATCCTTTCAATCTCCGGCCCAAAGACAAGAGCTGAGAAGAATCCGGTTAGAAATTGCCAAAATCGATTCCTAAAAAATGGCAAAAGAGATATTCTCTTTTGAATGTCATTGATCCTGAGCATTTGCGACTACGTTCTATATGCGTCTTGCGTCTTTATTTTGGCGGGGACGATTTTCATTTCTTTCCGCACCCGGTTCGTCCAAATCCGCTTGCTTCCGAACCTATTTCGAATGGCAGGAGGGATCTTTGCCCGAAGCAAAAACGAAGGCAGCCACACGATTTTACCCTATAAAGCGCTTTTTACAGCGATGTCGACGACGCTGGGAATTGGAACCATTGTGGGGCCCGTCATCGCCATTCACTTAGGCGGTCCCGGGGCTTTGCTTGGCTTTCTTTTGACCTCATTTTTTGGCAGCGCGGCGACCTATGTAGAGGTGAGCCTTTGCATTAAATCGCGCATAAAACTCCCCTCGGGACAAATCATGGGCGGCCCCATGCAGTACCTAAAATATATTTTTTCGCCGTTTGCTGCAAAATGGTACGCCGGCTGCTGTATTATCCTCATGATGGCTTGGTCGGGAGCGCAAGCAAACCAGCTCGCGGCCATTTTAGATTCCCCTCTTTTAGGAGACTCCCGCATTCCGTCCATTGTTTCCGGCGGCATTATGGCTCTTATCGTACTCGGACTTCTCGCCGGGGGGATTAAGCGGATTGGGTCGATTGAAGCGAAGCTCATTCCGATTAAATTTCTTCTCTACGTTGGCGCCTGCCTCTTCATTCTCCTCTCCGATATTCCGAAACTCGGAGAAATCATTGGAACCATTTTTTCTTCGGCCTTGACTCCGTATGCCATGGCGAGCGGAACCATGGTCGGCGGACTGATGAGCGCAATGCGCTGGGGCATTTTTAGAGGAATCCAAGTATGCGAAGCGGGCGTTGGAACGCAAACGATTCCTCACTCGATGGCAGAAACAAACAATCCGGTTGCGCAAGGAACCCTCGCGATGCTTTCCACCTATGCGGCGGGATTGATTGCATTTCTATCCGGCTGCGTATCTTTGATGACCGATACATGGCAAGACCCAACGCTTCCTCTCGGCATGAGCATGGTTGCAGCCTCTTTCAAGATGTATTTTGCGTCTTTTGGAGTCATTGCGATTGCAAGCTGCGCCGTAATCTTTGCCTTCGGCACGATTTTGGGCAACGGATACAACGGCGGGCAAGCCTTTGGATATCTCACGCAGAATAAGAAGCTCTATTTTTATTATGCAGCGACCGCAGCCACGATCTTTTTAGGATCTGTCTCGGATGCAAAAACGGTATGGGCTCTCACAGACATCATCCTCGCCTGCATGGCATTGCCTCA
>CAYOMT010000036.1:0-12248 GCA_964405125.1 uncultured bacterium
TATGGGGAAGATTTTAGAGGCTCCGGAAAATGGCGCCGATGTGTTTTTGACGATCAACCATTACTTGCAAGCCATCACAGAATCGGAACTTTCTAAAGGAGTTCAGGCGGCAGGAGGCCAAGGCGGCTGGGCTGTGATGATGGATCCGTCAAATGGAGAAATTTTAGCCTTGGCCCAAACTCCTTCTTTTGATCCGACCCATTATGCAGATTATTTCAACGATCCCAATTTAGCTGATTCCACTCGCGCAAAAGCCGTGACAGAATGTTTTGAGCCGGGCTCCATTTTTAAGCCAATTACGATCGCAGTCTGCATGAAAGCCAATGAAGAGTTGATGAAACAGGGAAAGGCTCCTATTTTTTCCGCAGATGAGAAGATTGCGACATCCAATGGTTGGTTTCCGGGCAGAAGCGCTCCCTTGAAAGACGGACGGGTGCATCAGTATTTGAATATGTATTTAGGCCTTCAGAAATCTTCCAATATTTATATGGGGAAAATTGTGCAGCGCCTTGTCGATGCGATGGGAGATGTTTGGTATCGGCAGGCTCTTGTCGAAGTATTTGGGTTTGGAAATAAAACAAACATTGAGCTGCCCGGAGAAAGCGGAGGGCTCTTGCCGACGCCTGGGAAAGTGCATCCGAATGGGAAGCTCGAATGGTCGCTTCCGACGCCTTATTCTTTATCCATTGGCTATAACGTGCTTGTCAATAGTATTCAGATGGTGCGCGCTTATGGAATTTTCGCAAATGGCGGATATGCAGTCCAGCCGCATCTTGTGCGAAAAATTGTGAAAAAACGGCCCGATGGAAGCCGCCAAGTGCTCGTCGATAATACAAAATATCGGGCGACAGAACAGATCTTGAGTCCGTCGATTGTGAACTCGATTGTTCGCGGCTTGAAGTTCATTACGAAAGAAGGGGGGACTTCCAAGAGAGGCGATATCATGGGATACACGGAAGCCGGGAAGTCGGGGACTTCTGAAAAAATAATCGGAGGGAGCTATTCAAAAGTCAATCATATCTCTTCTTTTATCGGATTTGCGCCGGCAAAAAATCCTCGATTTGTTTTGATGGTATCCATAGATGATCCGGAAATGAAGTTCATCCCGGGACTTGGGAAACAGCAGCATGGAGGCGTTTGCGCTTCGCCGATTTTTCGAGAGATTGCAACAAAAGCATTGCAATATTTAGGCGTAGCTCCGGATGATCCTTACGGATATCCATATGGAGATCCTCGAAGGGATCCTAAAAAAGCGGATTGGATGGAAGAAGTGTCTTCTTTAAAACAACTATACGACCAGTGGAACGGCATGTGAAATTAAAACAGCTAGTGCAAGGCATTGACGGCATTGAAGTTAAGGGGAGTAAAGAAATCGAGATCACGGGCATTGCATCCGATTCCCGCATTGTGGCTCCCGGCAATTTATTCATCGCAAAAAAGGGGGAAAAAGAAGATGGGTCCCTGTACATAGGACAAGCGGTGCAAAGCGGAGCCAAGGCCGTTGTCACAGATTTGTACGACCCTTTTTTGAATCTCCCTCAAATTATTTGGAAATCTTCTCGGAATATAGAAGCGCTTCTTGCTGCAAAATACTACGGAAGGCCTTCCCAAAAGCTCTTTGTCGTCGGAGTCACTGGATCGAAAGGCAAAACGACAACGACATATTTATGCCGCCATTTATTGACAGGTTTTGGGGAAAAATGCGCTCTTGCAGGCACTGTGGAGACTTGGATCGGAGAGGAAAGACAAAGCTCTGAAAAGACGACGCACGATGCGATTTTCAATCAGAAACTTTTAAGGGAGATGGTTCTGCGTCAATGCACATCGGCTATTTTAGAAGTTTCTTCTCATGGATTAAACCAGGGAAGGGTCGATGAAATCGAATTTGATGCGGGGATATTTACAAATCTTTATCCCGATCACTTGGACTACCATAAAACAATTGAAAAATATGCAGAGGCGAAAAAAAAGCTTTTTACTCAGGTCAAAGGGGTCTCTATTTTAAATGGAGATAGTCCCTGGGCTCCTTTTATGCAGGGGCAAGGGGAAATTCTTTCTGTCGGGGTTGAAAGCGCAGCAAAGATCCGGGCGGAAAATATCTCGTATCTAGAGGAAGGGACTGAATTTTTTATTGAAGGCGTCCGTTTTCTTTCTCCCTTGCTCGGTCTTTTCAATGTATATAATGTTCTTTATGCAGTGGGGCTTGGTGTTTTTCGAGGCAAGAATTTGAAGGAAATGAGCGAGATCCTCTCTTCTTTTCCGGGAGTTCCGGGGAGATTAGAAAAGGTGCCGAATAAAAAAGGGATTCATGTGATTGTCGATTATGCGCATACAGGCGAATCTTTGGATAGAGCCCTTTCTACTTTAAGAAAAGTGGCTGCAAAAAAAATGATTGTCGTCTTCGGTTGCGGAGGAGAAAGAGATCCGGCCCGGCGCAAAGAAATGGCTAAGGCCGCGGAAAAATATGCCGATTTTTCCATCATTACCACCGATAATCCGCGCAGCGAAGATCCGAATGAAATTGCTCGAGAGATCCTTTCCGGGTTTTCTTCTCAAGAAAATGTAGCTGTGATTTTAGATAGAAAAGAGGCGATTTCGCATGCAATTTGCAATGCAAAACGAGGCGATTTTGTAGTGATTGCGGGCAAGGGACACGAAAAAGTACAGATTTTTTTGAATAAAACTGTTACCTTCGACGATGTTTCCGTTGCAAGAGACTTGTTACAGGTGTAAAAAATGATCCTCCATTGGTTTTTTTTCCTCTTTTTTTGCGTATCCCAGGCTGGATATGCTGTCTCTTCTTCTGTAGCTCCCACTATTGTCATTGATGCAGGTCACGGCGGGACGGACCGAGGGACCCGCTCTAAAAATCCCTTTTGCGAGGAAAAGCGGATCTGTTTGCAAACAGCAAGGCTTGTTAAAAAGTACTTAGATCAATTGGGGTATCGAGTCGTGATGACCCGCACCACCGATGCATTCATTTCTCTGGGAAGGCGGGTAGAGATTGCAGCGCAAGCAAGCAGCTCTGTTTTTATTAGCATCCATTATAATTCTGCAAGAAATCCCATTGCGCAGGGGATTGAAGTTTTTTTTTACGATGGAAAAGAAGATAAGTCGCGGACAATTTCTTCAAAACGGCTTGCTGAAGCCATTCTTCCCGGATTGATCCGGCGCACAAAAGCGCAGTCTCGGGGCGTGAAGAAAGGGAACTATTATGTTTTGAGGGAAAACTCGATGCCCGCCATCATCATTGAGGGGGGATTCATTTCCAATCCTCAGGAATGCGCCCTTCTCAAAACTCCTCCCTACCAAGATCAGATTGCCCGAGGGATTGCCGATGGCATTGATCGGTACTTTAAGATGAATTAAAAAATTTAAATGACTTGCGTTCATTGATTTTTGACGCTTTGGCGCAACTCCAAAGCGAAAAATATACTTTAAACGACGATAGAGATTCATAAAGAGCTTTCACAAGATTCTACTCTATGGTATACTCGCCGGAAAACCGCAACTTGAAATGCATGAATGCGTATAACCTATCCCTTTTGGGAGGGGATGTTCGCATAGAGTCGTTCGAGATTGCAGGAGGACGAGAAGTAAGAAGTATTGCTCCGGCCTCAAGGTCCTTGGCGGCTTTTGCCTCCAAGTGGGGAATTAGCAGGGAAGCCCGGAGTCTGTCTGCCCCTTTTACAAAAGAATCTCTACACAAAAAAGTGTGGAGGAAAAAAAACAATTAAGTGAGAAAATAAGTATGAAGTCTAGAGGTAAAATCAAGTTTTATAATGCGCAAAAAGGATTCGGTTTTATTGCACCAGATAACGGTGGAAAAGATCTATTCGTCCACGCGAATAACGTTAAAGGAGACCCTAAGTCTCTTCGCGAAGGTCAAGCAGTAGAATTCGTAGAAGGTCCAGGCCGCAAAGGTCCAGAAGCTACAGAAGTTTCTCCTCTTTAATCTTGAGTGATGCAGCTCTCTTATTCAAAGAGAGCTGTTATTCTTATATAAATAATTTTAATTTTACTCATACCGGTTTATTTTGCAATTAATTTATAATTGTAACTAACAAAGGTGTGATATGACTATTTCCGTTTCATCCAATCATTCAGTAAAAAGTATTTTAAAAGAACCGTCTTTTTCTCCTTATCCCATCCATTCTTTATGGACGTCGGGGTGGTTTGAGTGGCAAGAGGAATCTTCGCGTAAAACAGTTCAAATGAGTCCGAAAAAGCGGGTTGTTTTCATTCCTTCGAGAGAAATAAAGGCTAAGCCTTTTCGTTTGAGGGACGTTCCGATGGTCAAAGATCCTTTTCGATCCGATCATTCAGTAAAAAGCATTTCGAAAAATCCGTTCCATTCTTTATGGACATCGGGGTGGTTCGAGTGGCAACGTAAAACAGTTGAAATAAGTCTGGAGAATCAGGTTATTCCCATTCCTCCGAGAGAAATAAAGGCTAAGCCTTTTCGTTTGAAGGACGTTCCGATGGTCGAAGATGTTTAGTTATATCTTTGCCTGCGAGTAAATTCCATACTTTTTCAAAAATGCGGCATAAAGCGCCGTTTGCGATCACGTTTGAGCTTGTGACAAGCGGATCTAAAATCACATTGAAAGCAAGTATGAGGGCGATCATTTCCGGTGTAAATCCCAGATAGCTTTCGTAGATTGGCAGCATGATAAAAATAGCCCCGCCTAAAACAGCTGCCGTAGCAAATCGAGCCAAGACAAATACCCCGCTAAAGACACTCCAGGTCGCAAGATCCGGCGCATAGCCGTTGAAGTGGTAATAAATAAAAAAACAAAAGAAACTATTGATGATGCAATCGCCAATTTGCTGAATATTCGTCGTTGCGGGGATGATGAGTTTGGCAAGATCGGGGTTTTGTAAATTCTTTGCAGTGCCTGCAATCGTCCATGGCATCGTGGAGAGGCTGCATCCGGAGCTAAGCGCAATTCCCGCCGCAGGCAAAAGATTTTTCACTCTTTGAAAAAAAGGGGGAAAAGCGCCTCCCAGCCAAAATAAAATCCCAATATAAAGAGTTAAAAAGAAGGTAGTCCAGAGGAGAAGATTTCCGTATTGGGAAGTGATTTGATAGATGAGATTGGTTTGATACATCCGCGCAATAAATCCGAGGATAAATAGGGGAATGAGGCGGGCAAAAAAACGGGTCAGAACCGTTTCTGCGATTTGCTTTCCTCTGGATAGGATCTTTTTGAGCGGCGATGAGGGGGTGAATGCGGCGATTAAGCCGAGGATGATCCCAAGCAAGGTCCCCTTATCTGCAGACCACCAAACGGGTTTCAGTATCGGGAGGCGCCAAAGAGGAGAGAATGCGTCGGTGAAGGCTTCTAACTTGATTGGATCGATATAGTTTGTGGCAAGATGGCTGCATCCATACGTATACCATACGCTCGTTGCATTCGAGATGCCCTCGAATAAAAAGAGGCTCAATATGAAGAGGGGCGCTTGTTTTTCAAAAGAGGAGATCGCATAGGCGATGAAAAAGCCAATGGTGAGGGGAAGCATCCAGAGGAGAAGGTCTTTGATGAAAAGGCTTGCAGTGTAAAGGCCTTGATGGACTTCATAGGCTAGATGGGGGGCAAGGAGAAGATAAATAAAAATAGCTAGGAAGACTTGGAGGCTCCGATGTTTGAGGAGTGCCTGCAGTTTATACATTCGGATAGCCCTGTTCGAAATCTTGAAGAATCAATTCTTTCAGCCTCTCTTTTGGATATTCTTTGACATTCAACCATCGAAAGAGAGGTTCTTTTCGAAACCAGGTAAATTGCCGTTTTGCAAAATGGCGCGTGGCTTTCTTGAATTTTGATTTGAACAGTTCAAAATCGGCCGGAGTTTGGGGCGAATCGAGGAATTCTAGAGCTTGGCGGTATCCGATGGCTTGGCATGCGGAAGGATTTTGGCGCAGACCTTTTTCAATCAGGAGGCGCACTTCATTGAGAAATCCATTTTTGATCATTTCTTCGCAGCGCGATTCGATGCGGGAGTAAAGAATGTCCCTATCGTGGTAGAGAAACCAGCACCGGAAGTCGTATTCTTGCACATTTAACTTTTCCGATTTTGGAAAGTCGCTCACTTTTTTTTCGGAAAGGGTCATGATTTCAAAAGCCCTCACAATTTTATGGCGGTCTTTTTCGGAAATCGTCGCTGCATACTCGGGGTCGAGCATTTGGAGTTTGTCATAGAGAAATTCGGGACCTAAATTCTCCATTTGCTGTTCAATTTTTTTGCGCACTTGCCTATCTGACGGCGGTCCCATCGGGGGGCCGTATAAAAGCGCGTGAACATAAAAACCGGATCCCCCTACGATGATCGGCACGTTCTGGCGGGAGTTGATGTCGAGCATTGAATTTTGCGCCGTTTTTGCAAATTCGGCTACATTGAACGGCTCATGGACATCGCAGATATCGATTAAATGGTGGGCGACCTGGGTTCTCTCTTCGGCCGTGGCCTTCGCGGTCCCAATATCCATTCCTCGATATACTTGGCAAGAATCCGCAGATAAAATCTCTCCGCCGATTGCCTGGGCAAGAGAAAGGGAAAGATCTGTCTTGCCGGAAGCGGTGGGTCCGGCAATGACGATGACCCTTTTTTTGGCCGGGGGTAAAGTATTTTTTTGTTGGAGGGGGGAGGGGTGTTGAAAAGCAACCCCCGATAGGCTCCGATCGTGAAAATCCGAGGCTTTGGCGCTATTTAGGCCTCGAGCCATGGATCGATTTGGGGGGAGCAAAGTATATTTCACGCGTTTTTTTCCACGGTCGATCTCTACTACTGGATGATTTCTAGATGGACTCTGTGTCCTAAACGAGCTCCAATGGACATCGCAATGGTTCGAAGCGAGCGGATGATATTCCCCTTGCGGCCTACGACCTTGCCTACGTCTTCAGAGGCAACGCGGATTTCAATTAAAAGCCCATTTGGGTTCTCGACTGCGCGAACATCGACTTGCTCAGGGATGTTCACCATGTTTTTAATCAGGTAAGCAACAAATTCTTCCATTATTTTCTCCTAAATCGACAAGGATATTGAAGCCCAATATTGAATTCAATCGATATCCGCCTTTTTTTGAGATAACCCCAAGTCGCTTCAAAATTTTTTTTGAGGAATTGAATTTTGCAGCCTCTTGAAGAAAAATAGCCTTTTATGTAACATTTTCTGGATATTTTTCACACAATTCTACCAAACTAGGCAAATATTTATGAATTCTTCTTCCGAGATTCCCGATACAATCCACATTCAACATGAACCAGAGGCTGAAGTTTCCGATGTTGCGGAGAAGGTGGATAGATCTGATGGGGATCCGAAGTGGAGTCCTGCTTTCATAGAGTTTACAAAGAAAATTGCAGAATTTGCAACACCGGAAGAAAAGATTGCTTTCGGGCTTTCTTATATGAGAGAGACGATTTCTCAGGAAGGGAGCCCCCGTTTCCGCGAATTTTGGGAATCCCGCCGGCTTGTTCTTCCTCTTTTCAAAGAGAATGTGAATCAGGCCGTCCGTCCGAAGCTTTGGGGCGAGTATGTGGAGTTAACCGTTGAAGCGCGCCGATTGAAAGAAATTCTCGAAGAGCAAAGCGCGTTCGCAATTGAGCAGATTGATCTCGCCATTCAAGCCATTGAACAAGACCTTGCCAATTTTGAGACTCTTTTAGAGCAAACAGGGGAATTGCAATTTCCGGAAGCCCCTTATTCCATTCGATCCAAAATCTCTGTGTATCATCAAATGCAAAGAGAGCTGAACTTGTTCAATACGTTGGCAAGTCGGTTGAATGGTTTGCGCAAAGAGATCATCAAAACAGATATGCGCATCCGTTTTAAAACGAAATTTTTCAAGAGGCTTTCCGAGCTTGGCGACCGGATTTTCCCTCGCAGAAAAGCGTTGATCGAACAAGTGAGCGCCGAATTTGAAAAAGATGTAGAGCATTTTGTCGCAAAACACTTTAAGGGCGACGAGGTCGTTGGCGCTCCGTATTATGCTTTGCGGGAAGAAATTAAAGCGTTCCAGTGGATGGCGAAAGTGCTGACTCTCAGCAGTTCTGTATTTAGCCGCACGAGAATCCGCATGAGCGAGTGCTGGGATAAGGTGAAAATCCTCGAGAGAGAACATAAAAAGGTTCTCCTGGAGAAAAAGCAAGCTTCCTCAGGAGCTTGCCAAGCCATTCAGGCCAAAATTGAAGAGCTGAAAACGAGATCTGAAGCCATGTCTTTACGCGATTTAGATCGCGAAATTGACGAGGTGCTTCAGGAAATGCGCGCCATTTATTTGGATCGGGACGATGTGAGAGCCTTGCGCGACGCTCTTTCTCAGTTGCGCGTGCCTCACATTGCGGCGCAAGAGAAGAAAGCGCAAGAGCTCGAAGAAGCGGAAAGAGAAAAGCTCCGTTTGAAAAAAGAAAGATTTGCGAGTGTAAAAGAGCAAATCCAAGACCTCATTCAAAAAGGGGCTGCGCTCGATCTCGAATCTCTCCTTTCTCAATATAAAGCTCTAGAAGGGGAAATCGCTTCTTTAGATATATCTAAAATGGAAAAACAGCAACTCGATCGTCAATTGCGGCCTTTGAAAGACGTCGTGGCGGATAAGAAAGAAAACTCGTTGATGAATTTGAGCGACGACGATCGCAAAATGATCGAGAATTACCGCCTTGTTCTCCAGCAAAAGAAAGATCGAAGACAGGAAATTAAGGATTTGATTGATTCTTATCGCAAAACGCTAGGCTCTTCCAATTTGGATTTCGAGAAAGCGTTTCAATTGCGCGAATTGCTCGATGTAGAAAAAGAGCGCTTAGATAAAGCCAATGCTGCAATTGAAGAAATTGAGCAGAAAATCTCTAAGCTCGAGCGGTAATTTATACCCAAAGCACCTCAAAATTTGGGTATAATCGACCATTTAGTATATAGAGGAATAGAGGTATTCCTTGAAGACAAAGGTCCCGCTTCCTGAGCTCTTGCATTTTCGTTTTCCCAACCATCATCCCTATTTTTCAGGGGATCTTCCCTCTTTGGCTCAAACATTAAAGTCTTGGGCCAAGGAAAGGGGCGCTCTCTATTACAGCTACTGGACGCAGCCCCTCCGTCATTTTGTCATCAACCCAATGGATATAGAAGATCTCGACGCGCATTCTTTACTTCATCGAGAAATCGAGGGAGTGGGGTTTGTGAAGTGGGATTTTCTCTCTTCGCCTTTCTTGGTGCAAAAAGAGGATTGTGGCCATATTTTATATATTCCCTCTCTTGTATTTTCCTTGCAGAGCGAGGCTTTAGATTGGAAAATCCCTTTATTGCGAGCGGAAGAAAAAATCGGGGCTGTTTTATCCCGTTTTTTTAAATGGATGGGGATTGAAGAGGGGAAGTGGGCTTCTCTTTTTAGAGTGGCTAAGTCTTCTTTTCCCGAGAGAGTTTCTTTGGCGGTGGATCGAGATATCTTGCTCATGGAATCTATCCATGAGCTAAAACTCAATTTGCCGGAAAAAAAGATCGATTGGACTTTGCTTCCGACAGACGATTTGCAAAAAAATCAGCTTCTTTGCTTGGCTCTTGCGGCAGCCATGAAACACGCTCTTTTTGAGCATAAAGATCTTTTTTCTATTTCTCTTGCCTCTTTTGGCGAGGAAACTCCCTTTTTTACAGTCGATCTTTCTTGGGAAGAAGAAGAAAATACTCAGGCGTCAAAGGAAAAACCATTTTGCACTTTCACAGGCTCCGGATTTTCTTTTGAAGGGATGGCCTCTTTTGCAAATCCGGCTTTTTTTCTCTGCGTAGTTCAGGCGGCTTTTGCAGATAGCCTTTCTTTGATTGTAGACGAGCTTCTCCATGATAAAGAACCTCCTTTGGCTATTTTTCAAAGAAAAATCAAAGCCAAAGAGAAATCTTTGCCCATTGCATTCAAAGTGTATTCTTCCGATCCATTTTTAGATCCAAAATCGATCCGTTGTTTTGCCGGCATTTTAAGTGAAATAGAGCTCCTTTATTTCCAAAAGATTCGATCTGAAGATTATGTTTCTTGGATGCAAAAAAAAATCGAGGAGATGAAAAAACATTTTCTTCCTAAGATTTTGGAAAAGTCAAAAGAGGCGAAGAAGATCTTTGAAGAATTAGATCGCCTCCAAGAAGAGATCTGGGATTTTGGAGCCGAAGCCAAGGCAAAAGTTCTTTTTGAATTAGCAAGACCCAAAATGAAGGAGCTAAAAAACCATTGGAAAAAGGAGAAAAATTGATTTTTATGGCGGATCATCCTCTTGAAACCCTTTCTTTCATCGCTCAAGTGATTTACGACAAAAAGGGGATGAATATTTTGGCTCTGGATGTGAAGGGAATATCCTCGATTACCGACTATTTGATCATTGCAGAAGGGAATGTAGATCGGCACGCCTCTGCCATGGGACGGGCCATCATCCAGGAAATGATGGGTAAAAATCGATCTCTCCTGCATGCAGAAGGGCTCTATTCAGGGGATTGGGTCGTTCTCGACTACGGCGAGATCATGATCCATTTATTCATGCCGGGTCTAAGAGAAAAATATTGCCTGGAAAGACTTTGGTCGAAGAGCAAAATTGTCGATTTATCTTTCAAATAATAGCTTAGAAAGGGCGTCGGGATCGAGATTTTGTAAAAGCGTCTCCATTGTAAGCGCTTTCTCTTTTTTCTGCAGAAACAAGAGATAAGTATCGTCTGCATCGTAGAGCCGATCAAATTGCCTTTCTTCAAAAGATTTTTGAACGAGAGTAAAATAATCTGAAATGGTTCCCTGGAGAGTCGGATTTTTTAGAATTTGCAAAACAAATGCACATTCTATCGCTGCGGGAAGGATTTTTCTTTCTTTGATATTCCATCCGATGTTTCTTTGCCATATACGCAAATCCCTTTCCGTGAAATTCTTGGATTGAAGAAGGCGGTTAGATTCTTTAAGAGAATGTTCGATCCTCTCCCATCTTGCTTGAAATCGGGCGATGAGCGGCAATAAATGGGGTAAAAAAATATTTTCCGGGGGACGGATCTTGTGCGCTGCGAGAAAAGCTAGGATTTTAGAATCTTCCCAATCTTTTATTTTTTCAAAGGCTAGAGCCACGGGCTTTTCTTGATTTATGATTTCTTGAAGCTCCCTATTTTTCTCTTGGAATTTGGAAGAGCCCCAAGCGAAGATAGGGGTTGCAACAACGGGCAAGAGAAGGAAAAAAGAAATGGTTGTTGTGGGCGCGCTGAGAAAAAAAGAGGCGGCTAAGACAGAGAGGGTGATGGCGGCTATGGCTATAAAAGAAATTTTAGACAATAGATCTTGTTTATAAGCGCTTCTTTCTAAGCGTGTTACGTATTTATTTGGATCGTAATTTATCCAAGGATGTAAAGGTAACTCTATCATGGGCCAAGAACTATAGAGAGGTGTTTCATTTTTTGGTAGATATGGATCAGCCCTTGGGCGCGGTTTGGAGATAAAGATCCGTAAATGCCTAAATCTTGGATAAAATAAGGGGGCGTAGTGAAGATTGTTTCCAGAGTCTCTCCGCTATATGTTTCAATGAGAAGGGCGGCAAGGCCTGCAGAAATAAGGGCATCGGTTGTTCCTGAAAAGAAAATTTTTCCATCCCTTTTCTCCGCATGGATATAGAGCTGGCTTTGGCAGCCGGACACCAGGGAAGCTTCCGTCTTATATTTTGGATCCATCGGAGGAAGATATTTCCCAAGATCGATGATTAAATGATATTTTTCGGCAGGAATCTCCAAAGCGAGAAATTTTTTTTTCAATTTTTCGATTTTCTCCTTGATAGAGGAGGTTTCCAGGGAAGGAAAGGGGGTGGTGGTTTGCATAAAAATTCTTTAATTTTCAGAGAATGATCACATTTCGTTGACATAATAGCTCATTTGTTGTTTGATTGTAAGCATTTCCGAGCTAAATCCCTATGTCGAAAGAAGAAACTATCAAAATGGAAGGCAAAGTTGAAGAACTTTTGCCAAATATGAATTTCAGTGTTGTGCTGGAAAATGGAATGCGCGTGATAGCTCATTTGAGCGGCAAAATGAGAATGCGAAATATTCGAGTTTATGCCGGGGATGCTGTGACCGTTGAAATGTCTCCTTACGACCTGACTAAGGCGCGCATTGTGTACCGTCAGAAGTAGGGAAGGAAAAAGATTGATTATATTGTCCCAAGTGCCTTAAGCTAGTGTGCTTTTGAGTTGAATTTACCAAGCGCCCAGGTAGCTCAGTGGTAGAGCACTTGCATGGTAAGCAAGTGGTCGTAG
>CAYOMT010000037.1:0-8152 GCA_964405125.1 uncultured bacterium
CGCTCGGCGTAAAATAGTTCGTGTGAGAGTCCAAAGAACAGGCAATCGCCTTCATAAAATAAGACAATATAAGGCGCTGCCGCTCTTCTAAGTTCGGCTCCAAAAACTCAGCCTCCCGGTTCAATCGCCTTTTTTCCATCCGCTGAAAAAATTTCGTCTTCGCCTCATCATCCAATTTCGCGACAGCTTCCGATTGCAAAGACCGGATCCGCACAAGCCGCGTTAAAAGCTCCTCTTCGCTACTTGCCCAAGGCAAATCTTTGAACTCCTCGCTTTTCACTCCCCGCGGCAAAGACTGCTGAGAGATCTTCTCCTCGAAAAGCCTCCGCCTTTCTATCGCCTGAAGAAAAAGAGTATGGATCTCCTTAAAAACAGAAAAATCCCCCGCCTTATACCCCTTCAAAGCCCCCTGAAGCGCAGCTTCCGAAGGCTGCAGCCAGCTCTTAATCTCCCCCTCGACAAAATAGGTCTTCGTAGGGTCTATCTCCTCTAAAAAATTCTGAAAAACCCGCTCCATCAGATCGAGAGTCAACGCCTTGTGCGATACATGCGCCTTTAAAATTTCCTCCACCTTCGCCTTCACATCTTTAGGCCCTATTTGAGGCTGTTTGCACTCCAAATATCCAAAACACACAACAATCAGTAGAGAAAATCGCAACCACTTAAGCATAAGCACCTTCAGACAAAAAACAAACCCCGCAGCAAAACTTTTTCAACAAATTCTTCACAAAGCGGTTCGAGTCCTTTATGCCATAGAATTCGATTTATGCCCAAATGCATTCAAAATTTCCACGCACTGAAAATCCTAAATACCTTATAATAAATGTCTTGCAAAAACAGGCAAAATAGAAAATAGATACATTAAAAACTCGATTGAATAATAATCGTTATTATGAAATAATAGTTACTAAAGTTGATGAAACTATTTAAATAAACAAGCCTTTGACAGTTCAATTAAAATATTGATTGAAGAAAAAAATAGACTGATTCAAAGGCATACGGCAAGAAAAGATTAAAATTTAGGAGAAAAAATGGATACAAATCAAACAAGACAACCTCCGATGGAAAACCAAGGGGATATTAAAGTTGTGTCAATTACTGAAGCAGCTCGCATCAATAACGTGACGCGCCAAGCCATTTATGTAGCGATTAAGCAAAAAAAACTCAAAGCTACAAAAGATGCAACTCGCTGGACAATTCATCTCGATGATTTAAATGAATACCGTCGAAATAAATATTCACGAACAAAATCTATGTTCCAAGGAGAACTCCTTTTTGATGCGAATAAAGGATATCTCTCTGTAAACCAAGTCGCTAAATTGTTGAATATCCCTGCACAAAAAGTCTATTACGCAACGCGTATCGGCCTTATGAAAGCCATCCGCAAAGGCGCTGCTTGGGTCATTCATACAGATGACGTAAAACAGTACCAAGAAAACTACCTGAACCGAACAACAAAAGTTGTATAATCGATTTTTCTTGCCGCATCTCCAAACCACGGCTGCCCTCGGCATACCGTGGTTTCTACATTCTATCTACCGTTTCAAGCCCCAGAATATGAAGACCTTGAGAAAGAACTCGAGACGTTAGCTCGCAAAGAGCCAAACGACTCCCTTCCTCTTTCATTCCTTCAACCCTGCAATCCCTAAAGAATGCATTGAATTTCTCCGCTAAAGCATACAAATAATCGGTCATTCGGTTGGGAAGCAATTCTCTCCCCATCAGGTCGAGAACCTCGCCAAATCGGCGCAAATGAAGCCCTAGGGCTATTTCCGAAGGATGCTCCAAACAGATGGGGTGATCTTTGAGATCTTTTTGCCCGACCTTCCGCTTGATCCCTTGGATGCGGACATACGAATAGAGAAGAAATACCGCCGTATTGCCCTCAAACCGGAGCATTCTTTCATAGCTGAATGTATAATCCTTTGTGCGGCTCGAGGCTAGATCTGCATACTTCACAGCCCCAACGCCGAGAACGCGCGCAAGATGCTCAATTTCTGAAGGTTTTGCATCGGGAAGACGTTCTTGCAGAAGGGCTCTTGCGTGATCTATTGCCTCGGTGAGAAGATCGATGAGTTTTTCTGTATCCCCCGATCTTGTTTTAAACTTTTTCCCATCGAGGCCCAAAACAAGGCCAAAGCCGACGTGGTCGACTTTCGTTTTTTTAGGATCGAGCCAGCCCGCTTTTTCCGCGGCGGCAAAAACCATCTGAAAATGGAGGGACTGCCCTAGATCGGTAACGTAGATAATCCTTTCTGCCCGATCGACAAAAATCCGATAGCGGATGGCGGCAAGATCTGTCGTATCGTAATTGTAGCCCCCGTCCGATTTCTGAACCATGAGAGGCAGAGGTTCTCCCTCCCGATTTTTAAATCCTTCGAGAAAAACGCATTTCGCCCCATCCGAAACCTGGATCATATTTTTAGATTCCAGTTCCTCTACGACATCTTTTAAAAACGGATTGTAAAAAGACTCGCCTCTTTCAATAATTTTTACATTCAATAAATCGTAAATTTCCTGATATCCCTTCCTTGAAATATCGCAAATCAACTTCCATGCGTGCATCGCCTCTTTTTCTTGGGCCTGCAGACGAACCACTTCCAATTGCGATCGTTTTTTAAAATCGGGATCCAAATCAAATCGGCCCTTAGCAGCCCGATACCACTGCATTAATTGCGGGAGATCCGTCGGATCTTTTCCTTGCAAAACATGAGGAGCTTCCTCTTGCATATACGCAATCAACATCCCGAATTGGGTTCCCCAATCGCCAATGTGATTCAATCGCAATACATCATAGCCTAAAAATTCAAAAAGACGGGCAAGGCAATCGCCAATAATCGTCGAACGAAGGTGTCCCACGTGCAATTCTTTCGCGACATTCGGAGATGAAAATTCGACAATCATTTTCCCCTTTTTTTCGGGAGAAAACGCGCCGAGAAGAGGATCGTTTAGCTGGCTTTGGGCTTGAGTGGAAAGAAAAGAAGCAGAAAAGGTAAAATTGAGAAAGCCCGGCCCCGCAATTTCCATCTTAGAATAGAGGCTCTTTTCCGATAAATGATCGAGGATTTTCTGCGCAATCAGCCGAGGGTTCATTTGCAAAATTTTCGATAGACGAAGGGGGCTATTGCACTGATAGTGGCCAAATTCCTCCTGAACGCAAGGGGCTACATCGGCCTTGGCCTCTTCTTCAGACAAAGAGGCTCCGAAAGCGGCATAAATCGATTGAGAAAGGGTGTTTTTTAAAAAGTGTACAAGAGAGTCCATACAAGGCGCAATTCTACCCGCTTGCAAAGAAAAACTCAAAACTTATTCAGAAGTATGGTGGAATACCGGAGGAAGGACCCTCTTTCCAATGCCAAACTGAATTCGATACTCCGCTAAAGCAATCGCAGCGCTATGGGTAGATTCTCCGTTTTTCTCGGCGATTTCATAAATCGAAAGAAGCGTGTCATAAATGCGGTGGCACTGCTTTCTCGATTGAGTAGGGCAATAGCCCCCTTCTTCAATTTCGGCTGCCACGTTGAGCAATCCCCCTGCATTGATGACAAAATCCGGCGCGTAAAGAATCCCTTTTTCGCTTAAAGAATTGGCATCTGTATCCCGAAGAAGCTGATTATTCGCAGCTCCCGCAATGGCTTTGCAACGGAGATGCGGTATTGTTTTTTCATTGAGAATTCCCCCCATTGCGCAGGGAGAAAGAATGTCGCATTCTGTTTGCAAAATGAGATCCGGAGAAACGGCTTTAGCTCCATATTTTTTTACATATTTCTGCAAGAGGACAGAATCGATATCGGAGAGAATCAGCTCTGCGCCTGCCCAAAAAAGATAATCGATCAGATTTCTTCCTACATTGCCAAGACCTTGGACAGCGACTTTTTTCCCTTCCAAACACTCCGTTCCAAACACTTGTTTACAAACGGACTGAATGCCTCTAAAAACCCCCCAAGCTGTAAAAAAGCCGGGATCTCCGCTACTTTTCTCATGGGGAAGACCGACTACGTATTGGGTAGATTTTCGAATCGTCTTCACATCTTCGGTTGTGCAGCCGACATCTTCCGCGCAAATATAAATCCCCTCGAGCATATCGACAGCTCTGCCAAAGGCCAAAAGAAGTTCGGGCGTTTTATCCTTTTTCGGATCGGCGATAATCACACTTTTCCCCCCGCCAAGACCCACTCCGGCAATAGCGGCTTTATAGGTCATTCCTCGAGACAGCCTTAAAGCGTCTTCTATTGCCGCCGAAGGATTTGCATAAGGGAAAATACGGGTTCCTCCGAGAGCCGGCCCCAAGGAAGAGCTATGGATCGCAATATAGGCATGGAGTCCCGATTTTTCCTCGCTTGCTCGAAAGACCTGCTCGAACCCTTCTGTCGGAATTTTTTCCAAAATAATAGAATTTTTTTTATTTCCTTGAACGAGAGATTTCAATCGGTCTTTAGAGGTTTGTTCAAGAAGCGCTTGATTCATAAAAAATCCTTTATTTATTCCGTTAATTTCGAATTTCTGCCAAAAACATAACATGCCGGGCTTACAAAAAGCAAGTTTTTGAGCGTCTTTGAAGTCATCTTAATAAAAAATTTCGTCGAGTTTTTAGACCTAGAAAACAACATTTTTTGAAACCTTGTAAAAAAACTCAAAACATATTAAAATTTTGTCAAAATCAGGGTCCCTAATGTTTGGTCTATTAAAAAAAATCTTCGGCACGCACCAATCCCGTCTTCTCAAGAAATACTGGAAGCTCGTCCCTAAAATCAATGCTTGGGAAGAGAGCTATCAGCAACTCCCGGAAGAAACCATCCGCAGCAAAACCGAGGAATTCAAAAAAAGACTAAGTAGCGGAGAGCCCATAGACAATCTCCTCCCCGAAGCCTTTGCCGTTGTAAAAAATGTTTGCAGACGCCTTTGCGGGACCGAAGTCCACGTTTCCGGGTACAATCAAAAATGGGATATGGTTCCCTACGATGTGCAAATTGTGGGCGCAATTGCCATGTTTCACGGATCGATTGCAGAAATGCAGACAGGGGAAGGGAAGACGCTCACCGCCTCAATGCCCCTTTACTTACACGCCCTCACAGGGAAGCCGACCCATTTAGTCACTGTGAACGACTACCTAGCCAAGCGCGATTGCGAATGGATCGGATCTATTTTCCGCTATTTAGGCCTCACTGTCGACTACCTCACAAACGATGTCCCTTTATTCAAGAGAAAAAGCGTATACGCCTCCGATATCGTCTATGGGACAGCTTCGGAATTCGGCTTCGACTATCTGCGCGATAACTCTATGGCCATGCACAAAAATGAACAAGTGCAAAGAGGCCACTATTTTGCCATGGTCGATGAAATCGATTCTATCCTGATCGACGAGGCGAGAACCCCTTTGATTATCTCGGGGCCTGTGCAAAACAGCAAACAGATGTATGACACTCTCAAAGAGGGCGTAGCCAATATGGTCCGCGCGCAAAGAGATCTTTGCAATCATCTCGCAACCGAGGCCAAAAAGGCTCTGGACGCCGCCGGATTTTCGGGAGAATCAGCGCCTAAAATCGGAAAAGAGCACAGAGAGATTTTCAAAAAACTTTGGCTTGTCAGCAAAGGAACTCCGCGCAATAAAATCATCAAGCGAATCAGAGAAAACCCAGACCTTCGAGCGGAAATTGATACTTGGGAAACCTATTTCTTCGGAGAGCAAAATAAGCAAGAAAAGCAAGATCACCTCTCTCAGCTCTACATGATCATCGACGAAAGAAATAACGAATACGAATTGACCGACAAAGGGATCCGTCTATGGGAAGAATCCTCCGCCACACAAGAAACTTTCTCCAATGATTTTGTCATGCTCGATCTCGGCTATGAATACGCTGCGATCGAACAAAATCAAGCTCTTTCCGAAGCTGAAAAAATGGCGGCGAAAATCAAACTCCAAGAGGAAGATTCGAAAAGAAAAGAAAGATCCCACAACTTGCGCCAGATGCTTCGGGCTCATCTTCTCATGGAAAAAGATATCGACTACATTGTTCAAGAAAACAAAATCGTCATTATCGATGAAAATACCGGCCGTCCGCAGCCCGGCAGAAGATTCTCCGACGGACTTCATCAAGCCATTGAAGCTAAGGAAGATGTCGTCATCCAAGGAGAAACGCAGACCTACGCAACGATCACCTTGCAAAACTACTTTAGATTATACGATCGGCTCTCCGGAATGACGGGAACTGCGATGACCGAAGCCAACGAATTCAAGGAAATATACAAGCTCGAAGTCCTCGAAATTCCAACGCATCGCTCATGCCAGCGAGAGGATGCCGATGACGAAATCTATATGACCGAGAGAGAGAAATATAACGCCATTCTCAAAGAAATCAAAACCGAACACGAAAAAGGGCGTCCTATTCTCATTGGAACCGAGTCTGTCGAAGTATCGGAAAAACTCTCCCGCATTCTCAAGCAAAACAAACTCGAACACACGATCTTGAATGCAAAAAATCACGCAAAAGAAGCGGAAATCATTGCAGATGCAGGGAAAAGAGGGGCTATCACACTCGCAACAAATATGGCGGGACGGGGAACGGATATTAAACTCCAAGAAGGGGTCAAAGAATTGGGCGGTCTTGTCGTCGTAGGAACAACCCGGCACAGCTCTCGACGCATCGACAGACAGCTTCGGGGACGAGGGGGAAGACTCGGAGATCCCGGCAGTTCGAAATTCTACGTTTCATTTGAAGATCAGTTGATGCGCCTTTTTGCATCGCCCCGCATGACATCCCTTCTCCAGCGCTATCGTCCTCCGGAAGGAGAGCCTATTTCTGCAAAGATTCTCAATAAATCGATTGAAACCGCGCAAAAGAGAATCGAGCAGAGAAATTATTCTATGCGCAAACATACACTGGAATACGACGATGTGATGAACAAGCAAAGAAAAGAAGTCTACGCATTTAGAAACGATATCCTCTTTTCCGAAAATCCGATCGCGATTGCCGAAGATCTCCTCGCATCGATGGCGACGCAAATCGATTTTCGAAATAAAGAAGCGAGCGAATTATTGATGGCGCATTTTCCCATCCACTTTGACGTAACCGAATTTGAGACAGAAAACGTCGAATCGAGTGAATTCAAGAAAAAAATCAGCGAAAAAGTTCTCTTTGCATTCCATCAAAAGCTCTCGATTCAAAAGAAACTGCTCCAAACTTTCCGCTTGGAACTTGCCGATGAAGAAAGAGTGCAAAATGTCTTTAAAGAAGTGATTCGAAACATGATGGTTCGCAAAATCGACCAACTTTGGCAAGAACACCTCCTCGCCATCGACCATCTTCGTTCCGATATTCAAATGAGAACAGTCGGGCAAAAAGACCCTCTTCTCGAATTCAAACACGAATCTTTTGCTTTATTCGAGCTCTTTTTTGAAAACTTGCGAAAAGAAATCATCCACGATCTTTTCCGATTCGAAATGATGCCGCCGCAACAGCCGCAACCCAAAGGATTCCCTCCGCTTGGGGGACAGCTTCCTTTTGGACCCAAAACACCCAAAGCCATTACGTAGAACTATACAGTCTCTTTTTTACTTACTATCAATGACTTACGATTGCCAGAATCAAGTATTTTTAACCTTTATTTTATATTAAAAATACTAATTCTGCTATAATAGTTATTAATAACAAGTACTATTATGACTATAAATACAAGATTTGGATTTTCTAGGTTTAATTTATCTACCCCCACCGAGTCAAGTCAAATAGGGATCATTGGGACCCTCTCCTCTAATAATAATATTGCAGTCCTTCATGAAACAGCAAGCATCCCAACCCTACTACCCTTTACAATCTCACAAGTATTACGCGCAAAACTAGAACTTAGTCTTGACCGCTGGTGTCGCAGTAAAGTGAATACACCGGAGTACCGAGAGCGGGTACATGTGTCCGAAAAAATCAAAAAATGTTACGCGTCAGGAGATGCTACGCTTGAGTTGAGCGACTATCTCTCCCTTACAGAGCTTCCCACTGCAATAGGCCAGTTAACATCGCTCCAAGAACTTGTCTTAAGCAACTGCCCTGCCCTCACAAAGATCCCCGATACAATAGGACAGCTAACATCCCTCCAAGAACTTGTCTTAAGCAACTGCCCTGCCCTCACAGAGATCCCCGATACAATAGGACAGCTA
>CAYOMT010000037.1:8252-12242 GCA_964405125.1 uncultured bacterium
TGTCTTAAGCAACTGCCCTGCCCTCACAGAGATCCCCGATACAATAGGACAGCTAACATCCCTCCAAGAACTTGTCTTAAGCAACTGCCCTGCCCTCACAGAGATCCCCGATACAATAGGACAGCTATCATCGCTACAGACTCTTGACTTAAAAAACTTCCCTGCCCTCGCAAAGATCCCGGATACAATAGGACAGCTAGCATCGCTACAGACTCTTGACTTAAGCGACTTCCCCGCCCTCACAAAGATCCCCGATACAATAGGACAGTTAACATCGCTACAGACTCTTATCTTAAGCGACTTCCCTGCCCTCACAGAGATCCCCGATACAATAGGACAGTTAACATCGCTACAGACTCTTGTCTTAGAAAACTTCCTCTCCCTCACAGAGATCCCCGATACAATAGGACAGTTAACATCGCTTCAAGCTCTTCTCTTAAGAAACTTCCCCTTCATCACAGAGATCCCCGATACAATAGGACAGCTAGCATCGCTCCAAGCTCTTGTCTTACAAAACTTCCCCGCCCTCACAGCGATCCCCGATATAATCGGACTGTTAACATCGCTCCAAACTCTTACCTTAGGAAACTTCCCCTCCCTCATAACGCCGTTTCCTATAACAGAACAATTAACATCGCTACAAGATTTTCACCTTAGAAGGCTGCCCCACCCTCACAACTCCCTCTCCTA
Source organism: uncultured bacterium (assembly GCA_964405125.1). GTDB lineage: Bacteria > Chlamydiota > Chlamydiia > Chlamydiales > SM23-39 > DAIDHZ01. The sequence goes on from CAYOMT010000037.1 coordinate 8,943, forward strand.
CAATAAGACCGCTAACACAGCTACAAGATTTTTACCGTAGAAGGCCACCCCCTCCCTTATGTAAAAAATAAATTGACACCATCTAAAAAATTAGTAAAATCTTCTCGTTTAATCAGCAATTCCACGAGAAAATATGACTCTTTTATTTAGAATGTGTGTCTTTATCTTCCTTTGCAATTTCCTTCCCCTTCAAGCAAAACAGCTCTACGGCAATTTATGCGTGAAAACCGTAAAAAGAGTGCACGATGGAGATACTTTTATTGTAGATATTGCCAACGTACACCCCATCATCGGACAAGACATTTCCGTCAGAATCCATGGGATCGACTCCCCTGAAATCACAGACAAAAGAGAAGAGATCCACTCTCTTGCATTCAAAGCCCGCGATTACGTCAAAGAGCGTCTGCAAAACGCAAAAAGCATTGAGCTAAACAATGTGCAGCGGGATAAATATTTCAGACTCCTCGCCGATGTGCGCGTGGATGGGGCCGATTTAGCAAGCGAGCTCCTCGCTAAAAATCTCGCAAAACCTTACAAAGGAAAAACAAAACCAACGTGGTAATCCTTAAAAAAGACTTTTAAGAGCATGGATGAATGTCGACTTGACATCTTCTTTTGCCACAAGCTCTCCCGATTGCAAAACAACTCCCGAAGAATCTGAAATGTGGATCTCTCCCACTTTTTGCCCCTTATAAATCGGCAGCGATATCGGCTCCCAATGGACAAAAGCTCTACAAGAAGGCTCTTCGGACGGGAAGTAGGAAATTTTCAAATCCTCTGTTAAAGAAGCCTGAAGAGGCACCTTGGCCCCCTCTATCGGATATGAAAACAGGTGCGAAGGATCAAAAAACACCACTGTCTCTTTTTTCTCCGCAAACGCAAGATCGAAAAGACGAATTGCGTCCTCATATCGATCCGTCCTCTTATCGCAGCCAAAAAAAGCGGCAATTAAAGTTCTCCCTTCTCCTTCTGCCACAGCCACAAGCGTATATTTTGCCTTAGAATGAAACCCGGTCTTGGCTCCGATTACTTTGGGGTAATAATATTTCCCCGGTTTCAACAAAGGATTCTTCTGCTCTATTTCTGCAGCCTGCTGTCGATTCGTTTTAGGTTTCTGGTAATACTGATTCGATACGATATCCCGGAATTTCGGATTTTGCAGAGCCTTCTGCATAATTAAACACATATCGTATGCAGTCGACAGATGATCTTCGTGATGCAGTCCATGCGGATTGCAAAAATGGGTGTTTTTACATCCCAAAAACTGAATATACTCATTCATTTCAGAAACAAACTCGGGGATAGACCCCGAAAGATTTTCCGCAATCACATTCGCCGCATCATTCCCCGAAACACGCATCAGGCCATGCAAAAGAGACTCCAAAGAAAGAACTTCCCCCTTGACGAGCCCCATTTTCGATCCGCCGACCTCCCCCCAATAGGCAGGAACTTCCTCTCCAAACTTCTCCGGCTTCATTTTAAGCGCCTCCGAAGACACCGTCATCATCTGCTCTAGACTCGGATTTTTTTCTTCTAAAACATAAAGCGCCGTGGCAATTTTCGTCGTACTCGCAGGATACATCGGAATATACGGGTTCTTCTCATACAAAATAGCCCCCGTATCGGCATTCATGAGAATCGCGCTGCGCGCCGATACTTCCACCTCCAAAGGACGAGAAAATAAAGCAATGCATGCAATGCAAAAAAACAAAATTTTCATAGATCTTCAGGGGAAAAAGCAGAAAAAGCTTGTTTATTTGTTTTCGCAACTTCTGCCTGCGATTGGATTGGCGTATAATTTGCAAACTGAGCGAGCTCTTTGCGGAAAGCAAGATGAACGCTCCCGACTGCTCCATGTCGGTTCTTTGCCACGATGACCTCGGCAAGCCCCGGTTTATCATAAGGATCGTAATACTCCCGTCGCAGCAAAAACATCACGACATCGCTATCTTGCTCCAAAGATCCGCTCTCTCTCAAATCGCTCATCATCGGACGATGCCCTTGTCTTTCCTCCACTTTCCGAGAAAGCTGCGCTGCGCAAAGAATCGGAATATCCAATTCCCGGGCCAAATTTTTCAACATCCGAGAAATCTCAGAAATCTCATTTTGCCGATTTTCCATAGAACGGAGCGTTCCAGATCCGCTTAAAAGCTGCAGATAATCAATCACAATAAATCCAATGTTATATGCTTCCCGAAGACGCCGTGCCCGCGCTCTTAAATCTGTAATTTTTAAGCCCGGCTGATCGTCGATAATCATCGTGTGCTTTTGCATCATATTCACCGAAGCCACAACGCGCTGATATTCAGCTCCATTCAAAGAGCCCGTTTGAATTTTTTCCGATTCCACCTCAGCTTGAGAGCAGATCATTCGGTGCAATAATTGCGAAGCGCCCATCTCGAGGGAAAAAACAGCGACGGGAATGTTATTTCGAAAACAAATATTCTCCGCAATCGAGGTCATCAACGCCGTCTTCCCCATTGCAGGGCGCGCGGCGAGAATCATCAAGTTCGATGGATTGAACCCATTGAGTAATTTATCTAGATCGATAAAATGGGTCGGCACCCCCGTGACGCTCGGAGCATTCGGATCTCTTTCTTTAAAAGCCTGCTGCCTTTCCTGCAATTCCTTTAAATAAGGAATTTTCGTCTCCGCTTTAAGCCCTGTGATGAGATCCTTAATCATCACCCCGGGGCTGCTCTGGTTTTCTTGAGAAATTTGAAAAAAAAGAGTTTGCGCTTCATCCAGAGTCGTCAATACATCGGAAGGCTCTTCCAAAGCTTCTTTTTCAATGGTTTGCGCCGCATTGATCATCCGCCGCAAAATCGATTTTTCTCGCACGAGATCGACGTATTCTTCAATGAAAGCCGAAGTCCCCGCATATTGAGCCAGAGTCGTTAAATAACTCACCCCTCCGACCATCTCCAATTTGCCTTGTCTTTTGAGCTCCTCGGAAATTAAATGGATGTCTGCAGGCTTATCCGATACATATGCGAGCTTTAAGACGGAATAGATTGTCTGGTGCTCTGTATAATAAAAATCCTGCGGCTGCAGCTTGTCTGCGGAAATATTGAGAGCGTTGACACTTGTCAACATGCAACCGAGAACCATCATCTCCGATTCTTTCGAATTTGGAGGAATACGCGTTTTTGCTCCCACTTCAGCCATGTTACCTCATTTAATTTGCTACAAGATATAACAAAAGATAACAAAAGACAAAGAAAAGAGAAAGAACGGAAAGAGAGGGATTTGAACCCTCGATACCCTTTAACAGAGTATGCGTCCTTAGCAGGGACGTGC
>CAYOMT010000038.1:0-8929 GCA_964405125.1 uncultured bacterium
GCCCTCTTAGTGTGTGATTGCATGCGCCGGATGCTATATCCCAGATCTTAATTGTACGGTCGTATGATCCCGAAATAAGGCTCTTTCCATCCGGGGTGATTGCGAGGGCGAAGATGCCGCCTGTATGCCCTCTTAGTGTGCGGCATGTGCCGGATGTTATATCCCAGATCTTAATTGTATGGTCGTATGATCCCGAAATAAGGTGCTTTCCATCCGGGGTGACTGCGGTGGCTTGGATGACGGCTGTATGCCCGCTTAGTGTTTTTGAGCAGATCGGCTGCAGCCGATCTGCGTAGGTAGAGTTTGCAATTTGTCGGAGGATGGATGGGAGACGCGAAGGGGATGCAGTGTCTTTGAAAAGATACGATGAGGCGTATCGGTATAAAGAGTTGATGCACAAGATATTTTTAAACGCTGTGTTTACAGCATTGAGAATTCTTTTATCGCCATCGTCGAGGAAGCTGAACACAGTTGTTAAAGTGTTGTGTGGTAATTTTCGAAAATTTGAAACTGTTTGATCAACAACTGTCATGATAGTTCATTTTATGAAAGGGTTTAATTGATTTTATCGTAGATGATCTGATAAGCCGTTTCGGCAGCTTTGAGAACGTCTTCGGTTTTTTCAGGGGAAATCCTCCCGTCGTCTGCAAGATAGAACTGGCTTAAGCCCTGCGGATTGATCTTTCTGACATAGGCTACGTAGTGGCCGGAATTTGTCTTGGTTCCTTTATGGCAAATGATAGAGCGGAGGCGGTATTTTGCGCTTTTTCCATCTGCAAAATGCTTTTCGGGCATTTCCAAAAATTCATTGACTTGCCGGATGGGATCGCCAATTCGCTCGTTGTTGCGGTCAAAGCGCTTGAGGGAAAGAATGAATTCTTGCGGCGCTTGACTTAGCTGTTCTGTTCTCGATTTTAGGGGAACTTTCTTCTCTTCGAGATTTTGATCTTTATTGCGAATAAGCCGTTCTATTGAAATGTCTTCTTCCAGGTCGTCTTGAAAAGAGAGATCGATTAAGTGGGAAAGTGTTTGGCCTTTGAGAGGAATCAGATCTCTGCGCCCTTCGTAGGGATCATTTGTTGTTTTGGGTTCTTGCAGGGTTTCTCCTTCTGCTAAAAGAAGATCTTCTTTGTGAAGTCGGGTGATTTCTTCCGGCTGGATAAAAGAAGAGAGCCATCGCATGAATTCTTCTGTGTCTACCTGCGGAAGAGCCGGATATGAGCTTGTCGACGCCGATTTTTTCCATTCGATCATTTCTTTTGCAAATTGGCTGAGCTGCGCATTTCCGCCTTTATAGTGGACCATCACAGTTTCTAAGAAAATTCGAATGTCAATTGTCTCTTGTTTTTTATATTTTTCAATGAAAGAAAGGAGCGCTTCGATCACTTCTTTTTCTTCCGGTTTGGCATTGGAGAGTTTTTTCTTAAGACCCTTTTGCTGATAGATAAGCCAAGCTTGGATTGTGCTTGCGATAAAACAGGTGTTTCCTTTGTTTGGAATCGAGATTATTTTCCCATAGATTCCAAGGTTTTTGTTCTGAATTACGCTTGTCGATTGATGTTTTTGTAAAATATCGGCAATTTCTTGTTTGACTTCCACTGCGATTGTTTTTTTGGAAGAAAATAGAATGTCCATCTTCTTATTTTCTGCATGAAAAGAAAGTTCTATCCGATCGGCTCCGGGCTGGCATTCTGCGTCTGTGTTCGAAAGCGATTCGTTGAGGATTTGTTCATAGGCTTTCACGATTTCTTCCCACTCTGTTTGCGTTGTTGTTTGAGGAAGATCTTGTTCTACGAAATATTTAACGCCTTTCCAAACAAGGCTTCCCTTGAAGTGGGTTAGGGCATTTTCGTCTTTTGTGAGAATTGCCTTTGTGGGAGATGATGCTGAAACAGGGGGTTTATTTTCTAGCGAAGATGTTTCTTTCGGGGTTTTTTCTGTAATGAGAGATTCGAAGATCTTTTGAATTTTGTTTTCTTGTTGGGTTGTTTGACGGACTATTTGAGTCACTTCTTTCATCTCTTCGAGAGAAAGATCGGCGCTTTGGATATTGTGGATTGCCTTCGATAACTGGGTTACCGATTCTGCAATTTTTTTGACAAGCGGATCGGAGGAGTCTTTATTGGTTTCTAATTGCGCGCAGTCTTGTTCAAGACTTGCAATAGTTGTTCTTAGTTTTGTTGCTGTTGACATAATAATATTATTATCCTTATACAATATTATATCATTTTATCTATTTCAATTTCAAGTCGTTAGTTGTCATCTATCCCGCTTTTTCGTATTTTATACCCAAATGGATGAAGTCATAGATTTTCTTAAAATTCCTTTTAGATCGCAAATAGCTGGTTATCAGATAGATAGCCGTGTTATTCAGCCAAAAGACCTCTTTTTTGCAATCCGAGGAGAAAGGAGCGATGGGCATGATTTTTTAAGGGAAGTGGCTCAAAAAGGGGCAATAGGAGCCGTCGTATCCAAGGCCTATTCGGGGCCCGATTATGGGCTGATTCTTTGGCCTGTGGAAGATGTTGCCTCCTTTTTGAGAGCTTTGGCGCAAAGCTCTTTAGAGGGGTCTTCCATTCAGGTAATTGGGGTCACGGGGTCGGTCGGGAAGACGATGACGAAGGATTTTATTGCAGGGCTTCTTGAAGGGAAATATCGGGTGGCAAAAACGGTGGAGAGTCAAAATTCGAAACTGACCTTGCCTTTGACTGTATTGAATCGAGACCCGAAGGCGGAAGTCTTGGTTTTGGAGATGGGGATGAGTGAGCCGGGGGACATAAGCCGCCTCATCGAGATTGCGCCTCCCGATATTGCCGTTTTGACTTATGTGGCTTTGGCTCATGCGGCTTTTTTCCCGGGAGGGCTTTGCCAGATTGCGCGGGAAAAGGGGATGATTTTTTCTCATCCGAAAACGAAAATCGCCATATTTCATTCCGATTTTCTTGCGTTTCCCGAAGAGGTGGCGAAAATTCGGTGCGAAAAAAGGGTTGTTTCAAAATCAGATCCAAAGCTCCTCCCTCGGTTTCAAGAGCCCCATATTTTACATAATTTTTGGCTGGCTGTATCGGTTGCTCGTGCCATGGAGATGCAGGATGAAGAGATTTTGGAAAGACTTTTTCTTTTGGAGCTTCCAAAGATGCGATTTGAGAGGTTTGAAAAAAAGGGAATCCACTTTATCAACGATGCGTATAATGCAAATCCTTGTTCTTTGCGCGCGGCCCTTTTTTCTCTTGGAAATCAGAAAACAGAAGGGAAAAGAATTGCTGTTTTAGGCACAATGAAAGAGCTCGGTTCTTTTTCTGTGTCGGAGCATGCGGAAATAGGGCGGTATGCGAAAGAACACGTCGATTATCTTCTTGTTTTGGGAGAAGAAGCAAAGCCCCTTTTCGATTGTTTTTATGAGTCGAAAAAAGAGGCCGAATTTTTTCTTGATCTGCAAAAAGCGGCATTGCGTTTGAAAGAGATCGCAAGAAAAGGGGACACAGTGCTCATTAAAGGTTCTCGCAGTATGAATATGGAAACGATTTTGGATTATTTTGCATGATTTTGTGGCTGATTGGATATTTGATCTCTTCTTTGCATCTTAAAATCCCTGCTGCATTCACCTATTTTTCAACGCGGATGATTTTTGCTGCGATGACAGGGCTTCTTCTCACGATTTTTTTAGGGCCTTGGTTCATTAAAAAACTCTACGAACTGAAAATTGGCCAGCCGATTCGGTCTTTCCAGGAAGTGCCTTTGCTTTCCGAGTTGCATGGGAAAAAGAAAGATACTCCGACAATGGGGGGGATTTTGATTCTCTTTTCTATGTTTATCTCCCTTTTTCTCTGGATGGATTTAGAAAATGCATTTACGTGGATTTTAGCTTTGACCACAGTTGTATTGGGATGTCTTGGTGGGGTGGATGATTATTTAAAACTCCGCTACAAAAATAGCAAAGGCTTGAAAGCGCGCTTCAAAATGTGCTGCCAACTAGGGTTTTCTTCCCTTGTTGCCATCTATCTTTTGGTTCCCGGAGTCTCTGAATGGATGTCAGGAGAGGATACATCCCTTCCGATAGCCAAAGAGCAAATCGTAGTCAACCAGGCAAGTAAACACGCTTTGATTCAAACGACGACCTATTCTTTACAAGAATACATGGAAAGGATCTATATTCCCTTTGTCAAAGATCCCGTATTTATCTTAGATGGTTTTCTAAAAATCCTCTCTTTTTTCATGATTGTGTTTGTGATCACAGGTTCTTCGAATGCGGTCAATTTAACCGATGGATTGGATGGCCTTGCCGCAGGGTGTTTGGTGATGGTTTCTGTCGTATTGGCCCTTTTTGCGTTTTTATCGAACCACATTGATTTGGCCCGATATCTGTATATTTTATACATCGAGGGAAGCGGGGAAATTGCCGTATATTTGATGGCCCTTGCGGGAGCTTGTCTTGGATTTTTGTGGTACAACGGATACCCAGCCCAGGTATTTATGGGGGATACGGGATCTTTAGCTTTGGGAGGCGTTTTAGGAGTTTCTTCCGTGCTTTTGCGAAGAGAGGTGATTTTAGCTGTAGCCGGCGCCATTTTTGTGGCGGAAGCGATGTCTGTGATCTTACAGGTTTTAAGTTATAGATATCGGAATAAAAAGCGGATTTTTCTCTGCTCTCCTTTGCATCATCATTTTGAATACAAAGGTCTTCCCGAAACGAAAGTTGTCATCCGGTTCTGGATTGTTAGTTTGCTCTTTGCTATCATTGCAATAGCATCTTTGAAATTTCAATGAAAACAGTTGTGTTGGGTTTAGGCGTCAGTGGGAAAGCGGCTTCGGCCTTTTTATTGTCTCAGGGCGTTGAAGTCATCGGAGTGGATCGAAAAATAGATGCCCTTTCTCAGACTCCCGAGATCCAAAAATTAGTTTCTCAAGGCCTTGTTTTATCAAACGAGGACATTTCGCTTTCCCAAGTGGATCAAGTGATTCTTTCTCCCGGCATCCCTCTTTCCCACCCCCTTGTTGTGAGAGCGCAAAAAGAAAATATCGAGGTGGTTGGCGAAGTGGAATTTAGCTTTCGGCATATCCGCAACCGATGCATCGGCATTACCGGAAGCAATGGAAAAACAACGACGACTCTTTTAATCACTCATATTTTAAAAGAGGCCGGGTTTCCTGCCTTTGCTCTCGGCAATGTGGGAACGGGTCTTTCGACATATCTTCTCCATCCCAATCCGAATGATATCCTCGTCGTCGAGTTGAGTTCCTTCCAATTAGAAACTTTGAAAACGCGCTGTCTCGATTTTGCGCTTATTTTAAATATTACAGAAAATCATTTAGATCGTTATCATTCGATGAAGGAATATGTGGAAGCGAAATTGTCGATTCAACGTTGTTTGAAAGAGTCGGGGGAGTTGTTTGTTTCTCGCCAGGCGGCTTCTTTTTGCTCCGGAAAAATTTTTGACGATGGGGAAAAACCGCAGAATGTGCAAGCTGCATTTGCAATATGTAGGCAATTTGGTATAACGGAGGAGGAGCTTTGTAAGGCGGCAGCGTCTTTTAAGAAACCTTTGCATCGGATTGAAGAGATCGGTTCAATCAATGGAGTGGCGTTTTTTAATGATAGTAAATCGTCGAATATTGAATCGGTTATGTACGCAGTCAGACAGTTTTCGGGTCCTTTGATTTTAATTGTCGGGGGATTGGATAAAGGGTCTTCTTATACTCCTTGGATTTCGTGTTTTAAAGGAAAAGTAAAGCATGTGATTGCGTATGGAATGGCGAGAGATAAGATCGAAAAAGAGATTGGATCGCAGATTCCGTGTACAAAAGTGGGTCCTTTTGCGGAGGCGGTGAATACGGCCATTGCGATGGGGCAGGAAAAAGATACGGTGTTGTTGTCTCCGGGCTGTTCGAGTTATGACCAGTTTCCGAATTTTGAGCATAGAGGCGATGCATTTAGAGAATTAATAACCTCAGTTTTGGGTTCGATTTCCTAAAAATCCCCATGGAGTTTGAGCGAAACGAATCCAAAACTCAGGTTAATATGGCAGAGGAAGAATGGATCGAAGAAAAACAATTCTGATCGCGGCGATGGTTAATGCAGGGCTCTTAGGCGTCCTTTTTGTTGCGGCGTTTTTTACGCAAGAAGAGACGAGTCCCAGCGAAATCACGCAAAAGCCCCTTTCCGTGATGAATGGGCCGTTGTTTCCCAATGAAGCCGACACGGCTTTGCAGCAGCAAGTGGCTCCCGCTCCCACAATTCATGTTCCCGTGGCTTTAACAAGCCCTCCTTTGGAACCCATCTCTTCCGCTCCTGAAATTACGCATAAACTTCCGGAAATAGCTCCCGCGCTTCCGCTAGTTTCTTCCCGCATCGAATCCGCCCTTTTAGAAGTCACGGTGAAAAAAGGGGATAGTTTGGATAAGATTGCCAAGGCCCACCATACAACTGTGGATGAGATCATTAAAATGAATCAACTCCCGGGAAGTTTTTTAAAAATCGGCCAAGTGCTGAGGCTTCCGGATAAAAAATCGACGCCTTCATCGATTGCACAAAAGCCGGCGATCGAAAAACCTGCAGTGTCAGGCCCTGAATATTATACAGTGAAGGTAGGAGACAATCCTTGGGGCATTGCGATGAAGCATCACATTAAAGTGGAGGAGCTTTTAAAGCTCAATCACTTGAATGAAGAAAGAGCGCGCAAGCTCAAGCCCGGCGATCGGCTTCGCATTCGGTAAAATACAATGCGTCTTCAATTGTGGCTGATTTGTTCGGTAGCTCTTCTTTTTTCTTTTGGCCTACTCATGGTTTTTAATACGACCTCGGCAGAGATTTTAGATCGGTTTGAGGAAGTGAGTACAAGAGCGCCCCTTCTGCGGCAGATTTTTTATGGGGCAGTGGGTATTTTTGTCGGCATGGTGGTCTATTTTGTAGGATACGAATCGATCATTAAATACAGCCCTATTTTATTTATCGCCGTTGTATTGGCCTTGGCTCTTCTTTTTTTCCCTGGATTGGGTCAAACGATCAATGGAAGCCGGCGTTGGCTGAGTATATTTGGGATTTCTTTTCAGCCCTCTGAGTGTGTGAAAATTTTGGTCCCGCTTGTTTATATCTATTGGTTTTTAAAACAAAAACAACCTGTGCAGATTGGAGATTTTCTTAAAATTCTGGGTCTTTTGTTAATCCCGATTGCTTTGATTTTATTTCAGCCGGATCATGGCACGACGGCCATCTTATTTTCTCTTCTGGTTGTTCTCTTTTTTTTGACGCGGATCCGCCTTATTTTTTGGGCTTTTCCTTTATTTATCATTTTATCTTGCGGGATGTGGAGCGCGTATCAGGTGCCTTACGTAAAAAGCCGGATACAGGTTTATTTACATCCCGAACTCGATTTAAAAGGGAAAGGGCATCAGCCGCATCAAGCCAAAATTGCTGCGGGCTCGGGAAAGCTTTTGGGCCGAGGCCTTGGAGAGAGTTTGCAAAAATTGAATTATCTTCCCGAGGCAAGGAGCGATTATATCGCTGCGATTTTTGCCGAGGAGATGGGATTTATTGGGGTTTTGGGATTGATCGGCGTATATCTCGCCTTGATGCTTTCCGGGATTGCCGTGGCTTTGCGCGCCCGCGACGAGGGAGGATTTTTACTTGCCTCGATATTGACATTTCTCATTGCCATCCAGGCATTTTTGAATTTAGGGATTGTTTCAGGGCTTTTGCCGAGCAAAGGAACGACGCTTCCGTTTTTTTCTCAAGGGGGAAGTTCTTTGATCATCAATACAATTGCCTTTTTTCTCCTCCTGGATATCGCAAGAAAGCAGAAAAAATTTGAGAACTCGGATTATGAATAAGAAATTTTTAATTGCGGCAGGAGGCAGCGGAGGCCATCTTTTCCCGGCGCAGCAGCTCGCCTGCAAGCTGAAAGATTGCGAGGTGATGATTGCAGGACATAAGCTGAAAGAAAATCCTTTTTTTTTGCAGAAAAATCCGTTCCGAGAAATTTCTGCGGCCGTTCCTAAAAAAGGGAATTATTTCCGTTTTTTTTTCTCTACACTTTTTGGCTTTTTTCAATCGATTGTCTTGCTTTTGAAATTTTCTCCCGATGTCGTGGTTGGCTTTGGAAGCTACCACACGTTTCCGATTTTACTGGCATCTTTCTTTTTGCGAAAAAAAATTGTTTTGTTTGAGGCCAATTGTGTTTTGGGAAAAGTGAATCGGTTTTTTGCGAAAGCGGCATCAAAAGTTGCGATTCAATTTCCGTTAACCTTGCCGCTTTCTAAGACGGTGTTTGTCTCTTTACTTCCGTGGGGAGAGAAAAAAGAGATGCCAAAAGTGTCTTGCGAAGAAGCGCGCATCTATTTTGGTCTCCAGCCTCACTTTACGACAATCCTTGTCTTCGGAGGCTCTCAGGGAGCTTCTTTTTTGAATGAAATCATGCCTAAAGCGGTCCCTTTTTTATCGGAAAAAAAAGTCCAAATGATTCATTTGACCGGGAAGGGAAAGACAACATACGGAGAAAAAAATGTGTGCGTCAAAGAATTCGAAGAGCGGATGGATCTAGCGTACATGGCCTCCGATGTCGTCATTTGCCGAAGCGGAGCTGGAACTTTAGGAGAGTTAATTCGGTATAAAAAGCCCTCTCTTTTGATCCCCTTTCCTTTTTCTTCGGAGGATCACCAGTTGGAAAACGGCCGTTTTCTTACTCACGTTGTCAAAGGATCTCGACTTTTAAAACAAGACGAAGCTTCTTCTGAAAAAATAGGGCAGGAGATGAATCTTTTACTCAAAGATATTTTGAAATATAAACAAGCGCTTGCGGCATGGGAAGTCAAAGATAGAAAAGATATGGCGGAGATTTTGCATGGATAGCAGTGGATTTCATTTCATCGGAATCGGGGGCATTGGGATGAGCGCTTTGGCCCGTATTTTGTTGCAGCAAGGCGCTATAGTCAG
>CAYOMT010000038.1:9029-12024 GCA_964405125.1 uncultured bacterium
TTTGTCGTGGGAGGGATTGTCCAGTCGTTGAAGACCAATGCTCGGAAGGGTTTGGGGTCTTATTTTGTTTCCGAAGCAGACGAGAGCGATGGATCTTTTTTAAAAACCCCCTCATTCGGGGCGATTGTTACAAACTGCGAAAACGATCATTTGGATTATTGGAAAAGTAGAGAGGGTTTAACTTCCGGATTCAATACATTTTTCTCTCAGGTTCATCATCCGGAGCACTTATTTTGGTGCTGCGATGATGCGATCTTGCGCTCTTTGAATCCGCCTGGATTTTCTTATGGATTTTCCGAAGATGCAGACCTTCGGATCTCTCGATTTTCACAAAATGAGAAGGGAATTATTTTCAGTTTGGATTTTCAAGGCAAACAGTACAAAGAAGTTTTTCTTCCCCTTTTTGGCATCCATAATGCTCTGAATGGCGCTGCAGTCTTTGGTTTGTGTCTTACTTTGGAGATCGAAGAGACGCTCATTCGACAGGCATTTGGCGGGTTCCAAGGCGTCAAGCGGCGGCTGGAATGGAAAGGGGAGAGGCATGGGGTTTGTTGCTTTGATGATTATGGACATCATCCGACAGAAATTGCGGCGACTTTAAAAGCTCTTCGCTTTTCGATTCGGGAAAGAAGGCTCGTTGTTGTTTTTCAGCCCCATCGGTTCACGAGAACAAGCCTCCTTTGGAAAGAATTTATCGCTTCTTTTGCGCAAGCAGACCTTTTATTTATTACAGATATTTACAGTGCAGGGGAGCCACCGATTGCGGGGATTACAGGAGAGAAATTGGCCCTTGCGATGAAACAGGGGATTTTTGTTTCGGAAGAAGAGATTGTAGATAGAGTCGCGCAAGAATTGAGGCCGTTTGATGTTCTTTTGACAATCGGGGCCGGCAATGCGACGAAATGGGGTATTCCTATTTTGGAAAAGTACGCGGCGATTTCTCCTCGATTTAAAGTGGCTGTGTTATCCGGCGGCACGTCTTCTGAGCGCGAGGTGTCTTTAGTCTCTGCGAAAAATATTCTTCAATGTCTGGATGAAACCTTTTATGCGGTAAAACACTTTCATATTCCCAAAGAAGGGGGGTGGAAGGATCTAACGGCTCTCCAAGAATTGACGGAATCCGATATGGCGATTCCTGTTTTTCATGGCCCGCAAGGGGAAGATGGGATGATGCAGGGATTTCTCGATGCTTTGCAAATCCCTTACGTGGGATGCGATTATCGATCTTGCGCGATCTGTATGAATAAGGCATGGACTAAGCAAGTGGCCCTCGCGCACCAGATTCCGATTGTCCCTTATATTGAAATGGATCTTGCGGCCTACCGGGAAAATCCATCGAGTCTCTTGGAGAGCATCCGGGAAAATTTACACTTTCCCGTCTGGGTGAAGGCGGTCCATTTGGGATCGAGTATCGGAGTGAGCCGAGTGGAGAGGATGGAGGAGGTGTCTCAAGCTGCAGAGCTTTCTTTTTCTTTGGATGATCGGATTATTGTGGAAGAGGAGATCCAAGGAAGAGAAATAGAATTTGCTTTGCTTGGGAATGAATTCATTCGAGTGGCAGCGCCTTGCGCTATTTTAAGCGGCGGCGGGTTTTACGATTATGAGAAGAAGTATGGGTCTAAGGCGGTTTCGGTGGAAATCCCGGCGTCTATTACGGAAATAGAGAGGCAAATTGGGGAGGAGCTTGCAATCAGAGCCTACAAGGCGATGGGCTGCAAAGGGCTTGCTAGAGTCGATTTTTTCCTCGACCATCGAGGGGTTTTTTGGCTGAATGAGATCAATCCATTTCCTGGCTTTACGGCGAATAGCGGATATCCTAAAATGTGGGAAAAGAGCGGAATGAACCAGAAAGAGCTTATGAATCAGTTGATTGTATTGGCCTTTGCAAGAGCGCGAAGGGTATAAATGCGTTGGACAATGCGGCAAGCCCTTTTTTGTCTCATTGGATCGACCTCTTTTACTTTGATTGCGTTTATTTCTGGGTATATGCTTTGGATGAAATCGAGTCGAGAGAGGCTGTTGAATCCGAAATATCGGATTTCCGTCTTGATTCAAACAGGGCCGGAAAAGGAAGCTTTGCAAACGGCATATCTTGCGGAGCTTCTGGGCCTGTCTGTAGACCAGCCGACCAATCTTTACGCCTTCGATCTGAAAAAGGGGGAGAAAAAACTTCTCTCTTCTCCTTTAATTGCAGAGGCGAAAATTAAAAGAGCGCCTCCGAACGCGCTCTATATTGATTATGAGGTGAGAAAACCTGTGGCGTGGATTGGAGATTATCAAAATATTGCGATTGATAGAGAAGGGTATTTATTTCCGATATCTCCTTTTTTTGCGCCGAAGGAACTGCCTGAAATTTATTTAGGACTGCCTCCGTTTGGAGAGTCTTTGGAGTCCTTGGGAAGAAGCGGGGGCGTTTGGCAAACGCCTTTGAAGAATCAGCATCTGTATCTTGGTTTTGAAATACTGCAGTTTTTAGAAGGGTTGCCCTGGCGCGAAGGGCTTCGGATTAAGAGAATTGATGTGTCGAATGCGTTTGCTCCGAGTTTAGGGCAGAGGGAAATTGTCCTTTTTACGGAAGAGGATTTTTTACTGAATCGGGAAGAAGAGACGATTTGCTGCACGTTTCCAAAAATGCTTCGCCTGTCTCCGAAAGAATACGTACAGCAGATGAACAATTTCTTAAGCTTACGGAAAAATATCATGGAAGATTATAGCAAACAGTTGTCGAATGCCCGATTGCCTCAAACAGGGCGCTTTTCCTCTCGGATCATCGACCTTCGGATCCCTCACTTAGCCTTTGTCGAAAATTAGATTCTGTTTAGTTTTTTTTTCTTTGCAAAAATCATTCATTAGTGGTAAAAATTTCTTTGAAAAAAGATAGGAAGTGTTTTATGAAGATTTTTGTTTCCTCCCTAATCGCATGTGTTTTTTTGCTTGTTCAAGAGGTGAGCGGTGAGAAGATATATGTTTATCCAAATCAAATTTCCTTCTCATC
>CAYOMT010000039.1:0-11977 GCA_964405125.1 uncultured bacterium
ATGGCGCGGATGATTTTATTTTGCAGATCCTCTTTTCCGTTCACGTAATCGAGGATCTTTTCTTGCAAGGGATCGTAGAACATCCCGTTGATTGTAAAGTCTCTTCGCTTCGCATCTTCGATGGCCGATGTGAATGCGATGCGGGAAGGTCTTCTTCCGTCTTTATAATCGAGATCTTGCCGGAAGGTGGCCACTTCGTATTGATGTCCATCGATGATGACGAGGATGATTCCAAAGGCGATTCCGATCGGGACAGTGTGAGGGAAGAGCGCTTGGATTGTTTCCGGCGGGGCGTTGGTTGCAATGTCGATATCGTCGGAGGGCCTCCTTAGTAGATAATCCCGGACCCATCCGCCTGCGTAGTAAGCGAGGAATCCCGCTTTGGTCAGCGTATTTACAATGAATCGAGCCTGCGGGTGTTCTTCCATAGATCCTCAAAATACAGCAATGGTTGAAAAAGTATACGCTTTTTCATCGCGGAATCTTTGCTCGAAATTGAGATGGAACCTTCCCGAGATAGACGCTGTAATTCCGTAGAAATACCCAATGCTGTATTTATTTTTGTATTCAAAAGAGCCGACTTCCGATCCCGAGGCGATATGGAGTTTTGAGTTCAGATAAGTGCCTCCGGCATAAGGCGTAAGAAAAAAAATACGGGAAGAAAGGCCGAGGCTGACTTGCCATTCGTTTAAGGAAAGTTCTTGTTTATCGAAATTGATGGGGAGATTCAGGCGGTTGAAGAATTTGAAGTACGATTTGGAGGATTCGGGCATAGAAAAATAGGTAAAATCGGTGCTGAAATAGGTTTGCCCCCACTGCATGAGGACGATTTTTGCGCCGGAGCTCCAGGAGAATTGATAACTGCTTTCAAAATCGAAAAGAAGGTTTGTATTGGCCTCTTCTTCGTGGAGTTTCGCTCTTGGTTTAGAGCCTCCCACGGTTCCAAAAATTTCGAGGCGCTCTAAGAGAATGACCGAAAAGCTGGCAAGCTGCGAGTGGATGATGAATTTGCGGAACGTATCATCCGGATCGAAGGAGGCATTATTTTTGTCCGCTTCATATAATTTATCTGTGATGTAATCGGCGATATATCCCGTCGTCCCTTTGATTAAGGGATTGTGCGCGGAAAAAAAACCGGTATTCATGATGGAGGGCGCTGCAGGGTTTCCTACATACGCTCCAAATACAGATGTGGTTATGAGGAGACAAAAGAGTTTAAACATCATTTTTTGGGGAGTATACTCGATTTAAGATTTTGGGATATACTTCAACACAGAATATATGGCACAAAAAATTGTTCGTCTTTCAGAATCTGTCATCAACCAAATTGCAGCGGGCGAAGTTGTTGAAAATCCCGCGTCGATCATTAAAGAGCTCATCGAAAATAGTTTAGATGCAGGATCTAAACATATTTCCATTTTAATTCGAGGCGGCGGGCAGCTTTTAATTGAAATCATCGACGATGGCTGCGGGATGAGTCCCGAGGACGCGGCCCTTTCTATAGAAAGGCATGCCACCTCGAAGATTCAGACGGCGGAAGATCTTTCTTCCCTTTCCACGATGGGTTTTCGCGGAGAAGCTCTCGCCGCAATTGCCTCTGTTTCTCATTTTGAATTGAAAACATCCGACGGCAAGGCGGGGACCGAAATTCGGGTGAAGGGGGGACGCGTTGAGAGCGTTCAGCCCTGCGCCCGCAATCAAGGAACTACGGTCGCCATTCGCTCTTTATTTTACAACGTCCCTGCGAGAAAAAAATTTCAGAAATCCATTGCGGCAAATACGGCGCAAGTCACAAAGATTGTCGAAATTATGAGCGCCGCAAATCCGGATGTTTCTTTTTCTTATACCTCTCAAGAGGAGAGGATTTATCATTTAACCAAGCAGTCGAAAAAAGAAAGAATTGAGTCTCTTTTTGGCCCCTTTCAGCACCAGGAAGAGTCTTCCCGTTTTTGGGGTCTTTTTAGCGCGCCTGAAATGGCGAAGAGCCACCGGAAAGGACAGCTTTTATTTGTGAATCGAAGGCCTGTATTTTCTCCCTTGATTGCAAAGGCGGTGCAGTCCGGATATGGGACGCGCCTTCCGGAGCATATGTATCCTTCTTTTGTCCTTTTTTTGGAAATCGATCCGGGGCTTGTCGATGTCAACGTCCATCCGCAGAAAAAAGAGGTTCGATTTGCGGAGGAAAGCGCTCTTTTCTCGGAAGTGGAAAGTTTTGTTTCTAAGATGTTTACGATAAAACAAGACTCTGTTTTCCGTTTTTTAGAGCCTATGGGCTTTACACCGCCTCCTCCTTTTTCTTTTGAGGAGGAATTCAGGGCTCCAAGTTCTATCCAAACTGTTTTGCCTCTCGAAATGCCGGCAAGGCCTCTTTTCATTTTGGGGAGGTATCTTTTGATGGAGATGGATGGATTATTTCTCGTCGATTTACATGGAGTGAGAGCGCGCATTTGCTTTGAAGAAATGAAAGAGGGGATAGGCGAGAGCCAACAGCTTTTATGGCCGGTAGAAATCGAAGAAGACGACCCGGAGATTCTTCCCTCTTTGCAGAAGATGGGGATTGAGTGCCGATGGATTGGAGAGAAAAAGATCGCAATCGATTCTTTGCCCTCGAGCATGGACCCTTCGGAATTTCCCCTCTTTTTTTCTGCGTGGAAGAAGGAAGGGAAAAGATTGGATGCGGCCTCCGTTAGGTTTTCATCGCGCGGGTATTCCTTGGATGAGGCCATCCATCTTTGGCGCAGATTGCAAAAGTGTCAGGATCGGGTATATGATCCTTTGGGAAGAAAAATTTGGAAAAAATTGGAACAAGGCCATTTGGAAACATGTCTCTTAAAAGAATAAATAAACTCAAAGAAGAGAATTTGGGAGCCCTTTTTGTGGATGATCCCATCGATCTTTTTTACCTCACGGGACTTTCTCTTTCTGTAGGACGTCTTTTTGTATCTGCGGAAAAAACCTGTTTATTTGTCGATGGCCGCTACATTGAAATCGCGCGTAAACAAGCTCCCTGCGAGGTGTGTTTGATTGGGGATTTAAAAAAATATCTCTCTTCCGGCATGTCGATTGGATTTGATAGCGCGTTTATTTCTTACGATGGGTATTTAGAACTTCGGAAAATGTTTCCGGAGCAAACATTCATTCCGATTTCAAAGCCTCTCAAAAATTTGCGGCTTAAAAAAGAAAAGGGAGAAATCGCCTCTTTGAAAAAAGCTGCGCATCTGACCCGCGAAGGGGAGAAATATATTGCGAGCTTATTGAAAGAAGGGGTCGCGGAAGAGGACTTGAGTTTGGCTTTTGAGTTTTATTGCAGAGAAAGGGGCGCTTCAGGGCTTTCTTTTCAGCCGATTATTGCCTTTGGAGAAAATAGCGCTTTCCCGCATCACCGAGCGGGGAAAACGAAGTTAAAGAAAGATCAAATTGTTCTTTTTGATCTGGGCGCTGTTGTCGATGGATACGCCGGAGATATGACGCGGGTCCATTTTTTTGGGAAAGCAGATCCTCAGCTTAGCAAAGACTATGCCCTACTCCAGATAGTACAAAAAAAAGTGATTGCGCAGGTAGCTCCGGGGATTCGGTTTGGAGAGTTGGATCGGATCGCAAGAGGGCTTTTGAAAGAAGCGGGATCTGATTTACTTTTTACTCATGGACTTTCTCATGGAATTGGTCTCGATGTACATGAGTATCCCCGTTTAAAAATTGGGGGAGGCGACGGAGATTTGATTTTAGAGCCCGGCATGGCCTTTACAGTCGAGCCCGGAATTTATAGGCCGGGTCTTGGGGGCGTGCGCTATGAGGATGTCGTGATTGTGACGGAAACAGGGCATGAAATCATTTAAATGGATCCTTTTTCTTTGCAATAGCCTCGTTTTTTTCCTGATCTTTTTCGACCCGGAGCGTTTGTTTTTTTGGATTTTTGCCTATTTTATTTTTTCTGCCTTTCTCATCTATCGGGCAGAGGTTATGGGGATCCTAGCTTTTCAGGCGGGGAAAAATTTTGCGGCCAATGTTTCGCATGAACTGCGCACGCCGATTACAATCATTCGGGGATTTGCCGAGATGCTGCCCCATCTTTCTCAAGAAAAAATCCTTGAGATTTCAAATAAAATTGTCTCTGCCTCGGATCGGTTGGATCAGCTTGTGAAGGGTTTGCTTCGCATGGAGGGTTTGGAACATTCTTCGCCGGATTGTTTTCAAGCTTGCAATGCGGGATTATTGATTGAACGTTGCAAACATCTTTTGTTGGAGGCGTATCCCGAGGCCGAGGTGAATATATCGGGAAGATGCGATGCCTTTATTTGGGCAGATCCCGATTTACTCGATCTTGCGATCCTGAATCTTTTAGAAAATGCCGTGAAATATTCCTCTTCTCCGGCAAAAATTCAAATAGATCTTCAGGAAACAAGTGGCTTGTTTCACATTCGCTTTCAAGACGAAGGAATTGGCATTCCGGCATCTAGTTTGCCTTATATTTTCGATCGTTTCTATAGAGTGG
Source organism: uncultured bacterium (assembly GCA_964405125.1). GTDB lineage: Bacteria > Chlamydiota > Chlamydiia > Chlamydiales > SM23-39 > DAIDHZ01. The sequence goes on from CAYOMT010000039.1 coordinate 4,493, forward strand.
ATAAAGCCCTATCGCGTAAATCGGGGGGAGTTGGACTCGGTCTTTCGATGGTGAAAACAATTGTCGAAAAACACCGAGGGACGATTGTAGTGGATTCTGTTTTAGGAAAAGGGACTACTTTTAAAATGATTCTACCTGTTAATTCAAGCGGCTATAGATATTTTTTCGGAGCGAAATTTGCGTCTCTTTGTCTTCGGCGACAAGGGTTGTTTTCCCTTTATTTGGATGGGAAGCGTTGCTTAAATCGATTAAGGAAAAAAGATCGGGGTCTGGAGCGATGAGAAAACAATCTGCGCAGATTTTTTCAATGAGTTCGCGGGTGAGGGGCTCTGGCTCGTCTTTATGTATTTCGCGATAGAGCAGGGATGCTATTTTCCCGTTGAAAAGAGCGGCAATGGGACCGGGATGCGCGTGGCAAAGACAGATTTTTGAGGGGGCTTCCTCCGCTTTTATAAGATCGAGAAGAGACGGGTAGCCTATTTTTTCTGGAAGATCCCACTCTTTTGTTCCTTTCAGCATTTTGTAGTAGAGGCGTTGAAAAGAAGGATCGACGCACAATGTTTCCATCGCAAATTGATTTTTTTGGATTGCGATTTTGGATTTTTTTAAAAAGTCATTTAAGAACTGCGCTTTTTCTTGGGGGTTTTTTGAAAAAAGATTCGATCCATAAAAAGTGTCTAAAAATTTCAATGCCGTTGCATAAAGAAAAGGGTGCTCTTCTTTCCCTTCTTGGATGAGCGGCCAGAGATTTAAACGGGCGCATTCGGGATTGATCAAAGGAATTTTACTTTCTTTTTTGGCTTTTGGAGTTGCGGAAGGATCCGGTTTTTTTTTAGGAAGCGAAAGATCTCCTTTGAGCGATTGATAGACTTCGCTTTCCCATTTTGAAAGAATTTTTCGGTTCGCGGCGCTATGGCCTAAATAGGTATTGCGCAGCCTTCTATTTCCCGCCTGTTTTTCGAGCATTACGAAAGTGCCCATCGAAAAAACAAGAAGTAGGGAGAGGACAAAGGTAATGAAGTTCATGCAGGGGAACTCCAGTAAGTTGGAATTGGGTGCGTATGAGGAAGCCGGAAGGCAAATTGGAGCGTTCTGTTTTCCTTTTCCAAAATCACTCGGATGATGCAGGGAAGCCCTTTTTTCTCTTTGGGCCAAGTTCCTTTCCAAATCGCTTTAGACTCTTCCGGATTTGATTTCTCTAAAGAGGTCAGAAACTGGAGAGAAAATGAGGATACATCGGACAGGAGGATTTCTTTTCTCCACAGGTGCTCTTTATCTTCTTGTGTTGGCCAGCATGCAAGGCAGAGATCGTGGTTTTCATCGATGTAGATCCTTCCCGTCACAATGCCGCTGAAGGAAGGATCGGGATCGATCCCGTAATCGAAAAAAACAATCAGGCTTTCGGTCTCTTCTTTGGGGAATTTTTGTGTGTAAAGAGAGGGAAGGCTAGGCTGGGAACTGAGGGTTGTCAATAGATCTTGGATGCGGATTTGAAAGCGCTGTCTTTCTAAAATGACAGATCTCGCTTTTTCCATTTTTTTTTCGACGCGCACACTTTGCACCATAAATGAAAACAGAAGAGAGATTAAAACTCCCATTAGACTGAGAGCGACTAAAATTTCAAAAAGGAAAAATGTTTTTTTGGATCCCATCTTCCGGTCAGTATAGGATTGTGTTGAGATACGTTCAAATGAATAGTTGAGGGAGAGTTAAGAGGGCGTCGCTCACGGGAATGGCTACGATATTGTTGAAATAAAGGCGTTGATTGCCTCCGTAAAATAAATACAGTTTTGCCGTTGGGTAATCCTCTTGGAAGGCTTGAAGCCCTTTTAAATCATCGGAATGGATTTTTTTCGATCGTTTTACTTCAATTGCGATAAGACCCTTGGGGCCATACAGAACGAAGTCGACTTCCATTTGATCTACGGCTCTCCAGAAGTATATTTCGTATCCATAATCAAAATAACTATTGATCGCCTGAATCTCTTGCAGAACTAAGCTTTCGAGCGCAGGTCCTTCGGCCTCCTCCGGAGAATCAAAAGGACCCATTGGACGAAGAGTTCGATACACTCCTACATCAAAATAGTAGAACTTTGAATGTGTGATTGTTTTTCTTTTTGCCCTTTTTGTAAATACAGGAAGGCGGGTAGATAATAAAAGATCTTCGGTGATTTGAAAATACTCCTCTACGGTTGTCCTTTCCACGCCGACTTCTCTTGCAATTTCTGACACGTTCAGAAGAGATCCTTGCGAAAAACTGGCTGTTTGTAAAAATCTAGCAAAAGCTCCCGCATTCCGCGTCAAACCCTCTTGCATCACTTCTTCGCGCAAATAAACATGAATATACGATTTTAAATATTCTTTGGCTTCTACCCCTTGATCATGGACGGTTGGAAGCTGCCCCACTTTCAATGATTTTTCAATTTGAAAATCTGCACCCAATTCAACGGCTGTTAAAGGGAACATCTTATAATAAAGAGCTCGTCCCGCAAGAAGGTTTGTCCCTTTCCTCTTCAGTGTTCGCGCGCTTGATCCAGTCAGAATAAATCGATATCGATAACTCTCAATCATTCGATGGACTTCGTTTAAAAGATCGGGTATTTTCTGGACCTCGTCGATAATAATCCAATTTGCAAACCCCTTCGGAATCATCTCCTCAATTCGATGGGGGTTTTGAAGAAGTTCAAAAAATATTTCTTGATTCAAGAGGTCAATGAAAAGGCCGTTTGGAATTTCCGACCTCAGCCAAGAGGTCTTCCCCGTCCCTCTCGGGCCAAATAAGAAAAAACTATGACCCCCTTTAAGGGGTTTTTCCAGAAGGCGATGGTACATTTTTTGCTTACCTCGCCCTCATTTTATCATGTTTTTTGTATAGTTCAACCTCATTTTTATTAAATCGGTCATATCATACTTATTATAAGCTATTTATAATTCAAAATGGTCGGGAAGATGAGTGCCCGATGGAACGATAATGATCCCATCGCGGATGAAAATGCCGTCGCCGTCGTACTCTTTGAGTTTCTTTTTATTGACCAACTGAACGTGGTTCCCAATTTGGACAAATTCATCGATAATTGCTTTTTCTATTGTGCAATTTTCCCCTACATAAAAGCTCGGCGCGCCCGATGTTTCTTCCTGAAATGGGGGCATATAAAAATGGTTTCCCATCATGACTGTGTCCCGGATAATCGTCCCTTTTCCTATGTGCGATCGAAGTCCAATGATGGAATGGGTGATTTCTTTTGCAAAGATCACGCTTCCATCGCAAATGATGGATTCTGTGATCTTTGCATTTTCAATTTTAGGTCCCGGAAGAAATGTAGGGCGCGCGTAGATGGGATTTTTCTCGTCGTAGGTGTTGAGTCCTTGCGAGGCGCTTGTGAGAATCATGTTTGCGTCATAATACGAACCAATTGTCCCTATATCTTCCCAATATCCTTCATAGACGAAGGCGGCGGTTTTCTTTTGCTTGACGGCTGTATCGATTAGGTGGAATCCAAAATCATGTCTTTGATCTTGTTCGAGAAGGGATATAAGCGTATCTCTTTTAAATACATAGATTCCCATGGAGGCGAGATAAAAGTCTTCCTTGGGAGGCTGGATTTTTCGGGAGAGAAAAAAGTCGTTTTTTAGCCGAAAGCTTTCCAAAATTTTTGGATCGCTTGGTTTTTCCACAAAATCCAAAATAAGGTGCTTTTTATCGATATTCAAAAGGCCCATGCGGGACGCTTCTTTGGCGCCAATTGGAATGGATGCAATGGTGAGGTCGGCATCGATTTCTTTTGTGAATTCGAGCATGCTTTGAAAATGGATGTTGTAGAGCTGATCTCCGGAGAGGATGAGAAAATATTCGGCAGGCGATTTGAGGATGATGGGGAGGTTTTTTCGGACCGCATCGGCGGTTCCTTCAAACCATTGTTTTTCCCCTTTTTCATTTTCTTGCGGAGTCAATACATCGATCGATCCGGGGTTAAATGTATCAAAATGATAGGTTTGTTGGATGTGATGCTGGAGTTCGCTCGATAAATATTGGGCAATGACGAAAATTTGTCTAAAATTCGAATTGATCGAATTCGAGATCGGAATGTCGATCAGCCGGTATCTGCCGCCATAAGACACGGCCGGTTTCGAGTGGTGGATTGTCAGTGGATATAATCGCTTCCCTTGACCGCCGGCTAAGATAATTGTCGCCACTTGAATCGGAGGTGTATGCATATAATCGCACCATAAGAATCCCCGATTTCCTCTGCAAGCAAAAATTAACTCATAAATAAGTTCGCGTTATAGCTCGATCTCACGAAGGGTCCACAATACATGTGTCTCACTCCAAGAGACTTGCCGAAAATTTCGAACTGTTTAAATTGTTCGGGGGTGACAAATTGTTTCACGATGAGTTTGGATCTGCTGGCTTGGAGGTATTGGCCGATTGTGATGATATCGCATCCGGCTTTAGCAAGGTCTTGAATGGTGGCTTCTACTTCTTGAGGGGTTTCTCCGAGGCCGACCATGATTCCGGATTTTACAAAACGGACTTTTTTAGAGTTTTTGGCATGAAGCAAGATAGAAAGGGTTCTGTCGTATTCCGCTTTATGTCTGACGCGAGGAGAGAGGGAGCGGACTGTTTCGATGTTGTGATTGAAGACTTCGGGTTTTTCATTTAAAACAAGATCGAGCGCTTCAAAATCTCCGGAGAAATCTGAAGTGAGCACTTCGATGGTTGTCTCGGGGCTTTTTTTGCGTAAAGCTCGGATAATTGCTCCAATGTGGCTCGCTCCCTTGTCTTTTAAATCGTCGCGGGCGACCATTGTGACAACGACATGGCGCAAGCCCAATTCTTGCGCGGAAAGGGCGATTCTTTCCGGCTCATCTGCCTCGGGTCCTTTGGGGGTTTTCGAAAAATCGATATCGCAAAATCCGCAATTGCGCGTGCATTCTTTGCCAAGAGCTAAGAATGTGGCTGTTTTTTTTGTGTAGCACTCGAGTCTATTTGGACATTTTGCTTCCTCGCAGACAGTATTCAGCCGGTATTTATCGACAATGGCATTGGTTTGAAAAATTTCTCCTCCTTGGGGCAGTTTTGTGTGGAGCCAGGAGGGGAAGCGCCCTTTTTGTTTTTCTTCTGGATTATTGGGGAGGATGTTCAGTTTATTCATTTCACTCTCTTTGGAGGCAGGTGAATCGGCATCCCGAGGGCCATTGCCGCAGCTTCGTGCCAAATTTCAGCCATCGTCGGATGGGCGTGGATTGTTTCCAAAACAGAATCTAAGGTCAATTCGTTTTGAATAGCAAGAGCCATTTCTGCAATCAAGTTAGAAGACTCGTGTCCAATGATTGTCGCGCCAAGAATGGCTCCCGTCTTTTGGTTTGCGATGATTTGAGAAAATCCTTCCGGATCTCCCGAGGCCTGCGCTTTGCCGATCGCTTGAAAAGGGAATTTGCCTTCGACAATCGGAATGCCTTGATGGCGCGCTTCTTCCGGAGAAAGGCCTACAGTTGCCACTTCGGGGAAAGTAAAGATGACCGAGGGGACTGCATTGTAATGAACCTGAGCTTCTTTCCCTGCGGCGTTTTTGGCGGCAACCATTCCTTGGTGCGAAGCGACGTGGGCAAGCATCGATTTTCCCGTCACATCGCCAATCGCAAAAATCCCTTTGACTTCGGTTTCCATCCGATCATCTACATCGAGAAATCCTTTTTCTGTCAGCCGGAGCCCCGCTTTTTCGAGGGCAAGGCCTTCTGTGTAGGGTTTTCTTCCAATGGAAACCAAAGCATATTCGGTATCCAAGGTCGTTCCATCGGAGAGGGTCACATGGGTATGCCCTTCTTTATTTTCGATATTTTTGACCATGACGCCTGTCCGGATATCAATGCCTTTATTTTTGAAGCTTTGCGTCATAAATTGAGCAACAGTAGGGCCTTGCGCAGCCAATATGGAGGGGAGGGCTTCTAAAATGGTTACCTTTGTCCCAAGTTCCGCGAAAAGGGAGGCGAACTCGCAGCCGATGTAGCCGCCGCCGATGATGCTCAAGCTTTTGGGGATTTCTGTAAGCTCTAAAATCGAGGTGGAATTCAAAATCCTTTTTTCGCAGGGGAAGGCTTTGACGTCGATTGGGACGGATCCTGTCGCGATAATGATCTGTTTGGCAAAGATTCTCTCATTGTCTTTTCCAATGATTTTGAGTTCGTTTACCGATTCAAATTGGGCATTGCCTCGGAGAAGAGTGATTTGGTTGGATTTGATGAGCCCTTCAAGACCGGAGCGCATTTTCAAAATCACCGCATCTTTGCGCGCTTTCATTTTTTCAAAGGCAATCGTGATGGGCCCTGTCTGAATTCCAAAATCGGCAGCTCTTCGCACTTGGTGCAAGACGCCTGCCGAAGAGAGGAGAGTTTTTGTCGGGATGCAGCCTACATTGAGGCAAGTGCCCCCCAAAAATCCTTTTTCAATCAAAACTGTGGATAGTCCGAGCTGGGCAGCTTCGATACCGGCCACATATCCTCCGGGGCCGGCCCCGATGATTGCAAGATCAAATATTCGCTCGTCTGTCATATTTGCGGCCTCATAGGTTGTTTTATTTAAGTATACCCGAGATGAAAAATTTGTGTATATTTCGGAATCTGGTTATTCTGTATTTAGAGCCTATGAAACCCAAAAAACGTCAAAAACTTTGCCATAACTGCGAGGGAGAGATCGATATAGATGTCATCGTCTGTCCTTTTTGCGCAGCCGATTTACGGGAAGAAAAACCCGAGCAGAAATATTCTTCTTACATGTCTCAAGGGCAGGACATGGATCAGAAACAAACCATGCAATCTCTCTATCCGGGGGCATTTTCTCATACTGAAGCCGTTCAGGAAGACCCTGTCGAGAAAGAGGCTCCGAAAGTCAAAGAAGAAGTTGAATCGGGTATGTTTATGCCGACGATTTTTTTTACTTTGGGGGTTCAGCTTTGCGTTCTTGGCCTTTTAATGCTCCTTTTTTCCCATAAAGGAGTTGTCATTTTAAAGTGGGATGCTAGATTTTGGTTCTTGTATCTTTTTGCATCGGTTCCCTTTTTGATTTTTGGATATAAGAGATTATCTTGACTTTTCTTTTTTTTGCACAATGACCCGATAGGGATAGAAAGCCCTTGTTTTTTTTTGCAAAAGAGGAGGGTTGAATTCGATTTCTATATAGAGCATCCGATAGATTTCCCCTTTTTTCCCTTTTTTTTCTCCATTTGCTTTGCAGCCCAGAGTAAAAGATCTTTCGATTGTTTTGGGAAGGCGCCCCGGGATTTCTAGTGTGGTAGGATTCAGTTCGATCTCGAGAGTTTTTTCTAATGGCGAAGGGAGTTTTTCCCAGGGAATTTCTCGGTTGAGAAGTTTTTCTTTGATTTCTGAAAAGCTCCATTCGGCCAATCTTTCTCCTTCCATTTCTTCAAGGAGGCGCATCTCTTTTCGATAGGCTCGAATCGGACTTTGCACGAGGGGAATTAAGCAGAT
>CAYOMT010000040.1:0-11486 GCA_964405125.1 uncultured bacterium
TGAAGGAGATCTGCTTCTACTTCCTGTTAAAAGGCCCGAAGGTGGAGTTCTCTTCGGAATGTCTACCTCCTGTACGCAAACGATCCCGTTTGCATAATTACTTATCGCTTCTTCCTTTGCTTTAACCTGAGCCTGCCGCTCCGGCGACATAGAATGAGCCTGCCGCTCCGCCTGCATAGAATAGGGCTTTCCTTCTCTTCTATCAGCTACCGAACTACTTCCACAACATGACATAAAAATCCTTTATTTATCAGACGTAATTATAATACAAAATAAAAAACAATGCAACACATTAAATTAAAATCTTTTCTATGTAAAACAAAAAAATAAACACTATAAAAATCAATAGGACCTTATTTGCAGATCAGTGTCTTAACTATATAAATGCTAGCAACTTAGAAAAAAATTGGGGGTGATTACTTGAGGATCGGAGGGGTGCGGATCATTCCCCCGATCTGATCGGGCGCGTTGGATAGAAATTCTTCGCGAAGAAGAAGATCCTGCACGATGTCGTCGCGCATGTGTGTTTTGTGGATTCCTTTGTGGACAAAACGGCACGGCTCCACATTTTCTGTATTGACCTCATTGAGTTTGTGCACATGTTCAAGAACGCGCACTAAGCTCTTTTCAAGATCTTGCTCTTCTTCCGGCGAAAAATCAATCCGGCAGAGTTTCTTCAACTGATCCAAATGAAACTGCGTCATGTCTCGATCCTATCATGTCTCCCGAGAGGGTTACAAGTCCTTTATAATTAAAGGGCAGAAACTCTTTAATGACAATTGTTTAAAATTATTTTAATATTAGGGTAGGAGCCTTCTTGAGGCTATCCTATTGGTTGGGATAGATTTTTAGGAAGAATTACACGTATAGGGAGAGTTCTATGAAAGCGTTGCGTTTTATTGCTATGTTACTTATGGTGATCGGTTCTTTAAATTGGGGTTTGGTTGGGTTTTTCCAGTATAATTTAGTGGGCGATCTATTCGGCGGATTTGCGCGAGTGATTTTTGCTTTAGTCGGTCTTGCTGGATTGTATGGCATTTCTATGCTTTGCAAGTGCTGCGGACATTGCAAATGCGCTTCTCACTGCAGCTGCAATACAAAAAAGGGTCACTAAGAACCTCACTTTGTAGACACCTTCTTAGAGCCTCTATTCTCGAGGCTCTTCTTTTTATTACTTTATAAGTGTTTATTCCTCTTATAGTTTATATTAATTAATTGATTAATTAATTTGCGTGTGTTTAATATTAAATTATAAGAGGTTAATATATGTCGGAAAAAAATGCGTGGCTTTCTATTTGGGCTCACCCTCGGGAAACAATCCGGCGTATTGTCGCTGAGAATAAAGATAAGAGCCTTTGGCTGCTCGCTTCGATCTATGGATTTTCTTCCCTATTGAGTTCTTTTCAGTCCCTTTCCTTAGGTTCTATTTTCAGTGTATTTCCGATTTTTCTTCTCGCCTTGATTTTCGCCCCGATTTGGGGGTATGTCGCCTTTTCTATTTGGAGCTGGGTTGTTGCTTGGAGTGGAAAATGGTTGAAAGGATCGGGTGATTTTCGAGGTGTCCGGGCGGCCTATGCGTGGTCGTGCGTTCCGCTTGTTGTCAGCGACTTGATTTGGCTTGCCATGCTCGTCTTGTTTGGGGTTTCTCTTTTCATGAGTCCGGCAGCGGGCGGCCAGGTATTTCCTCAAGGTCAAATGGCCTTATTGCTCGTTTTATTGCTTGCTAAGGTTGTTTTGTCGGTTTGGTCTTTAGTGATTTATATCAATACACTCGCAGAAGTGCAGAAGTTTTCTGCGTTGAGAGCGATTGGAAATATTGTGATTGCAGGAATTCTGATTGGAGTTGTCGTTGGGATTCTGAGTATTTTAAGTATGTACATTGTGGGAGTCCCTTAATGCAAACTAAAACAACGAAGAAAATTGGAATTTGGATTTTGGCCTTATCTCTTTTTATGGCCCATCTTGTTTTTCGTTCTGCAGCTCATGCGGGCGTGGGATCTTCTTGGAAACAGATTTATGCCAAAGGGGGAGAGTGTTTTATCTCTTTTCCTTCCCCGCCTCAAATGTTGGAGCAATCTTTAAATCTGCCCGAGGGGCAAAAACTTTTTTACGACATTTATCTTGCCCCTTTTGATACAAAAGGGGTGTTCCTCCTTCTCGTTGCGACCTACCCGGCTCCTTTTGCCGAAGGGCATGAGATTGCAGGGGTAGAAGGCCTTTTGAAGGGGATTGTTGGACATCATCCGAATAACTCGCTCGTTTTTTCCGAGCTGATTGAAATCGACGGCCATCCGGCGATGAATTTTTTAGTCCAAAGCGAGTTGAGCTATTTCCGCGGTCAAGCCGTCATGGTGGGGAATAAACTATTTTTAATCGCCATGGAAGGGAAGCAAGGGTCCCTTGAGGAAAATACTTTCATTCGCTTTGTGAAATCTTTCCACATTTTGAAAAATTCATAATTTTTCGGTGGAAAATTCGTTATTGCGCGCTTTGATCAGTTTTTCGATTGTCTTTTCTGCTGTATTCAAAGAGGTTGTGCAAGAGCGGATGAGATGTTCGGCCTCTTCAAAGAGTTTGAGAGATTCTTCTAGAGGCACTTTGCCGCTATTCATCATTTCTAAGATCTTTTCCAATCTTTCGAAGGCTTTTTCATAGGAGAGGGTTGGCTGCGTCATAAATTTTCACACAATTGGCCGTTGCATCGATTCGGCCATCGTGCAAAAAGGCGGTAAAGGTGGATTGGGAAGACAGTTCCTCGGCCGAAAGGATGACGGAACCGCTTTTTGTTTTTAAGATAGAATACCCTTTTTTTAGGATATTTTTCGGGTTTAAAGAATGGAGATGCTCGCTAAGGGCCGCGAGTTTTTGTTGTTTTGCGCTTAAGATAGCTAAAATTGCACTTGCCGAGCGGTCTGCATAGGGTTTTAGATGATTTTTTAAAGATGCGATTTGCGAAGAGGGTTTGAGGATCTCTAATTTTTGCGCGTAGAATCTTAAAGTTGTATTGCGCTCTTGGATGAGGCGTTGGATCGATGCGTCCAGATCGTTTCGCATGCTATCGAGCCTTTGGATATTTTGGGAAAGGAGCGTATGAGGCGAGGCGAGGAGGGGATGTTTTTTCAAGGCCTCGAGATGCGATCTTCCTTGTCGGATTTTCTCCTGGATTCTTTGGTGGAGGGTCTGCCTTGTTTGATGCAGAAATTTGAGGACGTTTTCTTTTTCGGCCACTGCGATTTCTGCAGCAGCTGATGGGGTGGGAGCTCTTACGTCGGCGACAAAATCGGCGATGGTAAAGTCTGTTTCATGGCCCACAGCCGAAATGATGGGAATGGAAGATGCGTAGATCGCTTCGGCGACGATTTCTTCATTGAAAGCCCAAAGATCCTCGATGCTGCCGCCGCCTCTGCCGACGATGATGACATCGACGAGTTTAGAGGTATTAAAATCTTGGATTGCTTGGGCGATTTCTAAAGCTGCTCCCTGGCCTTGCACTTTGACCGGATTTAAGATCACGTGAAAACCGGAGAATCTTCGAGAGAGGACATTGAGGATGTCTTGGATGACGGCCCCTGTGGGACTTGTGACAATTCCAATTTTTTTAGGGAATTTTGGGAGGGGTTTTTTGCGGGATGGATCAAACCACCCCCGCAATTGGAGCGTCTCTTTGAGTTGATGCAATTTGAGAAGAAGCTCTCCTTGGCCTAAAAATTGGAGCTCTCGGATGACGATTTGATATTGCCCTCTTGGGACATATAGGCTGATCTCTCCTTTGGCAATCACCTGATCTCCGTCTTTGGGCATCCTCTCTAGGCTAGAGGCGCTCATGCGAAAAAGAACGGCCGATATTTGGGAGGTTGCGTCTTTGAGACTGAAGTAGAGGTGGCCGGAGGATTGCAATTTAAAATTGCTGATTTCGCCGCGCAGCGAGATCGAGCGGAAATTGGGCTCGAGGAGGTTTTTAATGGCCAAAGTGAATTCGGAAACCGAAAAAATTTTCATGCCTCTGATTGTGCATGAAATACCATTTCAATTGCAAAATCTGTGTCGCATAGAGTATCATTTTGTAGATAACCTCTCAAAAAATCTAAGGTTTTTAGCATGGCGAGAAAAATGTATGCAATCGGAAATTGGAAGATGTACAAGACAGCGAGAGAGGCGACCGATTACATAGAGCGTCTTTTGCCTTTGGTTCAAGATTGCAAGTCAAATATTTACTTAAGCGTTCCCTTCACCTCGATTGCTCCCGCCGCCATTTTTGCCAAAAAGACGAATATTGTGATTGGAGCGCAAAATATGAACGACGCCCGAGAGGGTGCGTTTACGGGGGAAATTGCGGGGCTCATGCTGAAAGAGGCCGGAGCTGCTTTTGTTCTTCTGGGCCATTCGGAAAGGCGCCAATTTTTTGGCGAGACAAATGAATTCATTCATAGGAAAGTGGTGCGCGCCTTTCAAGACGATATCCAGCCCGTTCTTTGCATTGGAGAGACGGCATCGGAAAGAGATCGAAATGAGACCGAGGCCGTGATCCGAGAACAGATTTCCGTTGCCTTGGAGGGGATTCCAAAAGAAGATGTTTCTTCTCTGATTTTGGCCTATGAACCTGTTTGGGCGATTGGAACGGGAAGAGCTGCAAATCCGAAGGCAATTGAAGAGGCGCATGCTTTTTGCCGCCTTGTTTTGGAGGATTTGTTTGGGAAAAAAGTTTCTTCCGCAATTTCGATTGTGTACGGGGGTTCTGTGAAGATGGAGAATGCGGCTGAGATTGTAGAGCAAAAAAATGTCGACGGAGTTCTCATTGGAGGGGCTTCTTTAGATGCGGATACGTTCTCTCGGATTGCCCATTTTTGTGTTAAAAAAGTATCTAAAAAAGGAAGTTTGGAATGACCGCTTTATTTTACATTTTTCTATTTCTTTTCATGTTGTTGTGTGCGCTTCTTTGCTTTGTCATCCTCATTCAAGAGGCAAAGAGCCTTGGCCTGGGAGCCTCTTTTGGAGGCGATGCGGGAGATTCTCTTTTTGGAACGTCCACTGCGGAAGTGCTGAAGACATTCACTAAGTATTTATCCGGAATTTTCTTGGCAAGCTGTTTGCTATTGTCTTTTTGGAGCGCTTCTTTGGGAAGAAGGCAGGGCGTATCGAGTCCTTCGATCCAGATGGAATCGACTTCAGATTGAAAATAAAATTTGATTTGAAAAATAATCGGCAATCGTTATTTTGAGTTCGTGAACCTGTTTATTTTGAGATGCATGGACCTATTATTAGGGTAGGTTCTGGGTCTTGTGAAGTAAAGCAAGGAAAATTTGGGTTTGGTTCAACGGCCGAAGGGATTTGGCTGAATCTCAAATAAAGGAGACAAAAGATTGTCTGAAAATTTTACTGATGAGCAAAATAGCCAAGGCGAACGAAGGAGCTTAGATATGGGGACGGTCACAAAGAAGAAATTGATTCATACAATTTCTCAATCAAAAGGGTTGCATCCGAATGATGTGCGCAATGTTATTCAGGCATTCTTGGATGCGATGACCGAGTCTTTGTCTCAAGGAGATCGTTTAGAGTTTCGCGATTTTGGCGTGTTTGAAATTGTGAAAAGAAAGCAAAAAATTGGTCGTAACCCGAAAAATGCAGGGGTGCCGATTGTAATTCCGGCTCGCAAGGCTGTGAAATTTACTCCCGGTAAAAAAATGAAAAAACTCATTGAGTGATTTTTCTTCGACTCATTTTTTTGTCTTTTTGTTGATGTGTTATCTTTCTCGTGGCTCAAATACAAATTCATTTTTGAGCCATGGGATTTATAAAAACCTGAGTTTTGGGTTCGATTTCCTCAAAATCCATGGGGATTTTTGATGAAATTTGACCTAATTGACGCGAAAAAGATATCCGAAGGTTATATCTTTGAGCGTCAATTGGCGCAAATTTCGCAAAAAGATCTATGGAGTTTGAGCGAAACGAACTTAAAATTCAGGTTTTAAAGGGGTAGATCTTGTCGGTATTAGATTCTCTCCGTTTTGTTTGGTCTCAAGTTGTTTTAGACGAGTCTTTTTTGCGGGAGGAAATTTCCCGTCTTTTAGAATCTCGCTTCCGATCGTCCCATCCTCTTGCAGAAGCCTTCACTTTTTTTTTGGCAAAGAAAATAGGCGCGCCGCACCCGCCTTTGCAAGAGAAATTGGCGGGATTGACGATGAAAGAGCTTTGCGAGCTTGCCATTCTTCGGGAAATTTTAGGAAAAGAGGGCTCTATTTTAGGAAGAAAACTTCTTCCCTTTACATCCTTTCCTTCTCTTTGGTGCTCTGAAGATAGATATCAGCCCCGAGAAGCAAAAAATGTAATTCGACTTCTTTTACAGGCATTTGGGAAAGAACCGATTGGTTTGATTGAGGAGAGTCCCTATTTTCGGGCGCTTGCCAAGGTATTGCCTAAAATGGAAGAAGCAAATGGCGTTTTTGATTCGGATATGATTCAATCTCTTGATCTTGGGAAAGGGATTGAAAATGCTTTTGTGATTTTAGGGGAAAACGTTCCTTTAGGCGCTATGAAAATGGGCCGGATTGAAATCCCTTCCTTTGGACCTCAAGTGCATCCATTGAATAATCCCCATTTTTTTGGAATCTATTCCAGTGTGGCAAATCCTCGATGGGCTGCAGTGTCCGCTAAAAAAGAAATATGGTTTGAGTATTTTGCGCAGATTCAAGAGAAGGGATTGGAAGTCCGGTTTTTTGGTTTGACGCCTGAAACGGCTGTTTCTTTTGTTTTTTATGTCAAAGCAGAACATGCGAGAATCGACCATGAAGTGTATCTTCCCAAAAGTTTGCGAAGATATGTCGGGGCATCGCAAAAGGTTGTATTCGAGAGCGGAGGAGACCGATTTTCTATTGAGAATATGTGTTCTTCCAAGATGGAAATGATTCCGCTCGCGGGCAATGGGTGTTTCTGGGATAGCGATTTTCTTCTCGGATTTGAGATTCCCCCTCACGACGGAAGAGCGGTCTTTTCTTTTTCCTTATGAATTTTTCTGCATCAGATTTTTTCCGCTGTCGATCACGTGGAAACGAAAAGTCATGTGAGAGGTTTCTACATCAATCCAGAGAGGAAGAGGGATTCTCATTTTTTGATCAAAGTAGAGAGTGATTTGCCTCCCTCCCAGTTCGGAATCATCGTTTGGCCAGGTGGTTTGAAACACGCTGAACTGAGGGTCTATTACGGCTTTTCCTTCAAAAATAAGAGGGGGAGTCCAAAGTTTTCGAAAATCGCTTTCTCCCTGTAACGGAGGGGGACCGACCCGGCGCCTTTCTTGGGAGCTGACCGGTTTTAATGGAAGCTGCAGAAGTGTTGCCAAAAGACTTTCTTTCGGAGAAATTTGAATGTGGGCGTTTTTAGAAAACGAATAGCAGTCGGTAATTTGCCCGGTCTGAAGATTCATTTCTAAAATCGACCAAGAACTATGTCCCGGCGCTTTTTGCCGAACCCAGCCAGCCCAACTTTGGGTGGGTTTATTTTTCGTCGGAGCAGAAATTTCTTCCAATACAATCTTGTTCGCATCAATTGCCCGGATATGAATGAGAGTAAATAACTTCCCGGACTCAGCTACAATATAGTCCCCTTTTTCTCCCCGCGAAAGAACCGTTTGCAAGCAATTCACTTCGATTTTAGGTTTTTCAAGAGGAAATTCTTCCGGCGGATTTGCGAAAGCTGAGATAGAACACTTTGCAATGTATAAACACAAGAATTGCTTTTTCATAAAGACTCTATGATTATGGCATATATTTATATTTAAGGATATCTGGTATGTGAAAAAAGAGGAACCTATCTCAATAAAAAGGTTCAGTCGATTTTTTGGTTCTTTTGAGCCGATTTTCGATTGTTTTTCGGGGGGTAATATACGGGAGTTGATATTACCCCCCGAAAAACAATCGAAAATCGGCCAAAATAATCCAAAAAATCGACGAAAAATTTTATTGAGATAGGTTCAAAGGAGCCAAAAATGGGAAGATTCTATTTCAATACAGTTTTGCATCGAGTTTTTGGTTTCTGTATCGCCTTTGGGTCCTTTTCTTTGGTTCCTGCCTTCAGCGCCCAAAAAGAGGCACAGATTCATCAGATCGATCAGCAAATCCAGGAACTGGAAGATATGAAACGGGGCTTCGAGGCGCGCGCTTTACGCCATGAAGATCAAGCAGATAGATTGCAATTTAACGATGAAACCTATTTGGAGACCCGAAGACATATTCAGCTTGCCGAAGAAAATCGGGCCAAAGCCGCTGCGATCCAAAAAGAGATCGATCGTCTTCAAGCAGAAAAAAAGAAATTATCCTCTTAGATACTGGTTTTAAACGGCATTCGTCTTGTTTATAATAATTATATTTACAAAGAATTTATTATAATATATTAATTAGTTATAGATATTAAATGAATTTTGAGGATTATTTTATGAAAAAACGTCAGTTGCTTGATAAGATTGTATTTTTCCTGTTGCTCATTGGGGGATTGAACTGGGGTCTAATTGGATTATTCAATTGGAACTTAGTGGCTTCTGTTTTTGGGCCAATGTATATGATCACACGTTTAGTGTATATCTTAGTGGGTCTTGCTGCAGTGTACCGTTTTGTTATCTGGGTAAGAGCTAAGGTCGCACATAAATAATTTTATGCGGTTTCCGGCTGCTCTTTCCGATGGATATACCCTTGTCTTAGCTCTGCGCTGTAGATAAGCCAAAGTCCAAGAGAAACAATGGCAGTGGATAGGAAGATAATCCCTGAGGGTTTTTCGTTTAGGAAAAACCAGCTATTGATCGATGCGAAAATGGGGCTGAAAAGTCCCATGAACGAAAGAAACGTAGCTGTGAATTTTCTAAGGAGAAATCCATAGAGATTATAGCATAGAATATTTGAGATCAGCGCCATAAACAAGACGCTTTGAAAGAAGGGTCCGATATTCTTCGTGTCTATGGGCAGCGGGGTCCAAGGATCGATGAGCGAGGAATGGATGAGCGCTAAAGAGCCGCCAATCAGCATGCTGATCCCGTTTGCCATTGTGGGGGAGATGGGGGTGCTCTTTTTTTCACCCTGAGGGCTGATGACGAGGCGGAGCAAGATCCATCCATAGGCTGTGCAAATGGAGGCCCCGACCATGGCCAGTTCCGGCCAAGAAAGGAAAGGAATGGTTGTTAAAAGCTCATCCGCCCCTTTCTGCGTCGCGAGAAGGGGAATAAATCCAAGAAATCCAACGATCATCCCGAACCATTTGCGCCCATTCATTTTTTCTTTGAAATGAAGATAGGAAAAAAGGGCTGCAAAGAAGGGAGACAGGCTGTAAATAAAGCATGTTTTGGCCGCAGTCAGGTGCTGCAATCCCCAAAATTCGAAGGCGTTTGTCAAATAAATACTAAATATGGAAAGCAGTCCTAAATGGAACCACTGTTTTTTATTGAATCTAAAAGAGGCCCGTCTGCGGAGAATTAAATAGCCGAGGAGAAGGGATGCGGCAAGGAGCATCCGGAACGCAGTGAGGAAGATGGGGGGAGAGAGTTCTAAAGCTATTTTGCCGAGAGAAAAAACGCTGGACCAAATCGCGTACATCAGCAAGACAAGGAAAAAATTCATTCACAGGTTCTTTGTATAGGTTCTTCGTATCGGTTAGAGAGTATCAGCCGAGGGTAATTTATGCAAGGATACGTTATGTTGATTCAATAAAATTTTTGAGGTTTAGGTATAAGTAGATTATTCTGTATACTGCCTTGGATGTTTGCCAATGAAATTCTCTTTTTCCTTCATATATTTCTTGTCATAGGTCTTGTTTTAGGATCTCTCCGGATCGGAAAGAATGCTTTGGTTTCTCTGATTGTCCTGCAGGCGGTTTTTGCGAACCTATTTGTCGTGAAGCAAATTTCTCTTTTTGGATTTTCCGTCACGTGCAGCGATGTGTTTTCTATTGGAGGGATTCTCGGCCTGAACTTGCTTCAGGAATACTACGGAAGGCAGGAGGCTAAGGCGGCGCTCAAGGCATCGTTTTTGGGTCTTTTATTTTTTATGGTCGTATCCAAGGTTCATCTTTTGTACATTCCTCTCGCAGAGGATGTTACGCAAGAGGCGTTTGTTCAAATTTTGTCTCACACGATCCGCATTTCCTGCGCTTCAATGGGTGTTTATTTCATCGTGCAAAAATTGGATATTCGGCTGTTTGGTTTTTTACAATCTTTATTTGGGAAAACATATCTTCCTTTTAGAGTCGGGCTTTCTCTTATTTTGACTCAGTTTTTGGATACGGTGTTATTTAGTTTCTTTGGCCTCTATGGGATTGTGGTTTCTTTGTTTGATGTGATCGTGGTGAGTTTTTTGATTAAATGCATGATTATTTCTTGCAGCAGCGTGCTGGTTGCTTTTGTTAAGAAGGGGGAGAAAAATGTTTCGATTTGAAATTCTCCATCGCTCTAAAAAATCGCGCGCGCGTGTGGGCAGAATCCATACGCCCCACGGCATCATAGACACTCCTAATTTCGTGGCGGTCGGGACAAATGGGACTTTAAAAGCTTTAGATAATCGAATGGTCGATTCAATTGGCCTTCAACTCATGTTCTGCAATACGTATCATTTGATTCTGCAGCCGGGCGTCGATGTCGTCCAAAAGGCAGGGGGGCTTCATCGCTTCATCAATCGATCGATGCCGATTATCACCGATTCCGGGGGATTTCAGGTGTTTTCTTTGGCTTACGGATCTGTTGCGAGCGAATTGAAAAGCTGCGGCGCTAAAAAGCAAGACGGCCACGTTTTAAAGATCAGCGAAGAGGGGGTCTTATTTCGCTCCTATCGCGATGGGAAAATGGTTCTTTTGACGCCGGAATCATCCATTCAAGCGCAAAAGGCTCTTGGCGCAGATATTATCATTCCCTTTGATGAACTGCCTCCCTATCACATTGGCTATGAAAAACTGAAAAATTCTTTCGAAAGGACCCATCGTTGGGAAAAGCGTTCTTTAGACGAGCATTTGAAAAATCGTCAAAATCAGGCGATGTATGCAGTCATCCATGGAGGGGTGGATCCCGATTTGCGAAAGGAAAGCTGCAAAAGGCTCTCCGAGTTGCCTTTCGATGGATATGCAATTGGGGGTTCGCTTGGGAAAACAAAACCTGAAATGGTGGGCATGCTCACTGATTTAATGCCTCATTTGCCGTCAGATTTTCCGAATCATCTCCTAGGGATTGGGGATTTAGAATCCTTGCAACAATGCATTCCTCTTGGAATTGATACTTTTGATAGTTCTTATCCAACGCGCGCGGCCCGCCATGGCCTTCTTCTCACAAAGGCGGGGAATTTGAAAATCATTCGCGGGGAAATGGCGAATCATTTCAGTCCGATTGAAAAAGGGTGTTCCTGTTGGACATGCCAGAATTTTACACTCGCCTATCTTCATCATTTGTTTAAGGCCAATGAACTGACGGCCTATACGCTGGCTACAGTCCATAATCTTCATTTTATGGTCGAATTAATGAAGAG
>CAYOMT010000041.1:0-11433 GCA_964405125.1 uncultured bacterium
GGTCTTCGAGAACTTGCTCTGCAGTAGGCCTTGTTTCTGGATTTGGATTGAGGCATTTTGCGGCGAGTTGAACGAGAGGAGATTCGTCTGTGATTTCAGGGAATAAAGGGGGGAGTTTCGCGAGATATTCGAACAGTTCTCTTGGATTTTTTTTGCGCATCATGGCCGGGGGATGTAGAAGAGTAAGGATTTTTTGATGGCGTAATAATTCTGCCATGACGATGCCAAGCGACCAGATATCAGAAGAAGGAGCGTTAGAGGTTTTCTGTTCAGAAATCATTCTTTTGCAGGATTCGGGCGAGATGTATTGTGGTGTGTATGCGCGTTGAGCTACTTGCGTCTTAGAAGCATCTTCTAAGGGATTGAATCTCCATACGAACCCTAGGTCGCACATTATGGGTTTTCTAGATTCATTTGCCAGGAGAAAATTTTCTAATTTAATGTCTCTTATGGCAAATCCTTGCTTGTGGAATATCTTGATGATTTGGAGTATTCCAAGAATGATCAAGGGGAATTCATTGGAAGTTCGGATTTGATCCTTTGCATCGAGAAGGTTTTTTTGGTAAAGATTTTCTATGAAAATGTAACGAGACTCATTTTGTTGAAACAGCATTTCAAATGTTTCTTTTAGCTCGGGCACAACGTTTTGTCCTTTGAAGCGTTGCAGGAGTTCCTTTTCTCGATGGTTGAAGTAGATCTGCTCAGGGGTTTGATGTTTGCTGATGAGTACGGCGACATCGAAGAATTTTTGATTGTTCCGATCGACCCATATTCCTATATGCATCAATTTATAGCTGCCTGTCTTATGGGTTTGCTTAGGAAATATCACTATGTTTTTTGCAGGACTTAGAAAGATGTTTAGATTCGTTTCATCCAGTATCAAGTGTTGGCCGCGAATAGAGGGACCTAAGGTTTGAATCAGATCCTCCACTTTGCGCGCGAGACTTTCCGCTATATTCTCTATATCGCCAATGGGGGAAAATATAAGTTCTTTGGGTAAAATTTGTTTGAAGGCATTCGTATAAAGCGCAATCATGCGAGGTTCCTTGAAAATAGAAGTTCTTTAGGTATATAAAGCGCCGCTGGAAATGATGGTTTTACGAATTATTTCTCTTTTTTAAGAAAAAGCGTCATCTATGGATATTTTTTGGTCCTCTAGGAATTTGAAGAATCTGTCGTTGATAAGGGAGTTACGTAAAATGGGGTCTTGGAGAACGGCTTCTATTGTAGGCCTTTCTTCCGGATTGGGATGTAGACATTTTCTGGCCAGTTGTCTCATAGGAGCCTCATCCGGATTTGAGGGAGGGGGGGTGTTTAGACTGGCAAGATGTTGTAGTCTCGATTCCAGACATTCTGTGTTGTCTATCGGCCGTAAAAATTGCAAGATTGGTCGATCAGACAATAGTTTTGCAAGAGTGACTCCGGCCGCCCAGATATCAGAAGGGGGTAAATTGGAAGTTTTGTTTTCAGAGGATAATCTTTTGGCCGACTCAGGCGAAAGATAGTCTAGTGTGTATCCTCTAACAATGAATGTAGATTTTTCTGGGGTCTTGAGGTCGTGTACGAAAGTCGCATTGCGTATTCCCACTTCGTCGCCTTGCTCACCTGTTAGGTAGAAGTTTCCCGGCTTAATGTCTCTTATGACAAGTCCCCGGTTGTGGAATGTTTTTATGATTTTCAATATTTGGAAAAATAGGAATGGGATTGTGGGAGAGGACGGGTCGTATGTAATATCGGACATGGTCTTACCATGTAAAGTTTCTACAGAAATATATTTTTTTGTAGGAGTAGAATTCGGTTGAGTTTCTTCCGTTTCAATCAAAGTTTCTTTCAGGCCGGGAACGAAATTTTGTCCCTGGAAAAGTGTCAGTATTTCCTTTTCGCGTTCATTGAGAAGCTCATCGATGCGAGTTGTAAGATGTTTTACCCGCACAGTCACATCTTGAGATGATTTTCTTTCGAGATCTACCAAGACTCCCGTATATAGTGTGGATCGATTATCTTTAAATTCCTTACTAGAACTTGTTTTTGTAAATAAGACATTTTGTGTAGAGGTTAAATAAACTGTCGTTTGCGGCGTATTATATGTACGGAATGGAGGGGGAAGAGCGTCATATGAATCTATGCGGATAGGGAGGGAGACGCGGGAGCTGTCTATCCTTAGCGATCTTCGAATCCCTTCAATTGCGATATCTAATCTCTTTGCTTCATAAATACATGCCATTCTTTGGGAGAGGAAGTCTCTTCCAAATATAGGATTTGAAGGAGAAAACGGCCAGGTAGTGTCTGTTAGAGCACTTGCATATAGTTGGGTTCGTTGCGAGTATGCGATCCCCTCTTCGGTTTGCATAAAACGTGCCTTTGCTTCGGCGATTCCCATGAGTGTTGTCCTGTATTAGTTTGGGCGCTATTTTTGATAGTTGGCAGGAGAAGATAGTAGGCGCTGAAATATAAAGTAAAGAAAAAAAGAGTTTTTGGATTATTTTGGCTGGTTTTCGATGGATTTTTGGGGATAATATATGTGAATATTGCTATAAAGAACCAATCAAAAGGTTTTACGCATATGGCAAAACGGTTTATCTATTACGACACAGAGACAACAGGCGTGCGTCCCGGAAAGGATCGGGTGATTGAAATCGCCGCTTACGATCCCGTAGAGGATCGGAAATTTTGTTCCTTCATCAATCCGGAATGTTTGATTCCCCCCGAGGCAAGTGCGATTTCCCATATCACAGATGAAATGGTCAAAGATGCGCCGAAGATTGGAGAAGTTCTTTCTTCTTTTTCTCTATTTTGCGAGGGAGACATTGTTTTGGTTGCCCATAATAACGACGCGTTTGACAAACCTTTCTTGGAAGCAGAATTTTTAAGGGGCGGGGTTTCTATGCCCTCTTGGATTTTTGTCGATTCTTTGAAGTGGGCTCGTAAATATCGAACAGATCTTCCCCGCCATAGTTTGCAATCGCTTCGCGAAGTATATGGCATCGCATCCAATCAGGCCCATAGAGCTTTGGACGATGTATATGTTTTAGAGCAAATTTTTCGGAAAATGATTG
This sequence comes from uncultured bacterium, assembly GCA_964405125.1. Taxonomy (GTDB): domain Bacteria; phylum Chlamydiota; class Chlamydiia; order Chlamydiales; family SM23-39; genus DAIDHZ01. Next base: position 3,057 of record CAYOMT010000041.1, read on the forward strand.
GAGATTTATCCTGCGAAGATGTCTTGGATCTTTTGAGTCAAACGACAAAGATAGTTCGCATGCCGTTTGGGAAATATGCCGGGAAAATGATTTCAGAAGTTCCTAAGGATTATATACTTTGGCTTGTGAAAAGCGGCGCATTCGACAAGAAAGAAAATGCAGCGCTCAAAGAAATCATAGAGAAAACCCACAACCTTGTAGGTGCATCATGACAAAATCTTGCAATATCGCGATCATTGGGTGCGGCTATGTGGGAATGGAAGTGGCATCTTCATGGACGAAGAAAGGAGATCATGTCACGGCGACAACGAGGACTCCGGAAAGATTGAAAGAGCTTTCTAAAGTGGCTCAAAAAAGTGTGATTCTTAAGGGAAACGACGAGGATGAATTTGTCCCTTTGATTGCGCACAATGAAACCATTCTCGTGACAACCGCAGCTGATAGTATCGAACATTATGAAAGCGCTTATTTGCATACGGCGCAAATTTTTCGCCATTTGGCTTTAGAGATGGATCTTCCGAGAGATTTGATTTATACGAGCAGTTCCTCTGTTTACGGGGACCATCATGGATTATGGGTCGATGAGACGAGCGAGCTTTTGGGCAAAAGCGAGCAGGCGAAGATTTTGATCGAGGCGGAAAAGACGTATGCGAGTTTAGAGGAATTGGGCTGGAATGTTTGCATTCTTCGCCTATCTGAAATTTATGGTCCGGATCGAGAAATTTCTCAAAGAGTCAACTCTCTTGCCAAGCATCCTTTGCCGGGATCGGGGAATCAATATACCAATATGGTGCATAAAGCCGACTGTGTGGGAGCGATCAATTACGCACTTCGCCACCATCTGACGGGGGTCTATAATTTGGCGGATGACGATCATCCAACGCGAAAAGAACTCTACGACAAAATCACAGAAAAGTTTCGGATGCCTTCTTTAAAATGGGATCCTTCGTTGACAAGTCTGCACAGTGGAAATAAACGGGTTTCCAATCACAAAATAAAGAAGGCGGGATATAGATTTACCTATCCTCATCGAGTGTTAACCTGAGTTTTGGGTTGTTAGACTAGATAAAGTTTCTTTCAGAGAGAGCTTCCCTTCTGCAAACGCTTGTATTGCAGCCTTTTCTTTTCTTCCTTTTTCAGGAAAGAAGCGATAGGAGAGCTCTCTTGAGACCATCTGGCAGACTGTTTTATTGAATGCGTATTCTTCTCGAATGATTTGATTGAGCTGTTTGCAGCCCGCGAGTGTACTTGCCGCCTGGAGGGAAAGGCTAAGAGTTTTGGCAATTTCTAGAGGCGGCCTTCTCTCTTGGAAGGCGGTTTCTTCGACCCAGTGGTTTGAATCTTCTTCAAGAGAATATAGAAAAGATTGCCCAATACAGCGGAAAAAAGAAAGGGCGGATTGATTTTTCCCGAGTCTATTTTCGGCGAGAGCCAAAAGATCTTTCACAAAATATCTGGCATGAGGGGCTCCATCATAAAAAAAGCGCTTATTTGCAGAGACTGCCTCTGAAAAAGACTGGTCTCCTCGAACCGCAATAAATTCTTCGCTTAAGGCTAAGATTTTCCGGAAATCTCCGTCGGAAATGGATCCTGGACACAAGATGCGCACTTTTTTTCCCGTCGAAGAAAGGCGGTGTCTATGAATTTTTTTGTCGAAATGCACTTCTATTTCTTGGATTCCGAAATCCTCTTCTAGAAGCGGTTTATTTTCTTTTTGCTGTTTTTTGATGTATTCGATGAACCAGCCGAGGTTTGGCGAGCAAATATCGATGTTGTGATGGTGATTCATTTCCGAATGGAGAAGAGCGTGAAGGTAGATGGAGCCTCCTATCGGATTGAGAAGATAGGCAAAATAGAATTTATGGGAGGCTTTATACGTTTCAACATCCACCGATTGGGGTGTTGAAGTGCCGAATAAAGTGAAAAGGAGGTTTTTGTTTTGCAGCGTGCGGAAATCCCCTTTTTCCATCTGCTCGCGGATTAAAATTCCTTTTTCCAAGAAATGAAGACCCATGGAATAGTTGGCGCTTCTTGGATGAAACCAGGGAGATTCTATGAATCCATACTGCCCAATGGAGAGGAATGAGGGTTTGGATTGATTTTTGAGCATTCCCTTGAGTTCTTCTGTGTGCGGGTAAAATGCGGGCGTCGAAATAATGAGATCGGAGGCGCTTAGAGTTTCAAGCACTTCTTTTGGAAAATCTTTGGGAGGGCAATCTTTGGTATAGGAAATAACAAGGCTTAAGGGGTCGAGATTTTTCAGAGGGAATGATTTGGGAATGCAAAGAATAGATTGGATCTCATTTTGGGGGAACTTTTTTTTGAGGATTTTCATGATTTCAACGTGGGCGATGAAATCTCCCCAACCGTCGGGCAGCATATAAGTGAATAGAGAGATTTTTGCTTCCTTTGGAATGGGTGTATTTTCGTAAAGAGGCAAGGTGAAGCGCTCTATTCCGAGCGATTTGAGAAAGGGGAGGGAGGAGAATTCTTTTTTGATGTAGCTGATAGAGGGGTTTTCTTTGTTGTAAATTCTAGGCAGCCCACGCGAAATATTGAGGGGGAATTCTCGGGAAGGAAATGCTTCGAGCATTTTTTTTTCAATCGGAAGATTTTTTTTCTCGAAGAAAAGACGGTGATAGGCTTCGAGAATCTCTACGAAGGAATGGGATTCTTCTGATGCGGTAATGTTTTTTAAAGTTTCCTTATAAAGAACCAATTCTTTCCCATGATCCATCCCCTCTTCTTGGATTTTCTTTTCTACGTTCGTCAATAGGTAGTTGAATAATTCTGCATGAAAGGGACTTAAAGGGCGGTTTTGCATGTTTTTTATAGATTGGTTTTATTAGGGAGATAATGGATCTGACTGGGCAATGTCAATATTTTTTTTATGCAGCACCTCTTATGTTAAAAATTTTATTGTGAGCCAAGAGGGTGTCTACAATGGAAGACACCCTCGGATAAGAAATTTATTTCGCTAAATCTCTTTTGTGTTTTTTGCGGCTTCCCTTTTGTTTAGGTGTTGGTACTATTTTCGTTTCTTCAGTTTTCGGGGCATCGCAATGATCAAATACATTTTCTGTTCTCGGCGTGTTTTCAGTTCTCGGCGTGTCCAAGGGTAAGAAACTCGTTGTGTCTTCGCGGTGGGGTGGGATAGGAAATGATTCCTCTTTGTTGATGAGAGGCGGCGAGGTTTCTTCTCTGGGAGTTTCTGGCGGAGAGGAATTTGTTGTCTCTTTACGAGGGGTTGGGGGCGGCGTATTGGGTAATGAAGGCGTTTTTGCAGACGCTGCTTTCCGAGACTTGAAACCTAAATAAAGAGCTGTCCCCACAAGGGCGATTGCAGCGCTTAGAGTGATCACTTTGGTAGTGGTTGACATTTCTTGAGAAAGTTTGGGCTGAGCGAGGGGGCTTTTTCGGTGGGAAATCGGGGGTTGTTTATCTGTAATCCTTAGCATAAATCTAGTCTCCTTGTAATAGGCGGGTAAATTTATAGAAATGTTTATTTATAGACAATATTTAAATCGCAGACAGCCTCTTAGAGGCTGTTTTGCAAATGCATGCTTGAGGTATAGGCTTCCCAGAGAGTTTTGAAAGGGGGGCATGTTTCGAGAAGCTCAGAAAAAGCGCCGTCTCCAATTTTTTTTCCGTGATCGATGAAAATAATCCGATCGGCGTGTTCAATTGTAGAAAGGCGGTGCGCAATCAGAATTTGAGTGACTTCTCCTTGTAGATCGTAGATTGCTTTTTTGATCCGGTTTTCGGAGACGGCATCGAGAGACGAAGTGGCTTCGTCCATGATGAGGATCGGCGCTTTTTTCACAAGGGCTCTTGCAATCGCAAGCCTTTGCTGCTGTCCTCCGGAGAGAGTTTTTCCCATTTCTGCAAGGAGGGTGTTGTATTGATTGGGGAGATCGACGATGAATTCGTGGGCATAGGCCTTTTTTGCCGCCTCTTCAATTTCCTCTTTTGAGAAATTTCTGCCGAAAGAAATGTTTTCTGCGACCGTATCGAAAAAAAGAAACGGTTTTTGGGGAACAAACGCAATTTGATCGCGGAGCGATTTTTGCGTGAGCGCATTGATGGGAACTCCGTCGATCCGAATTTCCCCTTTCTGCACTTCATATAGGCGAGGCAGGAGCTGTACAAGGGTCGATTTGCCAGATCCCGTGGCTCCGACAATTGCCAAGACTTCGCCTCTTTTTAAAGAAAAACTGACATCTTTTAAAACCCACTCATCGCGGTATTTAAACCAGACGTGATCGAATTCGATGATATTTTTAAAGGAGGAAAGGTGGATGGCTCCGTCGCGATCTAAAATTTGAGGTTTTATATGGAGCACTTCAAACATCCTTTCTGCGGCAACAACTCCTTTTTGGATATTCGCGTTTTCTTCTGCGAATTTTTTTACAGGTTCATAGAAGAGATGGAGAAATCCGCAGAACATCAATAGTTGGCCGACTGTCATATGGAGCGCGTAAAGGCCGAATAAGACCACAGTGGCAAGACATCCCGTTGCAATCAAATGGAGAACCGGCCGTGTTAAAAGTCCATATTTCGCACTCTTGCTTTCTAAGATGGCCATCTGGTCGTTTTGCTCTTTGTATTTGCGCAAGGAAAAGGTCTCCATGGCAAAAATTTTCACCGTCTGAATCCCCGCGATGAAATCGAGGAGCACCGAAGTGAATGTCTCTTGTTTTTTTTGGATTTGCCTTGAGATTCTTTTGACGCGCCGCGTGATAAAAATGGCAGGGAGGACGATGAGCGGAAGGCCAAAAAAAATGCTCATCGAGAGCTGCCAGGAAAGAGAAAAACAGGCGAAAAGGGAGAAAATGATTGTAAAGGGAGTTTGCAGGTAATTGGTGAGACAGGAATTCAAAGAAGAGGCGATCTGCCCTGCGTCGCCGACTGCGCGGGAAGAGAGGCTTCCTAAGTTTTGCTCTTGGTAAAAACTCAAAGGGAGGGATTGGATGTGTTCAAAATATTGCTCTCTTAAATCGCGGGTCACCCGAATGGAGAGAAGTTGCGTCACGTAGCGGGAAAAAAACAGGGCGGCTGCTTTAAATAGAGCGACTCCAATCAGGATGAAGATGATCATGGAGAAGTTTTTTTCAATATCAAACTGGGAGGCGACTTTATAGATGATCTTGCGGAAGGGGATTCCCTCTTTTTTTTCGGCAACGAATGCGGCAGCGTCTTGTTTCGTGATGATCCCGTCTTCGTCTAGATCTATGTATTGCCACTGATGCTGCACATCGGCAAGAGAGATGTGGTCTTTGATCTGTTTTCCGTCGCTAAAGAGGGAAAAAAAATCGGTGCCCGTATTGATCATAAGGCCAAGCGAACACATTTCGCATTGATTTGCAATTGTGAGGAGAAGGAGCGTGACAAAGGTCAGAAGGGCTAAGCAAAAATGACGGCTATTGCGCAGGGCTGCTTGGAGAAGAAGTTTCATGAGAGGATACCTGGATTTGTTCCTCTTCAAATTTGCCCATTTTGCGGAATTTTTGGTAGCGATTTTCTAGTAAATCCTCAATTGCGACCGATTTTAGCGCTTCCCACTGCTGAGAAATAAAGTATTTGACGTTTTCAAATGCAATGGATGGATTGAGATGCGCGCCGCCAAGAGGCTCTTTGATCACTTGATCGATGATATTGAGATCGAGAAGATCTTCCGCTTGCATTTTGAGCGCGATCGCGGCCGTGGAATTTTTCGAAGGGTCTTTCCAGAGTATCGATGCGCATCCTTCCGGAGAAATCACCGAATAGTAAGAATGTTCCATCATGCCAATGACATCGCCCACTCCAATGCCAAGAGCGCCTCCGGAGCAGCCTTCTCCGATGACAAGAACAATAATAGGCGTTGGCAAGCGGGCCATTTCTAAAAGGTTTTGAGCAATGATCCAGCCTTGTCCTCTTTCTTCGGCCGCAAGACCTGGATAGGCCCCGGGAGTGTCGAGAAGGCAAAGGACCGGCAGATCGAATTTGGCAGCCATATGCATACAGCGCATGGCTTTTCTATATCCTTCGGGGTGAGGCATCCCAAAATTGCGATAGATTCGGCTTTCTGTGTCTTTCCCTTTTTCTTGGCCGATGATCATGAATTTTTGCCCATTGATTTTTCCAAGGCCAGTAATGATCGCGTGATCGTCTTGAAAAGTTCGGTCGCCAAAAATTTCGATAAAATCCTCGACGCAATTCTGAATGTAATCGACGGCGTGGGGTCTTTGCGGATGGCGGCAAATGGCCACTCGGTCCCAGGGTTTAAGTTCTGAATAGACCGTTTCTTTCAGCAAATCGAGCTTTTTTTCCATCTCTAGCATTTCTTTGGGAGACCAGAGGGGTTTGTTTGCGTTTTGTTCTTTGAGTTTTTGCAACGTCTCTTCGACTTCTCGGATCTGTTTTTCATGAGTGAGGATGGTCATTTTTCAACTCCTGGGATTTGGGCTTCAGAAAAGTCGCGCACTAACTCGACTGTTGTCGGCTTTGTAATGATGATTGCGAAAAGCTCTTCCATGTCCTCTTGAGTCAAACGGACGCATCCGTCGCTATCGTACTTGCCGATTTTACCTTTGTCTTCGGTGAGAAGGCCCGTCGCAGGATCTGTCACCCAAGGAGCTCCGTGAATTCCAAATCCTTTGGCAGATTCAGAACAGCCTTCGCCTTCTTTTTCAAACGGAATCCATCGCGTGCCAAAAATCCGGATCATCTCCGCTTTTTTGTCTTGAAAAAATCCCATGGTGCCCGGTTTATAGATGGCAATTCTTTCGCCTAGATCATATTTTCCAATCGGAGTCAGATAGCCCGATTTTTTTTGGGGATCCACACGTCCAAGCCCGACTCGATAGGTCTTTAAGAGCATCCGTTCATTTGTATCCATATCGATGTAGTAAAAACGCATTTTGCTCTTTGCAAGATCAATCAAAAGATGGAATTTTAGATTTTTGTCTTTTTTAAATACGTTGAACCGGTCTCCAGGACCTACTTTTTGGCTGAAATAATCGACCTTTTTATTGAGGCTCCGCGCGATGAAATGGCGCGATGTCTGATAGTGCGAAGCATAGTCGGAAATCCAGGCAGGCCGCCCTTTGAGCCAAGGAACTCGGCTTGTGTAAGAAATTGTTTCAACAATCGGCAGTTTTGAAGAGTCGAGGGCAAATAATTGAGGGATTCTGTCTACCTCCGCCGAGAGGTCGGGGGTTGGGGTCTGCAGGGCTGCAGGAGGCGCTTCCACGACTAGCTTAGCAACTGGCTTCGGAGGGGGCGCGGGGAGTTTTTGGGGGATCGCAACCTCTTGAACTAAAGCTACTAAGGAATCTTCTGCAGGCTTCTTTTTCGTGTAGCCCATATAACCGATAGTTCCAAATAGAATTCCGGTTCCCAGTAATAAATATTTGGCTTTTGACATCCAAAATCTCCCTAGTGCTTTTTTTGTTCATTATCGCGAAGAGAGGACTATTTTGCAAGAATTCAATATATGAATTTATTTATTATTTTGTTTTTTCGTTTTAATTAAATTATAAAAATAAACTCTTGATCAGAAATTGGAAATGGATATTATATTCTTCAAAATATGAGTAGAAAAATTTTTTGCTGGATGCTTCCTTGTGTTGTTGCGCTTCTTCTCTCACTGATTGCGCATTGGAGGGGGGGATTTTCTTTGGATGCGATTTCAGGGCCATTGAAGAGGGAGCAATCTGAAATGGATTGTTTGGAAATTCGGCATATACTGGAGCAGCCCTATGATTTTCTGGGTGCGGGGAGGCAGTCTTTTGCATTTGTGAGTGCGGATGGGAAAACAGTATTGAAATTTTTTAATCGCAAATATTTTGCAATGCCCTGGTATGCTTTTTATGATTTGGAAAAAGAGGGAAAAAAACGGAAGCAAAGAGAGATTTTTTATGAAGAGAGTTATCGGATTGCTGAAAAATTTTTGCAAAAGCAAACAGGACTTCTCTATGTCCATTTAGGAAAGACGGAAAAGCTTCCGAGCGTAAGAGTCAAAGATCAGACAAATCAGGAATATTCGATCAACTTAAATCAGGTTCCCTTTGTCTTGCAGAGGAAGGGAGAGCCATTTTATCAGGCGTTAGAAAATATTCAGAATACAAAGGGGGATGAAGCTTTTCTCTCGGCGCTCAATGATTTTCTCAAGATGATCGCTTACCGGATTTCTCTGGGTATCGGAGATGGAGATCACGATGTGGAACACAATTTTGGATTCCTCGACGGGAAACCATTCCACTTAGATCCGGGACGATTGTTTCTGTCCGACCTTTCAGATCCATCCAAGAAGACTTATGAATGGTGGTCAGCTACCCACTCGCTGCGCAAGTGGATAGCGGAAACACATCCTGAGTTAACTCTTCAGTTTGAT
>CAYOMT010000042.1:0-7682 GCA_964405125.1 uncultured bacterium
TTCGGCAGCTTTCGCGCAGCTCAAAAACCAAATTTTGAAGTACTTTGGGTATAGATTCTAAGACAACGATTTTAGGGCCTTTCCCTATTTTGATTCAACGTATAGTATAGGAAATAATGTTTTTTAATGAAGTGCCGGAAGGCAAGCCCGACCCAGTTTTTGGTCTTTCAAGTGTTTTTAAAGCAGATGCAAGGCCCCATAAAGTAGACCTTATGGTCGGCATCTACAAAGATGAAAATTTGCAATCGGATCTGCTTGGCTCCGTAAAAGAAGCTAAAAAACGGCTTTTATTGCACGATTTGCCCGCAGATTACCTCCCTTTTGATGGGATTCCCTCCTTTTACGAGGGGCTCGGAGCGATTATTTTCGGGAAAAATCTTTGGGAGGATCTTCAGACAAGAACCTATTCTGCGCAGAGTTTAGGCGGCACGGGGGCCTTGCGTTTAGGGGGCGAATTTCTTTTTCAAGAAATTGTAAAAACAATTTATATCCCCCAGCCTAGTTGGGCAAATCACCGGCAAATTTTTGAAAACATAGGGATTTGCGTCGAGACGTATCCTTACTATCATCGAGAAAAAAGGGCGTTTGATTGCGATGGGATGTGTGAAAAATTGGCAACCCTTCCCCCAAAAACCCCCGTTCTCCTTCACGCCACATGCCACAACCCCTCCGGAAGAGATCCTTCCCTTTTAGAATGGAAGAGAATTTTTTCTATAATGAAGGAAAAAGAGCTCCTCCCGTTTTTTGATTGCGCTTATCAAGGTTTTGGAGAGGGTCTTGAAAAAGATGCGGCGGCTCTTCGCCTTTGTTTGGAATTTTGCCGAGAAATTGTTGTGGCCTATTCCTGTTCTAAGAATTTTTCTCTATACAACGAGAGAGTGGGCGCTTTGTATGTTGTAACAGATCATGCGTCTGCCAAAATGCGCGTGGGAAGCCAGGTGAAAAAAATCATTCGCGTGCTCTATTCAAATCCTCCGGCCTCAGGCCCTCGGATCGTTTCTGAAATTTTAAAAGATCCTCATCTTACAAAGCAGTGGATGAATGAATTGGATGGGATGCTCCGAAGAATTGTTTCCATGCGAAACGAATTGGTTCTCAGGCTCGTTGCAAAGAATGCGGATTTTCAATATTTAAAAGGACATTTGGGTCTTTTTATGTTTGTCGATTTGACAAAAGCGCAAGTAGATCGTCTGATTTACGAATACGGAGTCTATCTTCTCGACAATGGGAGAATCAGCGTGGCGGGGCTCAATCAAAAAAATATCGATTATGTAGTCGATTGTATTGCAAAGGTTTCTTAAATCATGCGGCGCAAGGGCATCACTCCTCCTTATTTTATTTTGGCGGTCTCCCTCTTTTTTTGGATTGGCCTGCCCCATCATTATGTCGACGGGATGCGCTATTATGCCGTGGCCTCATTTGTCCCGGCTTGGGGATGGGTGAAGAAAGTGGAAAAGTATCTTTCGGACCGCCCATCAAAATTGTGGGCTGAAAAGAAAGAGGCCGATGGAGAGAAATTAGATCAGCTCGAATTAGAAAATGCCATGCTTCGGCTTTCTGTCGAAAAAATGTCCCACTGGCTCCTCTCGGAAGAAAGGGCTCTTCAGAGGCTCGAGTCTTTAAAAAAACAAGAATCTCAAAAACGCTCCCACCATCTTGTTTCGCTCATCCAATCTGAATTGATGGCGATGCCTTCCCGCGTCATTTATCGCGACCCTTCTTCGTGGAGCAGCAGTTTGTGGATCGATGTCGGAGAATCCGATAATCGAGTTTTAGGCCAAGCTGTCATCGCAAAAAATAGTCCCGTTGTTTTGGGCTCGTCTCTCATTGGCGTTGTCGATTATGTCGGAGCTCACCAATCCCGCGTTCGTTTGATCACCGATTCAGGCCTTTCCCCTGCTGTGCGCGCTCTTCGCGGCGACGCGCAAAATCAGGAAGTTGCCTCGATTGCAGAGTCCTTGATTCAGCGTCTTGAATGCAGAAGTGGAAAGGAAAGTTTGATTCGAGATTTAAAATCTTTGAAAACCGAACTTGGGATCGAAAAAGAAGAGCACTATTTAGCCAAAGGGGAATTGCACGGCAGCGGATTTCCTCTTTGGCGCTCGAGAAGTCCCATGTTAAAAGGGATTGGATTCAATTTTGAATATCCGGATGAAGAAGGGTCTTTAAAAAGGAAAGTCCCTCTTTTGGAAAGGGGCGATTTGCTTGTGACAACTGGATTCGATGGCGTTTTTCCTCCCCATTTGCGAGTGGGCATTGTCACTTCGGTTAAGCCCCCAAAGCCCGGCGGTTATGCATATGAGATCGATGTTCGTCCGATGGCTGCAAATTTAAATGATTTAGACACCCTCTTTGTTCTCCCTCCGCGGAAAGATTAGATCTTGGATTGCAGGTATACCCAAAACACTTAAAAATTTGGTTTTTGAGCTGCGCGAAAGCTGTCGAATTTCAACGATCGCAAGTACCTTAGTATTAGAAAAAATACAAAGGTACTTGCGATCGTTGAAATTCGACGCTTTGGCGCGCTCAAAAACCAAATTTTTAAGTGTTTTGGGTATAGATCCTTAGAAGACTCGCGAAGAAGTTATTTGCCATATGCGAGGCGATGCTCGGAAGCAGATTTTGCGAGCTGTAGTATTTGGTTGAATAGGATCCGGAATATAAGAAAGTAAAGAGCTTCCGATCGTCGTGCAAGAGAGAAAACAATGCATGGGTCAGCCCGATTTGAATTTTAGAGGAACTTGAAATTCTTTGGATTAGATCCTGAAAGCTGCTGCGGAAAATAAGCTCCTCTACGATAGGGCCTACTAAAGTGGCGATAAAAAAATACTTTAAAGGGCCTAGTTCTTTTGCTATTTTATCTATCGCTTTACCCTGGTCTTTCAAAAGAATGGATTTTGCGATCCTTGAAATCAATAATCTTTTTGGAAAATTTAGAGTTGCGCAGAGCGCCGCCATGCCAATCTTTTGCCAGGGCGTATACTTTTGGTAGATTGCTTTTTCCTTCTCAAGTCTTTGAGAATCAAGCCAATGGAGAGGCGTTCCCTCGGTTAGGTAGTCGTATAAAGTCCTGGATTCGGGAGGGAGAAATGTTTCTATTATATTATTCATATCGAATTATTATATCATAATTTCGATATACATATTATATAAACATTATTTTAAAAAAGCGTATTCGTATAGATCTCTTTGTTTTTTAGAAAAATCTTTGTTTTTTTCGAGTTTTACAAAAAGATCCTTGGGATGATTTAAGATAGTTCCGCAGGTGTGGAGGCGTCCTTGGGGAAGTTTTGAATCGAGAAGGAAAAACATCGGTTTTTCAAAATAGAGAAAATCGTAACCAACTGAGGAATAGTCTCCTAGGTATACATCTACTTTGGATAGGAGGGGGTAGATCGGGATGAAGTCTGAAAGGAGGATTCGGTTTGGTTTTTGTTCGATGAGATGCGAGGTTCGGTAGTATTCTGCGGGATCTCTTTGCTCTAAAAGAGGGTGGACTTTGACAAGGAGGTTCCAATGATCCGGGAAATGAGAGCATAGAGAGGCTGTATGCGTGAAAAAGCTTGTCGAGGCATCGGAGTCTTTCCAAGTGGGCGCATAGAGGAGCGTCGGCTGTTTTTTAGGAAAGCGGGAAAAGACTTCTTTTTCGGCAAGAGAATCGTAAAATGCTCTATTTTTTTCGTAGAACTGAAGGCGGTAATTCCCTGTCGCAATCACTTGCGCGGAGATCTTGAGTTCAGAGAGCATATCTTTTAACAATTTGCCGTAGACAAGACAAAATTCTTGTTCGGCAAAATGGCGCAATAGCGGCGCCGCATATCCTTTATCCGATTGTCCATGCGGACAAAAAATAAGGCGCATCTCTTTTTTATAAAAGTCGGAAAAGATCGATTTGAGCTGAGGCGTCCAAAATTTGCATTCGAAAAGAGCGTCGAATGCATCTGCAAAAAATCGGAGATTATGTTCTATATTGGGTATATGATGTCTTTCTACCATGGGATAATAATGGGAAGAAAGGGTAAAATTTGTCTCTTCTTCGACAAAAAGAGGCATCTGTAGAAAATCTGAAAGAGGCGCGATGTGATCGAGGAGATGGAAATCGGGGCCGGTATTGAGAGCTGCAAGGCGCATGAGGTGAGTGTACCATATTATGGGACAAATTGAAAAATGGTTCGAGGAAAATCAGCGGGATTTTCCTTGGAGAAAAAATAGAACTCCTTACCGCGTTTGGATTTCCGAGGTGATGCTCCAGCAGACAAGAGCTGCTGTCGTCATCCCCTATTTTCTTCGCTGGATGGAAATTTTCCCCGATGTCAGGGCTCTTTATCTTGCAAAAATTGAGGATGTCATCAAGGCGTGGGAAGGACTTGGATATTATAGCCGGGCTCGGAATTTACATCGGGCGGCAAAACAGATTGTCGAGGATTTTGGAGGCGAGATTCCGGATACAAGAGAATCTTTGCAATCGATTTATGGATTTGGCCCTTACACGACGGGAGCTGTTTTAAGTTTTGCTTTCCAAAAGCGATCTCTTGCAATCGACGGGAATGTTTTAAGAGTGGCTTCGCGCTATTTTTGCATTGAAGAGAATGTGGCTCTACGCGCTTCCCGAAAAAAAATCGAAGAAAAAGTAGAGGCGATTCTCGACACGCAAACTCCTTGGCTCACCTCTGAGGCAATGATTGAGCTAGGCGCTACGATCTGCACTCCAAAACCGCGGTGTGAAATTTGTCCCTTGCAAGAGAGTTGTTTGGGAAGAAAAAGGGGCCTTGCAGAAACTTTGCCGATCAAGAATATCGAAAAGGAAATCACAGAGCTATTTAGATCTGTGTTTGTCGTAGAGAAAAATGGGTTTATTTTAGTGAAAAAAGGAGAGAAGGGAAAGGTCATGGAAGGGCTTTATGAATTTCCCTACATAGAAGGGAAGTCTTTAAGCATGTTTGGCAAACAAAAGAAAGTTCGCTTGACTCCCTGCACGCACACATTCACTCGGTATAAAGCCCATTTATTCCCTTATTTGATTCGGGGAGATTCTGTTTTTGCATCGCAAGAGGGATATGAATGGGTCGAAATTGCTGAGTTATCAAAGCTTCCCTTTTCTTCGGGGCATAGGAAGATCTTAGCAGAGGTTGAAAAAATCTATAGACATAGATAGTCTTTGACTATGGACATTCAATATGTAGATCGGAAGAGCGGGAAAGTAGAAAGGGAAAAGATTTATGGGCATCGGGCCCTTTCTCTTCTCTATGGAGATTCGTGGGTAGCTCGATTGTTTTCTTTTTTTTTACTCCCTGTGATCTCGCGCGTTCCCCTTTTTTCTAAATTGTATGGTTTTTTGCAAAAACGGCCGGGAAGCGCTAGAAAAATAGCGCCATTTATCGCCGCCTATGGAGTCGATACTGCGGAATTTGAAGAAGCTTCATTTGGGTCGTTCAACGATTTTTTCATAAGGAAGTTGAAAACAAAGGCAAGGCCGATTGTGGCAGATTTTTCGCGGGCGGCTTTGCCGGCAGATGGGAGGTATTTCGTATTTCCCGATCTTTCTCAAGTAGAGAGATTTTTTGTAAAAGGGCAATTGTTTGATCTTTTTTCATTTTTACAAAATGATGCTTACGCCCGCAGGTATGCAGATGGGTCTATGGTGATTGCCCGTTTGTGTCCGACCGATTATCACCGCTTCCATTTTGTGGCAGACGGAATCCCCTCTAAAGCAGAGCTGATTAGGGGGAATTTTCAATCCGTCAATCCGATTGCGCTCCGGAAAAATCTTTCCATTCTTTGGACAAATAAGAGGATGCTAACCCATTTTGATACGGAACTGTTTGGAACAGTTCTCTATGCAGAAATCGGGGCGACTTGTGTCGGAACCATTCATCAAACGTATATGGCGGATAAGAAAGTGAATAAAGGCGATGAAAAAGGATATTTTTCTTTTGGAGGGTCTTGTCTTGTGATCCTATTTGAAAAGGGACGAATCGTGTTTGACGAAGATCTTGTTTTGAATTCGAAAAATGGATTGGAGACGAAAGCGAATTTTGGCGAATCACTTGGAAAGACAAGTATATGAGATTTTTTTTCGTACTGTGTCTTTGTGCGCTTTCTCTTTTTTCTGCGCCGATTGGGAATCCGGCGGCGCCTCGGATTCTTCAAGAGGGTTTTTTTATTCCTAAAAAATGTTGGGCCAATCTGCGCGCGGGATATGAAGGCGATTTTGTTTTCGATGGACAAATGAAACAGGATGAAGAGGGCTCGGGAAGGGTGGATAAATATACGCAAACCACAAATGCCGGAACCCTTACTTTGAATCTTTTGGCGCGGCTCGATCTCTATGGCGTATTTGGTTCTTCAAGAGTCTGCGCCGAGTGGCGCTTTTCCGATATGGCCGATCGAATTCGGAATGCAGAGCTGGAAACATCTCATAATTTCTTATGGGCCGTGGGCGGCAGAGCCGTTTTGTTCACATGGGGAAACTGGGACTTGGGATTTGGAGGGAGGTATTCGGCTTTGCATAACCACGTCCAGTGGCTCACAGTCGACGGCTCCAATATCCCTGTCTCCGGAGCCAGATGCCGCATGCGGCAGTGGCAGGCCAATTGCGGCATTTCCTATCACATCGATCTTTTTACCCCCTACATCGGAGTGGACTATTTAAATGTTCGGACGGCGCTTGACGGAGTGAATGCGTCGGTTGCCGATTTGGGAGCTCGCCAGGATCATTTTAAAAATCGGATTCCCGCAGGGCTTTATTTAGGCTGTACGCTGTCGACCGGCAAATACTTTATGCTGAATGTCGAAGCCAGATTGATCGATGAAGAGGCCATCTCGATTTCCGGAGATTTTAGATTTTGATTTGGCTTATTTTATTATTTGCATGGCCTCTTTTCGCAGCTCCGATTGGCAATCCTACCCTCCCTTCTCTATTGGAAGAGGGGTTTGCCATTCCCGATACGTGCTGGTCGAATCCGCAGTGCGGTTTTGTCGGAGATTATTTATTTCAAAAAAGAATGCGCAGCTGTCATTCCAGCGATTGCCTGCATCTTCGGAAAGGATTTATTGCGGGAACTTCTGAGCTTGGAACTTTTTGCTGGAGCATTCGAGAGAGATTCAATCTCCAGCTCATGCTCGGGTCGGGTCAATTTTCTTGCGGATGGCAGCAAAAAGATCGCAATGTCATAGGGTCTCTATCCGGAGGACTTCTTTGGGGAGGGGATGCAAAACTCATTGTGTTCAATGCCCGCGATACGACCTTTGCAGTGGATGCGCAGGCAGGCGGGTGGGATTGGATGGGAGGCTCTTCCACGACGAATGGAAAGCCGAGTGGAGAGAGCGTCACTTCTTTGCTCCGATATTGGCAATTGGGAGTGGCTTTAACTCAAAAAATTTCCTTATTTGCCCCCTATTTGGGATTTGCAGTCAATCGGACTCGCTTTAAAATGTGGCATCTTCCGACGGGAACCGGGAGAATGCATGCGCGCCATCAGTTGGGCCCTTTCGGCGGTTGCAGTATTTCGAGCGGCGATCGGTTCTTGATGGGCGTTGAGTGGCGGGGATGGTTTGAGGAGGGACTCTCTTTTTCTGCGCAAATTCGGTTTTAGAGGATTGTGTAAAAAGAGTTTTTTTTGTAGAGTATTGCCCCATCTATGATAACCGATTCTCCTCTTTCTTTATGTGTGAAGCTCCCT
>CAYOMT010000042.1:7782-9572 GCA_964405125.1 uncultured bacterium
GCTTTGAATTGAATTTTGATTTTGCCTATAAAAGGGTGTTTTCTTATAATAGTCCCCTTCAAAAGGGACGAAAATGATAAAACGATTACACTTGATTCTAGGATTCTTCCTCCTCTTCATCTCCTTCTCTGCGGAGATTTTTGCGCAATCTGCCGATATAGATAGAGGGAATCAACGCGATGACAATGGCAAGGACATGGATGCGCTGCGCCGCTGGCTCCAAGATAAACGCCTTGTGACAATGCGGGAGATCGGCGGAGACTTATCTTTGAGCGGAGAGGTCCGTTCTGAGTTTCAGATCACGAGCGAAGATAGAAACGGGATCGCCCAGCGCGGCAAAGACGGTCTTAAACCGATGTATGCGTGGGATGTAGAGTTTAATTTAATGCTCGATTACCACACAGATAGATCCTGGGCTGCGATCAAGTTGGAATATGATAACGACATGGGCCAGCGCTCCGGAACGACGAATAGAATCCGTTTGGAAAAAGCGTACCTTGGCGGGCGTCTTGTGGCGGGAGATACGTTCACTATGGATGCCGACATCGGCCGCCGCAATTTGGGCAACGTATTTGATTCCAAGATCGAGTTTGGCGCTATTTTCGATGGAGGGCTTCTTCGCTTTAGCAAGGCTTTCCGCTCGATTGCCGATTGCTATACCAATTTAGGCGCTTTCATTGTCAACGATAAGACAAATCACTACGGATTTGTCGGCGAGATTGGAGCTTTGAGCATTGCCGACACGGGGTTGAATGTCAAATATTCCTTGATCGATTGGTATCGTCCCGGCAGCGAAACGGAAAAAGGGAACACGAATGCCGAAAATCAGTTGACCAATCTTCGCTATAGATTCTTGGTTTCTCAATTTCTTGCCTCCTATCAGTTTTATCCGCAGTGGATGGGGAAAAAGCTAATCAAGTTTTATGGAGCGGGCTTAGTGAATCACTTGGCTCTCAATAATCCTTTGGCAAGAGTCGGGGTTGAAGGGCAGCCATTTGGGAAGCAGAATTGGGGCTGGTATACAGGCGTTTCTTTGGGTCTTGTAAAAAAGAAATACGATTGGGCTGTCGATGCGAACTTCCAGTGGGTTCAAGCTCAGGCGATCCCTTCCTATGATGCCAACGGAATTGGCCGAGGGAATGCAGGCGATGAAGGTCTTTATACACTCAAAAATGACGGAAGCGGAGGACCTACAACGCGTGCGACGGCAACGGGAAGAGGCAACTATTACGGCTTTGCGATCGATGGTCTGTATGCCTTCACCGATAACGTGACATTGAATCCGAATTTTCAATGCGCTTGGACGTTGGATAAACAATTGGGTCCTAATTTGATCATGAAGCAGTTTGAGCTCGAATTTATTTACGCATTTTAATGATCGTTATTCAGCCTGTAGTGAACATGAGAAAGAGCCCTTCCGAGAAATCGGAAGTGGTTTCTCAAGCTCTCTTTGCAGAGAAGGTGGCTTTTTTTCAAGAAGAAGGGAAATGGTCTTTCATCTCAACGCCCGATGGCTATTTGGGTTGGGTATTGTCTGAATCTTTTATTCTCGTAGAAGAATACGAACCCTCTATCCAAGTTAGCTCTCTCTATTCCCATTTTTACAAAGAAAAGGACATCAAAGTAGGTCCTTTTCTTACACTTCCCTACGGGATTCGATTGAAAGCTCTCGATATGGCAGATCCAGACTGGATTTCTGTTGCATTTCCTAGAGGAGAGATCCTTTTTGCAAGAAAGGGAACTCTCGCCCCTTTAAAAGTTTTGATGAAAAATGAAATGGTTGCATTGAG
>CAYOMT010000042.1:9672-11403 GCA_964405125.1 uncultured bacterium
GTTTAAAACTTTATGCTGATTTGTTTTTGCGGGTAGTGAATTCCTAAAAAAGACTTTTTGGTTTTTTCTTTTTGGATTCGGACCGTGCTTACGGGGATCTGCAGGCTTTGGAGTGCATGATGATAGGATTTGATTAAAGAGGCGTCCTTTTCTCTGCAGAAAAATAGGCAAATGGGCTCTTTGTTTTTTCGGCATTTTTGGATTTCATAAGATAATTTTTCCATCCCTTTATCGTCGAGTTCATGCGGGATCAGCCGAAATGAGTCGACAAGACCATTTGTCCAGGGAAATTTCCGGAATGGTTTTCTGGGGAGGAATATTTTTAGGCGCGGGATATATGTGTATAGAAGGATGGCATCCCACCAAGAATTGCTTTGAAGGAGGATGATGTCTTCCGGATTGGGGAGAGAAGAAGCTAGATGGGGTTTTCGAAATCGCTTGAGAATTTTTTTTGCGAAAAAGGGAAAAAATAGAGAGGAAAACCTCCCCGTTGTGATGAAGTTTGCAATCAGCGAGAGCACTCCGAGAAGGGCAAATCCGCTCGAGGCCGAAAATCCAAAATTTTCACTGACTAAGTAAAGATATATGGCGGCCATTAAAACGCCGATAAAGCTAAAAAAATTCGAAGCCGCGATGATTTGACCCCGCTTTTCAACCGGACTATTGACTTGCAGATACGAATCAAAGGGAACTAAATAGCATCCCCCCACAATCCCGAGGAGAGTCAAAAGGATGACCACAGCTGTGAGAGAAGAGGAAAATAAGGAGAGGAGCAGGAAGAAAAGACCGATAAAGATCCCTGCGATACAAGAAATTCCTGGCTCTACATTGTCTTTGGATAGGCGTCCGCACAACATGGAGCCAATGGCAATGCCGATGGCTGTGGCTAAAAAAAGAAATCCTCCGCCCACTTCGCTCAAATGGAGCGATTGCATAGCAAAAGGGATCATATTTAATTGGGTAAAAGCGCCAATGAAGAGAAAAAAAGAAGAGCCGAATATACAAGGAAGGAGATGGGGAATCTTCCAGGAGATCCGGACGGTTTGGTAGATTTCATAGAAAAAGAAGGGATTGATTTTCTTCTTCGATCTCCCCGGCTCTGTTTTTGTGATTCCAAGAGCTGTGATTAAGCCGAAGATCGAAACAACGGTGCAAAATACGGCAATGGCAACGAAGTTTTTCCCGGTAATTTTTGTCAGGAAAGAAGCGAGGAATGTGCCCAAGATCATGGCGAGATAGGTCAGAGAAGTTAAAGAGCCATTGGCCCTAGAAACCATCTTCTGCTCGACAAGTTCTGGGATAATTCCATACTTCGAAGGGCCGAAAATGGCGCTATGCGTCGCCAAAAGAAAAAGGGCTGCGTATAGACCAAATTCCCATTGCGCATAGACAATGGCGCAAGAAAAAAGCATGATGGTCAGTTCAAGGCATTTTGAAAAAACAATGATGCTCCGCTTGCTGATTTTGTCTGCAAGAACCCCTGCGCCCGAGGAAAAAAGGAGAAACGGGATGACAAAAATAGCGCCTGCAAGGGAGAGGATGATGTTTGCAGAGGCAGGCCCTTTGACGGAGATGAGAAGGTAAATGACGAGGAGTTTAAAAATATTATCATTGAGAGCCCCGGTAAATTGGGTAGCATTGAGCAGATAGAAAGAACGAAGATTCGTTCGAAATAACCAGCGCATGCTATGATTCTCCTCGTAGGGTATGTATCTGGCTAGTGTACCACGT
>CAYOMT010000043.1:0-11322 GCA_964405125.1 uncultured bacterium
TTTTTTTTTTTTTGGTGGGTCTAGGAGGTTGCTTCTTTTCCTTTCGATACCCCGATTTTTGACTATAGCGAGCTTCCCGATTATTCTGTATTGACTTTGCGTCTTTGGTCGACGAAAGAATCTCCGCGCAATTTTCAATTGCAGCGCTACAATGCGGGGTTTTTAGAGTCTGCTGTAGAAAATACTTCTTTAACCGATGTTCTTTATCCCAATGACAACACAGAGCTTGGGAAAAGAGTTCGCCTCAAGCAAGAATTCCTCTTGGTTTCTGCCTCTTTGAAAGACATTTTGCGCCGCCATCTGCGCATTCATGGGGAGATGTCGAATTTGGCCGATAAAGTGCGCATCCAAATCAACGATACGCATCCTGCTTTAGTCGTGGCAGAACTCGCGCGCAGCCTTGTGAAAAACTATGACTTTTCTTGGAATGAAGCGATTGAAACATGCCAAGCTTGCTGCGGGTATACAAATCATACGATTCTAAGGGAAGGTCTCGAGGAATGGAATGAGCATCGTTTGCGAGAGCTTCTTCCCCGCCAGTTCAACACCATTCAGAAAATGAATCTGATGCTCTGCGAAAAAGTGCGGGAGCGCTTTCCCGGCGACGAGGATCGGGTCAGGAGAGTTTCCATCTTAGAAATGGGGCAGATTCGGATGTCGCATTTGGCGATTTGGGGATCGCATAAAGTCAATGGAGTGGCGGAACTGCACACCCATCTTTTAAAAACAGATCTTTTTAAAGATTTTTATGAACTATTTCCTGAAAAATTTCTCAATGTGACAAATGGAGTGACGCAAAGAAGATGGCTCCTCGACGCCAATCCTCTGCTTGCAGCTTTTATCACTTCGCGCATTGGAAAGGGCTGGGTGACCGATTTTTCTCAAATCAGCAAACTATCTTCTTTTGCAAAAGACCCATCTTCTTGCCAAGAATTTCTTGCGATCAAAAAACAAAATAAAAAGAACTTGCTCCAATTTTTAGAAAGAGAGAATGCAACGCGCGATATTTCAGGCAAGATGACGCCTCACCCTTGCTGTTTGGACGAAGAGGCTCTATTTGATGTGCAGATTAAAAGAATCCACGAATATAAAAGACAGCTTTTGAACGCTTTGCATTTGATTGTCATGATCCACGAGATCCAAGATAAAACAAGGAAGCATCTCGTGCCTCGGCTTGTGATTTTTGGCGGGAAAGCCGCTCCCGGATATGTGAGAGCAAAACAAATCATTCAGCTCATTTGCGCGATCCATAGAAAAGTGCAATCCGATCCAGATCTGCGCAAGAAGCTGAGCGTTGTTTTTATAGAAAATTACAATGTTTCTCTTGCGGAAATCATCATTCCGGCCTCTGATTTATCCCAGCAAATTTCGACTGCCGGATGGGAAGCTTCGGGGACCGGAAATATGAAGCTTGCGATGAATGGAGCTTTGACAATCGGGACAGAGGATGGAGCGAATATCGAAATGCGCCAGGCTGTGACAGATTCTTGGTGGCCCTTTCGATTTGGAGAAAGCAGCGAGCAAAATCAAAAGCCTTATAAGGCGTGGGATATTTATATTCGCGACGCTGAGCTTCGGCGCGCTGTCGATTCTTTGAAAGACGGGAGTTTTTCGGAAAATGCCGAGGAGGCCGAGGCCTTTGCGCAAATCCATCAAGATCTTGTCGAAAAAGATGTCTATCGGATTTTGCAGGATTTTAGATCGTATTATGAGACGCAGCAAAAAGTGGAAGAGCTCTTCTTGCGCCCCATGGAATGGGCGGAAATGGCGATGCATAATATAGCCGGTATGGGAAACTTTTCTGTAGACACATCTATTCGCAAATATGCGAAGGAAATTTGGGATCTTGCCCCTCAGCCTCCGGACCCAGATATTTTAAATAAAGTGAGAGAAGAATATTCTGAGCACGATCGATGCCGGATTGGAGCTTCAAAATGATTTTTCGATTTTTTCTTGCAACGCTTTTGGTTTTATATGGATGCGGCGCAAATAAGCATTCTGAGAAAATCCGAATCGGCGTAGACTCTTCTTGGGAAAATTTCAATTTTGGCCCTCAAACCGGCTATGTAAATGGGTTCACGGAAGATCTTCTCCAGGAAATTGCAAAGTACGAAGGGGTTGTATTTGAAAAAATCCCGGCAAACTGGGACACCCTATTTTCAGGGCTCAAAGAAAAGAAATACGATGCAATTCTCACCGGACTTCCTCCCTATACATTCAATTTAGCCAAATACGACTTTTCTCAAAATATTTTGGACCTTGGCCCCGTATTGATTGTAAGAGAGGATGCCGGGTATAAGAAACTATCGGAAGTAGGCGATCGAGCGATCGGAGTTCTTTCGGGTGATTCATTAGAATTTATTTTAGATAAATACCCCGACATTCGGGTGAAAAGCTATCCATCGATCCCGGATCTTTTGAATGCAGCGGTTTACGGGGATGTGGCAGGGGTTTTGTTGGATCGCCTTCCCGCAGTGAATTACGTGGCGGATCTTTATTCGGGGAAATTAAAAATTGTTTCCGGCCCTCTCAGTCGAAAAGGGCTTCGCCTCGCGACATTAAAGGGGACGGAAAAAGGGGTTACTCAAATATTTAATCGCTCTTTGAAAGCCCTCAAAAAGAAAAAGAAAATTCTTTTGAAAAAGTGGTCTCTTTAGAGAAATTTAGAAACTCTTGACAGTTGGGGGGCGAATCGATTAATATCTCAGCCGATTATTTCGGAGGAATCATGTACGCCATCATCGAAACAGGTGGAAAACAGTATCGAGTCCAAGAAGGCGATGAGCTCGATGTCGAGTTGTTGAATGTAGAAGGCGCAGTCACCTTCGATAAAGTTTTATTTGTAACCGACGGGGCGAATGCTCAGATTGGCCAGCCTCATGTGCCGCAATGTATGGTTCATGGAGAGGTTTTGGGAGTGGAAAAAGGACCGAAGGTCATCGCTTTCAAATACAAAAGACGTAAGAATTATCGCCGCACTGTTGGGCATAGACAGAAATATTCTCGTGTCAAAATTACAAAAATCGCAGTGGCATAATAGAGGTTTGATAAATGGCACATAAGAAAGGTCAGGGATCTACTAGAAACGGGCGCGATTCGAATTCGCAGCGTCTAGGCATCAAAGCAACCGCGGGACAGTTTGTGACAACAGGCAGCGTTCTCGTGCGTCAGTGTGGAACAAAATGGCACCCTTGCAAGAACGTCGGAGTGGGTAAAGATTATACTTTATTCGCGCTTGTCGACGGGATTGTGCAGTTCCATAAGTCAAATAAGACTTATGTAGCTGTCGTTCCGGTGCAGGAACAATAAGAAAAACCCATGTTCGTCGATACAGTTCAACTTCAGTTATCGGCGGGCAAGGGGGGCAATGGCGTCATTGCTTGGCGCCGTGAAAAATATATTCCCAAAGGGGGCCCGGCCGGCGGCGACGGCGGTCATGGCGGCTCCATTATTCTTCAGGCAGACACTCAAATTCCCTCTCTCGAAAATTTGCGCAATCGTCGGATTATTAAAGCGGAAAACGGCATGCCCGGCGAAGCAAATAATCGGACGGGGAGAAATGGGAAGGACCGCGTCCTCAAAGTCCCTTTAGGAACTCTTCTGAAAGATATCAAGACCGGAGAGATCCTTTGCGATTTCACCGAAGAGGGTCAAACCTGGAGAGTGTGCAAGGGAGGAAAAGGGGGCAAGGGAAATAGCCGTTTTCGAACTCCGACCCACCAAGCGCCTTTTGTTTGCACTCCTGGCCTTCCCGGAGAATCTTGCGAAGTCGAGCTGGAGCTGAAAATCATTGCCGATATCGGCCTTGTCGGGATGCCGAATGCAGGCAAATCGACGCTGATTTCTAAGCTTGCCTACATTGAAGTAAAAATTGCTCCTTACCCTTTTACAACGCTGCGGCCGAATCTTGGGATTATGCGCTGCGATAGCGGGCAAAAGCTCCTCATCGCCGACATTCCGGGATTGATCGATAAAGCGTCTGAAGATCGGGGATTGGGCATCTCTTTTTTAAAGCACGTCGAAAGGACTTCCATTTTAATTTTCCTCGTCGAACTCGCCCCTTTCCAAGAAAGAGATCCCTTTGAAGAATTTGAAATGCTTCGTAGAGAGCTTTTTGCGTATAACCCTTCGCTTCTCGAAAAGCCGTTTCTCGTTGCGCTCAATAAAATCGATCAAGAAGAAACAAGGGAAATTGCCGATTCGTTTCGCTCCCGCTATCCATTTGATCCTTCCACCCTTTTTGAAATTTCGGCCAAAGAAGAGATCCATTTAGATCTTTTGAAATCGGCCATCCAAGCCATCGCCCCAAAAGAAACCGTCGCCAAGCAAGATATCGACGATTTGGTCTTTGAAATCGCCCCCATTCTATAGTAGACAGGAAAAAAATAAGGGAAGTAGAATGAAAGGAAGGTAGATATGGAAAACCTTCCTGATTTTCTTCAAGTGTTCGCATCGCCTGCTCGGTCTCTTTGGCTTTCTGGCAATGTCAAAGAACCTGTTTTCTCCAGGGGAACGTATCATATTGAAGTGCAAGAGAAAGGGAAAAAGAAAGCATTCGCTTTTTTCCAGATGAAAGACGATGGCTCTCTTTCAGATTTTTTCTGCACTTGCAAAGCCTCCGAAGAAGGAAAGGGGTGCGTCCATTTAGCCTCTGCCTATTTTCGCATCTTCAATCATACGCAAGAACCTTTGCACGAGCGATTTAAAAAATCGCTCTGGAACCGTTTATTCCAAATGGAGGCCAAGAGGCAGGGCGTCGATTCCAAGTGTCTTGTCAAACAGCCGGATGAGTCATTCTCATGCGTCTCTGCAACGAAAAAAGTTCTGTTTTCCATCCATCCACTGACTCCCGAAGCAAAGAAGCGATTTCATGAGATTGTTTCGGGAAGAATTGAAGAGACGGAAGAAACATCGATCAAGTTCTCAAACCTCTCTGCAGAAGAAATCCAGCAGTATCGAAAAGGGCAGGCAAGCTATCTTCTTCGCTACGAGCTTTCTTTTTGGTCCGATCTTGCCAAATGGTTCATGTATTTACAGGATGAAAAAAAGCCATATACCATTCAATTCCAAGGATCTCCTCTTCCTCATGAAATGATTGTGAAGTTTCGGGATGTGGAAATGAAATTTTATATTTCGGAAGTCCATTTGCCTTGGATTATTCCTTCCCTTTCCACGGTTGCAACCCCTCTTGAAATCATGGATGGAGACAGCCATGCGATTGAAGGGGTCGTCTATGATGAAGAAAAGAGATCTCTTATCGTTAAAAAAAATGACAAGAAGACGCCTCCTAAAATGGAAAAAGAAGGAGTTCAGATAGGGGATTGGCTCTATTTAGAAAATCAAGGATTCTATCGGCAAAGCGCTTCGCTTCTTTTTCAGCAAGAAATGATCCCGCCTTCCATGATTTCCGAGGTATTGACTCAATCTTCCAAAGAACTTTCCCGCTTTCTTCCGATGCACTTAGAGCCTATGAAAGCCAAGTATAGGCTCCATTTTGATGAAGCGTCGAATCTCCACATCCAACTTTATTTATTCGATCCGGAGGAATTTAAAAATCCAAAAGCCGCTTGCTTCATTCCTTGGGGTTATATTCCGGGAAAAGGATTTTACCTCATCGAAGATTGGGTTTTTTCTACTCCTGAAAAAGTGGTTGAGAAAAGCGAGATGTCCGATTTTATCAACCGGCATCGCCTATGGCTGCATCAATATCCTGGGTATCAAACGCATTTGGGGAGTTTAGAATCCCATTTGACTTTTCATTTAGATGAGAATGAATCTCTTTGTTTTGATGTGGAGTTGACCTTCCCTCCGGAAGAGACGCTCCGGTTTGACGAATGGATTTATATTCGCGGGCAAGGGTTTTATATGAAAAAAGACTCCGGCCGCCTTCCTTTGCATCCGGGGCTTCAGGTGCCAAAAGGGGAGATCTCTTCTTTCGTTACAGGACATAGAGAAGAGCTGGAGCAGGTCCACCGATTTTTCAATAGCCAGATTCCAATTCAGCAAATGGGTCTTTCGATTGCCTTGAATGAAGAGGGGTTCATTGCGATCCAGCCTAAAATTCAGTATGCTCCGAGTGTCGATCCTGCGAAAATTCGGTTTTTCGGCGATTTGATCTATGTAGAAGGACTTGGATTTTCTTTTCTCCCCTCGGCAATCAGCGTTCCCGAAAAATACCGGACGCCTCTTGTCATTCCTCTAGAGCAGGAAGCTTCTTTTCTCGCCTATGAATTAGATCCTTTAAAACCATATGTCCTCGATCTCGATCCCCGTTTGCAAAAACCATCTTCTTTGAAGTTGAAAATTCGGAAAGTTTCCCGAGATACGAGAAAACGGTCCCAAGTGTGGCTGGTGAATCTCGTCTATGAATCAGAAATTGGCACAACAGATGTGTTTGCGATTTGGGACGCTTTATTTGAAAAAAAAAGATACCTTTTTTCAAAAGCCGGGTTTCTTTTTCTTAAAGATCCAAGGTTCAATTGGATTCGGCAGCTTCCTAAAAAACGGCTCGATCGGAAGAAAGGGGTCATTCGATTAAATACTCTAGAGTGGATTCGGTTGAAGGCGTTTGAAGAAATTCAGGAGCCGAAAGGAAGTGATCCAAATGCAGTTGAAACGCGCAAAGTTCTCAAAGAGCTCACTTTATTTGAAACAGACCGTCTATTCGATATTACGGGACTGAAATCGACATTGAGGCCCTATCAAGAGCAGGGCGTTCATTGGCTTTGGTTTCTTTATTGCCACGGTTTATCCGGGCTTCTTTGCGATGATATGGGGCTTGGAAAAACACACCAAGCCATGGCGCTTTTGGCTGCCATTATCAATCTCGATTCAGAAAAGAGAAATAAGTATTTAGTCGTTTGCCCGACTTCGGTGATCTATCATTGGCAAGAGCTTTTGAAGCGATTTTTGCCGGATATCCGCGTCTGTACATATTACGGAGTGGATCGGAACTTAGATGGATTTGAAACAGATTATGATCTGCTCCTCACATCGTATGGGATTTTGCGCCAGGCAAGCGATATTTTAGGCTCTCTTTCCTTTGAAGCGGCTTTTTACGATGAAATCCAGGTCGCGAAAAATTATGCATCGCAAACGCATCAGGCGTTGCGAAGAATGCATGCGAAAATGCGTCTTGGCCTTACAGGAACTCCGATTGAAAATAGGCTGCGCGAAATCAAATCCCTTTTCGATATTGTCCTTCCCTCTTATATGCCGACGGATGCTGTCTTTCGAGAATTGTTTGTTCATCCGATTGAAAAAGATCAGGACGAGGAAAAAAAAGCCCTTTTGGGACGCTTGATCAAGCCCTTTATTTTGCGTCGGAAAAAAAGCGAGGTCCTTCGCGATCTTCCCGAAAAAATCGAAGAGATTGCCTACTGCGATTTATCCGAGGATCAAAAAGTTCTCTATTCTCAAGTCGCAGAACAGATGCGCGATACTGTGTATAAAGACTTGAAAGATGCGTCCAGGCCCATTTCTTATGTCCATGTTTTTTCCGCTCTTTCAAAAATGAAGCAGATTTGCGACCATCCCGCTCTTGTTTCTAAAGATGTGAAACACTATCAAAAACAAGCGTCCGGAAAGTGGGATCTTTTTGTCGAACTTCTCAATGAAGCCCACGAAAGCGGACAGAAAGTGGTCGTTTTTTCTCAATATTTGGATATGTTGGCAATCATTGAATCCCATCTCAAGAAAAAGGGGGTCCATTACGCCTCGATCAAGGGCTCCACTCGGGATCGGAATGAACAACTGCGCAAATTCCGAGAAGATCCTTCCTGCGAGGTGTTTGTCGCTTCGCTCCTTGCCGCCGGGGTGGGGATTGATTTGACCGTTGCATCAATTGTCATCCATTACGATCGCTGGTGGAATCCGGCCAAAGAAAATCAAGCCACCGACCGGGTCCACAGAATCGGGCAAAGCCGAGGCGTCCAGGTATTTAAACTTGTCACGAAAAATACAATTGAAGAGCATATCCACGAAATCATCGAGAGAAAAAAGGGACTTTTAGAGCAAATCGTGGGGACCGACGATCAAATTAATTATTTGAGTAGAGACGAACTTCTCAAAGTCTTTGAAAAAATGTATTCCATGTAGCACTATAAGATCCCATTCGGATATAATCTCCCCCGCTATGCTTCCAAAAATTGCTCTCGTAGGCCGCCCCAATGTGGGAAAGTCGGCTTTATTCAACCGGATCTGTCAACAAAGAATTTCTATTGTCGATGAACAAGAAGGAATTACCCGCGATCGCCTCTATGCAAAGGCCGAATTATTCGGGCGTCCATTTATTTTGATCGATACGGGCGGGATTGATTTTTCCGGGAAGATCCCCTTTGCCGAGCTTGTCAAAAGACAGGCTGAAATCGCCATTGAAGAGGCCGATGCCGTAATTTTAGTCGTAGATGGCCAAGTCGGCGTGAGCGTTTATGACGAGGAAGTGGCAAAAAAACTAAAGCGTTCAAAAAAACCTGTCTTTATCGCGGTCAATAAGATCGACCGCCACGGGGATGACGAGAAAATCCACCCTTTTTATTCTTTGGGGATCAAAGAAATTTTTGGCGTTTCCGCTCTCCAAGGAAATAATATTGCCGAACTCTTGGAATCGGCCTTAAAAACAATTGTTGAAAAAGAAGAGCCCCCCATCCCCGAAGATGCAATCCGAGTGGCGATTGTGGGAAGACCGAATGTCGGAAAATCGACCCTTCTCAACCAGCTTCTCAAGGAAGATCGATCGATTGTGAGCCCGATTGCAGGGACCACGAGAGATGCGATCGATATGCTTTACGAGCAAGATGGGCAAAAATATCTTTTGATTGATACGGCGGGGATTCGGAGAAAAAAGGCCGAAAAAGAGGTCGTCGATAAGTTTGCTGCAATCCGCACCGATGAAGCGATCGAAAGAGCGGATGTTTGTCTTTTGATTCTCGACTCGTTTGAAGGGTTTACAACGCAGGAAAGACGGATTGCGGCAGAAATTGAAGAGATGGGGAAAAGCTGCATCCTCCTTTTCAATAAATGGGATCTTGTGAAAAATGTTCGGATGGAACACGCGATGCGCGGAGTAAAAGAAGCCGCTCCCTTCCTTGCGCACTGTCCCACCGTATTTATGTCGGCGATCGACGGCCGCAACCTGGAAAAAATCCTTCCTGCCGTCAAAGAAGTGTTTGCTGCGCGCCATTTGAGAATTGGAACAGGGGCTCTCAATAAATTCATCGAAAGATGTTTGCAAAAATGCCACCCGCCGATGATTCAAGGAAGACGTCTGCGCATTTATTATCTCACGCAAGTCTCCGCAAATCCTCCCAAATTTGTGCTGTTTGTCAATAAACCCGATCTCATGACCGATACCTACAAAAAGTACCTTGTGAATAACTTGAGGGAAGAGTTTCCTTTCCCCGGCTGTCCTTTGGTATTTGAGTTGCGCGGCAAGGGGACTTCCTCTCGATTTGAGGAAGAGCAAGAGCCTCTCGTCTGCGAATCAGTCTAGGAAACATCGTTCTCTTTTTTCTTAACTACTTTAAATCAAAATAGTTATATTCTTCTTAGGAAGAAAATTTCTGAAAGTGGAATTTTTTTCGAGAGAAGTATATTTTAAGCACAAGAGATCATGCAGATTCCGAGACCCAGCTCTATTTCTTTGACCCCGTTTATGGGCGATATTAGGGGATACCGTTTTTCTTTTTTACGGGATGATCTTTTTGCGGCTTTGGCTGTTGCTTTGATGACAATTCCGCAGTCGATAGCCTATTCTTTATTGGCGGGATTGCCTCCGACGGCAGGTCTTTTTTCTGCGATTTTTGGGACAATTTTTACGGCATCTTTGGGCTGTTCGCGGACGCTTGTATCGGGTCCGAGCACGGGGACGGCGATTTTATTGCAGACATCTCTTGCCGATGTTATGTATTCGTATTTTGAAAACGTGACAGGGGCGCAGCAAGAAGCCATTGTGCTTATGATTTTGATGCAGATGGTTTTGGTGATAGGGCTCATTCAGATAGGCGCTGCCTTTTTCAATGTGAGCAAACTTTTGCAATTTGTTGGCAGGCCGGTAGTTTTGGGATATTTTGGGGGGATTACAGTTGCAATTGCGATCACCCAGATGTTTTCTTTTACGGGGATTGCGTCGCCTCCGAGCGATGATCCTCTTTTGATGCAGGCCGGGATGTTTTTTGTCTTTTTGCCTCAGTTGAAGTGGACGACGTTTTTAGTTGGGGTTGTGAGCCTTTTGCTTCTTGTTTCGATGCGTTATTATTTCAAGAATTGGCCGCATGCTTTGATTGTGATTATTGTGGGATCGCTTCTTGCCGAGGGATTGAATTTATGGGTGATGGCGGAGCCTGTGAAGATGCTAGGGGATTTGC
This sequence comes from uncultured bacterium, assembly GCA_964405125.1. Classification (GTDB taxonomy): domain Bacteria; phylum Chlamydiota; class Chlamydiia; order Chlamydiales; family SM23-39; genus DAIDHZ01. The sequence goes on from CAYOMT010000043.1 coordinate 10,365, forward strand.
AGCTTCCCCAAAACCCTTTTCCTGAAATGACATTTCCGATTTTTCATTTGAAGATTTTGAATAAGATTTTCCCGGCAGCCGTTGCGATTGCTTTTTTGGGGATTCTCGAGGTGTTTTCGATTTCTCGGACCTTTGGAGGGAAGACGGGGCAAAAAATTCAGATCAATCAAGATGTATTTGGTTTAGGGGTGAGCAATATTGTGCTTTCCACTGTGACGGGATCTATGCCGAGTTCGGGGAGCGCGACGCGAACAGCTTTGAACTATCGGCTCCATGCGAAAACTCGTTTTGCGGCGATTTTTAGCGGCCTGATTACGGGGGCGGTTCTTTTCTTTTTCTGGCCGCTTGTGGCTCATATTCCTTTGGCGGCATTGGCGGCTCTTTTGATTGCAGGGGTTCATACTTTAATGGACTGGAAAGAGATCCAACTCATTTTTCGAGCGACCTTGCAAGATGCTTCTGTTTTTTTATTGACCTTTCTATCCTGCCTTTTTTTTAGTTTGGATGTCGCATTTTTTATCGGGATTGTGATCTCGATTGGGACCTATTTGCAAAAATCTTCTACGCCGCATCTTGTCGAATATGCCTTCAATTCGAAGGGGCGCCTTATTTCTGTGAGCACCCACGATGAAGTGCACAGAAAAGTGCGGATTATCGGCATTGGCGGGGAGCTTTATTTTGCTGCAGCGGATGTGTTTCAATCGGCTATGCAAGCGGTTGCGGAAGATCCCCATGTGCAAGCCATTGTTTTGAGGCTGAATAATGTCCACCATATGGATGCATCGATGTGCATTGCCATTTTGCATCTTTATGAGAAGCTCCGTTCGAGCCATCGATATCTCGTGATTAGCGGGCTTACCGAAGAAGTCTGGCATGTTTTTCATAGAGCGGGGATTGTGAAGACAATTGGATTTGACAATCTTTACTTCACAGATGAAAGCAATCCCCAGTTTTCCAC
>CAYOMT010000044.1:0-11203 GCA_964405125.1 uncultured bacterium
TAAAGAAGAAAGATCACTCAAAATTTGATTGATCCGATCTTGTTTTTTGGATATACTTTCCTTCCATTAACGAACGACGCTGTTTTATGTACTCTGTTTTAGCTTATTACTTTATTGGACCGATTGAAGACCCTGCTCTTGAAGTAAAGAATCATAAAGAATTCTTTTTATCGCGCGATTTTAAGGGGCGTATTTATATTTCGAAACAAGGGATCAATGGGCAGGCCAGCGGGAGCTTGGCCCACGCGGAAGAATACGTGGCCTGGATGCGGAAAGACCCGAGATTTCAAAACATCGATTTTAAGATTCACTCATCGGATAGGCACGCATTCCCAAAAATGACGGTGAAAGAGAGAAAGCAGCTCGTTGCGATCGACTGCGAGGTCGATTTTTCACAAGTGGGCGAACATATATCGCCTGAAGAGTGGAAAAAGAAGATGGAAACAAAAGATGCAAATACCCTTCTTTTGGATGTCAGAAACGACTACGAATGGGAAGTCGGCCACTTTGAGGGGGCGGAACTCCCTAAACTCGAGACTTTTCGCCAGTTTCCAACCTATGCGAAAGAACTCAAAGAAAAATGCGATCCCAAAAAAACTTCTGTGATGATGTATTGCACAGGGGGCATTCGCTGTGAATTTTATTCCGCCGTATTGAAAAAAGAAGGTTTTGAAAAAGTATACCAATTGGATGGCGGGGTGATTGAATATGGCTTGAAAGAGGGGTCTAGTCATTGGAAGGGAAAACTCTTTGTTTTCGACGATCGGCTTGTTGTTCCGATTAGCGAAGAGGGATCTTCTCCCATTGCTACCTGCTCTCTTTGCCAAACTTCTTGCGATGTGTATTACAACTGCGCAAATATGGACTGCAACGATCTTTTTATTTGCTGCTTATCGTGTTTAAAAGAGCATCAAGGCTGCTGCTGTCTCGATTGCCTTGAAAAAGGGCGCGTTCGTCCTTATAAAGAAGATGCAATTCCTTTTCGAAAATGTTCGGCCCAAGAAAAATCTTCGATGAAGAATGCTGCTGTATCATCTTGAAGCTGTTTCTTCGCAAAAGTGGCTCATTCGGATTGAGGAAAAAGGCTCCCGCCGCATCCTCTATCTAGATACCTTAAACCGCCTTGCGAAGGAAGAGGATAAACCCGTTTTATCTTTTCTCACCAAAGTGCATCTCCGATCTCCCAATGTTTCGCGCCTCATTGAAACGATTTCTTTTCAGCGCATTGAACTTTCCCATGAGCAATCTTTAGAGGCGCTTACTTTGCTTTCTAAAACAAATCGATTGCACTGCAAAAATATTTGCTTGCAAGGAGCGTGGAATCAAATAGCCCAAATATATTGGAAGGAAGAAGGCGGCCTTTTTTCTCCTTTCATTCAATGGAATATGCAAAATATCCCTTTTTCAGAATGCACTCACATAGCTCCCGCTTGGGCTGTTTTCCGGGGGAGCATTTTCCCTCTTAAAACGAGCGTATCTTGGAAATGGGTAGAGTTATTTTTGCAAGGCCCTCTTGTTTTGCAAGGAGCGCAGAAGAAAAAATTTCTCGACGAAGAGCCATCGGTTATTTGGAAAGAAAAAACGGTAGAAAAACCCGTTGAAGCCCTTCCGGAACTTGTCTTGACAGATGCCACCTGCTGTTTTGCGAATCTTTGGATGAACTATCCGGGACAAAAACGGATTCTTTTTGAGGAAATTTCTTCTTTAGATTGCCCTGTTGAAAAGGGGTGGGAAAAAGATCTTTTGGAATCTGGGTTTTGCCGAAAGATCGTGGGAGGCTCCCGCTATTATTGTCCGGGAGATAAGGCGCTAGAAACGCTCCATTTTCTCCTCGATCTCGGGTGGAAAATTTTTTCCCATCAAGGAAAAAGGATTTTACGCCAAACAAAAATCGCGTGGGATGTAAGAGAAGAAAAAGGAAATATTGCCATCCAAGCTAAAGTCTATTTTGGCTCCCAAGAATCTTCTCTAGCCCTTGCAATGAAAGCTCCGAGCATTTGGCTTTCTCTCAATGAAAACAGCGTAGGACTTTTAGATCGAAAAAAATGGGCTTCTCTCGAAGGGGAGTGGATAGGAGACCTATTCCAAGTCAAGAAAAGTTCTCTCAAAAATCTCCCTTCTTTATTTATTGGGGATGCTGTCCATTGGGAATCCAGGATTTCTAAGATGATCGAAGGGCTCCAAGAAGGGGCTTGCTTCGAAGCCTCTCCTCCCGGGTCTTCGTTTTTGGGGAAACTTTTGCCCTACCAGCAAAAAGGGGTGGACTGGCTTAGTTTTTTACAAAAATGGGGGTTTTCAGGACTGCTTGGAGATGAGATGGGCCTTGGAAAAACTGTCCAGGTTCTGGCATTTTTTTCTCAGCTTAAGACAAATTTGCCGATTTTGATTGTGGCCCCAAGCTCCCTTTTATATCAGTGGAAGCAAGAAATCCTCCGCTTTCTCCCGAGCTTTTCGGTATGTATCCATTCCGGTTCCAGCCGTTTAGACGATTTTTCAGCCGATATTGTCATTACTTCTTATGCGGTTTTGCGCTTAGATCTAGAGATTTTATCTAAAATACAGTTTGAAGTGGTTGTATTGGATGAATCCAATGCGATTAAAACTTCCACAACTCTTACTGCGCAAGCAGCTTATAAACTGCGCGGACATTTTAAGATTGCGCTCACGGGAACTCCGATCGAAAATCGATTCGAAGAACTTCTCTCGCAGATGAAGTTTTTGATGCCTGATTTTCATGCGACTCAAATTGAATCTCTTAAGACGCAAATTAGACCCTTTGTTTTACGTCGGAAAAAGGAGGATGTCCTTTTGGATCTACCGGAAAAGATGGAACAAATAACTTGGGTTGAACTGAATGAAGAGCAAGAGGCTCTTTACCAGTCGTTTTTATCGCAGGCCCGAGGAAAATTACTAAAAAAAATAGAGGAAGACGGGATTGCCAAGCATCGGATGGAGGCTTTGGAGCTGATTTTGCGGCTTCGTCAAATTTGTTTGGATCCTCGTCTTGTCGGAGGGCGCTCTCAAGGATCGAAGCTAGATCTTCTTTTGGATGAAATAGAAGATCGCAAGGTTTTGGTATACAGTCAGTTTACTTCTATGCTGCAGCTTGTCGGGAAGGCCCTTGAAGAAAGGGGGAAGCGTTTTTTATATTTAGATGGGTCTATCTCTTCGGAGAAAAGAGCTTCTTTAGTCCGGGAGTTTCAAGAAGATCCGGAAACTCCATCGATTTTCCTCTTAAGTCTTAAAGCCGGAGGCGTTGGACTTAATTTGACCGCGGCGGACTACGTGTTTTTGCTGGATCCTTGGTGGAATGAAGCCGTAGAAAATCAAGCAATCGACAGGGCGCACCGTTTGGGTCAGAAAAAAACGGTGATCGCCAAGCGGTATTTAGTGCCTAATTCCATCGAAGAGAAGATGCTCCGCTTAAAGGAGAAAAAGCGGGGGGTTGCAGAGCTTCTCTTGGAAAGAGAGGAGTTTAGTTGGACTGAGGAGGATTTGCTCCATCTTCTGACTTGATTTTTTTCTTGTTATGGTCCGATTCAATCATCTCTAACGCGGCTTCTTTCAGTGTCTTAAGTCCTTCTGCAAACCCCAAAGCGCGCGTCAAAGATTCTAAGAAGTGGATTTCAGCGGAGAGCTGGTCGTTCATAGATTCTAATTTGGCAATTTTTTTTAAAAGTTCTTTATTTTTCATACCTTTCTCCTATATTTCTCATGAATATAAGATGCAAAAAGCGTGCCATGAATGAATATCCCTTACTTTTATGAGGCTTTTATGTATATTTGACTTGGCTCTGTGTTTGAAGGCATTTTCAGGTTTTCAAACGCAACGATAGAATCAATGAAGGTTAAGGATATGAAAAAACGATCATTAGGAAAAAAACTCCTCTTTATGGGAGGTATTTTAACAGCTGCGTTTGCTTGTCAACCTAAAACGCCAAATGTAAATTCTTCTTCACAGCCGTCTGAAAATCAAGCGGATCAAGATGACGACGATGGAGATGATGGGGCTTATGGAGATGGAGACACCTCTTCCTGCTGCGATCACAGTTGCGCAGAGGCTCTACATCCTGAGGAAATTGTATTCGAAATGAGCGAAGAAGAGCTCACCTCATTAGTCGGCGAAATCGAGATCGCTCCGGCAGAAAAAATTGCATCTGAAGAACTCACTGCGAAGTTAGAGTTGCCTACAGGAGAAGTAGCTATTTTAGAACCTGTAAGTCCAGTAGAAATTGTCGCTGAAGCCCAAGAGCCAGCACAGAATTAAGTCTGAAAAGGACTCTTGAGATTTCCCAAGAGTCCTTTTTTATACCCAGTTTACTGGTCTAAAGAGAGCTCTGCAACGAGCTGTTCCCTTTGTTCAAGACGGATAAATTTCTGCGCGTCGACGAGCATTCCGTTGTGGAACCAATCGGAATCTGTGCTGTCTTCCGTATATGTTTTGCAGCATCCGTGTTTCTTGTCGTTTCTCCAGGATGTTTCAGAAATCAAAGTGCCGAGATCGTCGTAATGACACTCTGTCCCATGCTTGGATCCATTGACATAGGGGATTTCTGCCACTCGGATCCCATTTCGATAAATCGTTTTTAAGCCATCGAGAACGCCGTGATTCCAAGAAAGCTCCATCAGAGGTCTTCCGGAAGCGGTATATTTCATCTGCGAACCGTGGAGTTGGTAGTCGTGGTAATGCGAGACTGTATGGATCTCTCCATTGGGATGGAATGTGGTCCTTTCGGCAATGAGTCCATTTTTCATTAAATCTTTAGAAACAAGGAGCCCTTCTCTTGTTCTTTTGACCCGGTATCCATACCCATTTTCTACTTTCGCTTCCAATTCGTGGTCGGGAGTGTAGTATTGGCCCTCGATCAAAACTTCATTTTCATATTCTTCGACGCTCAAGGGAATGCCCCGATCGCTCCACAAAGTAATGATGTTTCTTTCGTCAAATTCGTAGAGATCTTCGCGCATCGGCATGCCGGCTTGATCAAATACGGTCTCTTTGAGCAAAGAGCCTTGATCGTAGACAAGGAGCTTTTCTACTACGGAACTATGGGGAAATGAGTAGGTAGTCGGTCCATGGAGAGTTCCATTTTCGTAGGAATGGGTGATTTTGACTCCATTTTTCAGCTCTTCAACAAGGCTTCCGTCTTGAGATCTTTCTTCCCATTCTTCCGGAGATACTTCGAAACCATATTTATGCACATATTTTTGCGAGAGAATTTGATCGATAGCTCCGTGATTTTGGCATGATGCTAAGATCAGGCCGGATGAGAGGACAAAAGATAAAGGAACCCGTTTCATAAAAAAACTCCATAAAAGATATGTTCACAATCTTATGCGGAGAGGGCCGATTTAGCAAGGATTTTTATTAATTTTTCGTGTTCTATCTCGACTTCTTCTGTAGATATGGTTTTGAGAAGATCTCGATAGGTGAATCGGAAAGTTGCATTTTTCTCGTGCATAGGATTGGGTTGATAGAGATCAATCAACTCAAATTTTTCGAGAATTTGGGGACGGTGCAATGCGATGCAATGAAAGAACGATTCCATTCTTGCTTGGCTTGGGATCGAGATAGTCCAGTCTCTTTCCGAAGAGGGGAGATTGGGAATTGCCGTAAAAAGAGCCTGGGGACGATGCAATCGGATGAGATGTTCGATATCCAATTCTCCAAAAAGAACGCGCTGTTTGATGTCGGATTTCATAAGGATATCGGGATGGATTTCTCCAAAGGAGCCAATCGTTAGCCCGTTGCATTGAATATTGGCCTGTCTTCCCGGATGGAAACTCAAGTGGTTCGAAGAGGTAAAAGAGACTTCCGATATCTGGATGCTCGAAAAGAGGTTTTCGAACAGGCCTTTCATCGTGTAGAAATCGACATCTTCCCCTTTGCGGCTCCAGTGGCTCGGAGCAGATTTTCCCGTCAATAAAAGGGCGAGCATAGGGATTTCTATGCTTTTTGCATTTTGCAAGAAATGGATTCTTCCGATTTCAAAGGCGCTGAATGTCTGATTTTTGAGATCGAAATTGGTTTTTGCAACCTGCAAAAGACCGGGTAAAAGAGAGGGTCTTAAAATAGAATACTCTTCTGTTTTTGCATGAATGGCTTTGAGAAACTTAAAGCCACGCGATGTCATGAATTCGATGCAAAGATCGGATTGTTTCGGGCTGATGAGATCGGAGGTGAGAAATTCTTGAAGGCCAAGTCCTGCGGCTTGTTTGCGCAAATTCTTTTCAAAAAGATAGACAGGGTCGTTTGAGATCTGGGAAGGGGTGCTTCGCGCGGGAGATCTTTCGATGTTGTTGTATCCGTAAATGCAGGCAATTTCTTCAATCAGATCGATCTCTTCTAAAAGATCAAATCGATAGGTTGGCGCCTTGACATAGATGGAAAGATCGTCTTTTTTTTCTATTTCGCAATCAAGACGGAGGAATATGTTCTCCATTTCCGTTTGAGACAGTTTTGTTCCAAGCAATTGGTTGACTCTTTTAGGGCGGAGGGAGATTTTTTTTCTCTCGAAAGAGCCTTGTTTAAGGTCGATCTTTCCTTTTGCGATGCGGCCACCTGCTAGATTGGCGATCAGATAACTCGCTTCTTCAAGAGCGGCCTCAATTCCGTTTGGATCGACCCCTTTTTCAAAGCGGATTGCGCTATCTGTTCGAAGGCCTACTTTTTTGGCCCCTTTTCGAATGGCGATCGGATCGAAAAAAGCAGCCTCGAGAAACACATTTTTTGTCTCTGCATGAACGGCGCTATTTTCTCCTCCGAGAATGCCTGCAATGGCGATCGGTTTTTTACTGTCGGAGATCAAAAGCGTCTCGGCAGGAATTTCCCTTTTGATCCCATCGAGACCCGTCCATAATATCTTCTCTTTAGAAGGGGCGATATGAAGGGATTTTCCTTCGATTGAATCATAGTCGAAAGCATGCATCGGCTGTCCGGTTTTCAGCATGATAAAGTTCGTCACATCGACTACATTGTTGATCGGTTTAAGACCGGAGGAAAGGAGTTTTTGGCGGAGCCAGAAAGGGGAGGGTCCAATTTTGACATTTTCAATGAGGCGACCCATATAACGGGGGGTTGTACGGGGATTTTCTATATGGATAGCGATTTTTTTTTCTAGCTTTACGCTCTCATTTTCATGAAGAGGAAAAGAGGGGAGCTTTAAAGGCTCTTGGAGAGCTGCGGAAAGCTCTCTTGCGATACCCAAAGCGCTGAGGCAATGGCCGAGATTGGGAGTGAGAGAAAGCTCTAAAACAGGATCCCATAAATAAGAGGCGAGATCCTCTCCGTTTTTCCACTCATGCGGGAGTTCTATGATGCCCTGATCGTCTTTCCAAAGACGCAATTCGGAAGCGGAACAAAGCATGCCGTTTGATTCGACGCCGCGAAGGGTAGCTTTTTCCAAAATCCGAGGACTCTCATCGTCATTGAGAAGAAGCGAGCCTGGAACTGCAAAAGCCGTCTTCACTCCCGGCTTGCAATTGGGAGCTCCGCAGACGAGCTGAACTGCTTCCTTGCCATTGTGAACTTTTGCAATCGTGAGTTTTTCTCCGTTGGGATGGGGCTTTACATCGAGGATTTCACCCACAATGACCCGGGCAAAAGGGGGACGGGGATTGAGAACAGAGTCGACTTCAATGCCGAGAAGGGTGAGCGTATTGCAAAGGGTTTCAATGGATACATTGAGGGGGAGATAGGTCTTGAGTAAGGAGAGGGGGATTTTCATAAGGTTTTATTTTAGAATAACCGGGGATATTTGCTCAAGCGTATTAAGGATGCTTGCATTTGAGCTCAAAAATCTTTAAAGTAGGGAAGAAGCCTCTTTAGTTTACCCAAGGAAGTCAAAAAATGGATGAAATATCTTCAAATCGCAGGTTAAAAAAAATGCGTATTTTAACGATTTCTTTGGTGTTTAGCGGGGCGCTGAATATCGGGTTGATCGCAACAGATATTTTTAGAAAATGCCAAGACGATAGTTCCTCCCTTTCGATTCGTTCCGTCGCTAAGGGAAAACCTTTGGCCGAGACCTCGTTTGAAAGATATTTTTCGCAGATGAATAAGAGGTCTTTTCACGAGCTTGTTTCTTTTTTAACAAACCGAGATCCTGTGGATGAGGGGTATTTAAAAAGAGATGTCGCTCTTGCCGCGCTGGTTGCATTCCACCATTTTCATTTGGAAAAATCGCTCGGAGGCCTTCCTTTGCAGCGCCGGACCATTTCGTTTGGAGATGGGTCGAAAGCGGAGGTGTTTCCCGGCCTTTCGAATGAGCATTTTGAGGCGATTCTCCGTTTTGCCTATGAGGAAAAATGGCCTTTAACTACGGAAGGGCTTTTTAAACTTTTAAAAAAATGGCCGGATGTAAAAGACGAGAGTCTTACGCAAGCCTTCCTTGCCACCCCCGAATTCCATGCTCTCCAGGTTCTTTTTCAAAAAACTGAAGCGCCCGAATCCCCGACTTGTTTATTGAATCTCATTTTTGAAGGATCGTGGGATCTTTTCGATCAGTTTGCAAAGCAGCAGGCTCAAATGCTCGACTTATCCATCGATAAAAGGCGCTCTTTTTTATTGAGCTATTTAGCGATGGGGTCTAAATCCGCGGCGCAATTGCTACTGAAGACCGATTTTACTTTTGTTTCAAAGCGATTGGAAGATAAGGGGATTATTGGGATGCTCTCTTTATTTCAAGAAAAAAGTCCCGAATCAGAAAGGCTTTGCCTAGAGCTTTTACGCTCTCCTAGATCCGATGCCGTTTGGGCAAGCGCTGCCGAAGTTCTCTATGCATATGCAGGAGAGAAGATTCCTTCTCCCTTGGATCTGCAAGAGGCGAGAAATCGTTTTATCCCTTCCTCAAATCCGCCGAAACAGATCGTTGTAGAAACTCCCAAATTGCGCCAGCACGTCGTAAAAGATGGGGAGAGCCTTTGGAAAATTGCCCGCCAGTATAATGTGAAAGTCGATGAACTTGTAAAGGCCAACGCGATGGAAAAAGATCATCTTTTCCCGGGCATGATTTTATACATTCCTTAAGGAATAGGATCCGACCCCCCTTTATGCAAGGGATGGCACTTAGAGATTCTTTTGAAGGCAAGCCAAAGACCCTTCAAAGCCCCGTGTTTTTGGACAGCGAGAACTGCGTATTCCGAACAAGTGGGGAAAAAACGGCAACAATGCCCGAAAAAAGGACTGAGGGCTGCTTGGTAGAGTCGAATAAACAAAACACAAATTTGCTTCATGGGGTCATTATGGCACATCCGTTTGAAAAATTTCTCGGACATTTTATTCCGATGTTTGAAAAAAAATTTACTCAGCTAAATAAAGCGACGTGGATTTTGGAAACAACCGGCTCTCAAGATGCCGCCGATTTGAAGGCCGATCTCGATATTGAACTCAGGACTTTGACAAGCGATGCAGCTATATACCGGCAGCTTCTCGATTGGGAAAAAAGCGGAGAAGTTCAAGATCCTCTATTGAAAAGACAGCTCAATGTATTGATCCGCTTATTTAAACAAAATCAAATCCCTCAGGATATGTTGGAAAAACTGGCTGAAAAAGAAGCTCGCCTTGCGCAAAATTACGCCCAGTTTAGACCTGTCATCGACGGGCAAAAAGTTTCTGAAAATGAGATTCGCCATATTTTAAAAAATGAAAAAAATATCGAGAAAAGAAAAAAAGCCTGGGAAGCTTCGAAGGAAATCGGGAAGGTGATTGCTTCTCAAATCCTAGAACTTGTAGAACTTAGAAATTCTGCCGCCCATCTTCTCGGCTATTCCGATTTTTTTCAAATGCAATTGCAGTTGCAAGAGGTCGATGGGAAGTGGCTTCTCGATACATTTGATGTTCTTTTTGAAAAATCAAGCGATGCCTACGCTTCGATTTTGCAAAAAATAGAAGAATCCCAGTCTCGCCATTTTGGCTTGCCCAAAAATTTACTTGGGCCCTGGGCTTGGAGCGATCCTTTTGCGCAGGAAGATCCACTCGATAGCTCTGCTTTCGATGCCCTTGTCAGCGACATTGACATCGTCTCTTCTTCGACTTCTTTCTACGATCACATGGGGATGGATGTTCGGCCGATTTTAGCGCGCAGCGACATGGTGGAGCGCCCCGGGAAAAATCAGCATGCATTCTGTATGAATGTCGATCGAAAAGGGGATGTTCGAACCCTCAATAACGTACAAAAATCGATCAAGTGGCTTGAGACAACACTCCACGAATATGGACATGCAATTTACGATTTAGGCGTAGATTTAACATTGCCCTGGCTTCTGAGGGAACCTCCCCATATGATTACAACAGAGGCGATGGCCCTTTTGGCAGGCCGCCAAGCCTACCGCTCTTCGACCCTCCCCATGCTTGTGGGAAAATCGAAAGAGAAACAGCCTTTGATTGAAAAGGCAGATGAAAGCCTAAAAAGACGGCAGCTTATTTTTAGTCGGTGGGCGCTTGTCATGACAGCCTTTGAAAGCGAACTTTATCGGAATCCAAACCAAGATTTAAACCGCCTTTGGTGGCATTATGTAGAAAAGTATCAAAAAATTCGGAAGCCGGAGGGGAGGGACAATGGATCTGATTGGGCAGCGAAGTATCACATTGGACTTGCCCCGGTTTATTATTTTAGTTATCTTCTTGGGGAAATGTTTGCCTCCTCCATTCAGGAGTCTTTGGAAAAAGAGTGCGGATCTTCTCAGATTGCAACGAAAAGAGCGGGAAAGTTTCTTCATGAAAAACTTTTTTCCCCGGGAAATCGGATGGATTGGAGCGGACTTGTCCAGCATGTCACGGGAAGTGCGCTTACTCCAGATGCCTGGATACGCGAATTTGCAACCTAATATGGTATAAAATATTTTTTTAATTTACGAGAGATTCATGGCTGTTTCCCCGGTGAAAGCCCTCATTTGCCCGTTAAAATCAATCGAACAAGCGCAGAGAGAGTCTTTGCTCAGGGATTTAGTCGAAACTCGTCTTCAATTGGAAGAATTCGGAATCGACGGATCTACTTTCCAGATACCTCCTGTGGAGGTAAAAACAAATTCTTTATCTCAAGATGACTTAGAGGTTATGGATATTTTTGAGCAATTTTTCGATTTTGTAGACTAAATAATATTTCTGTTGAATCTAAGTGGCGGCTTCCATTATATTCTCCTCTTCATTCTTCTCGCGAAAGTGGCGAAACTGGCAGACGCACTACCTTGAGGTGGTAGCGGG
>CAYOMT010000045.1:0-11157 GCA_964405125.1 uncultured bacterium
CCGCCTAAAAATTTGCCGTCTTGGATTCGAACAAAAAAGGTGAAGAGAAAAGAGAAAGAGCCTCTCCCCATGATTCTTTGCGAGGGAAAAGAGACGCTTCTTTGGCTTGCCAATCAAAATTGCATTACGCCCCATATTTGGCTTTCTAAAATGGATAAACCCGATCTCCCCGATCGGATGATTTTTGATCTCGACCCTCCGACGGCAAAACAATTTCCCATCGCCGTGGAAGGGGCTCTTTATTTAAGAAAAATCATAGAGACTCATGGAAAATTAAAGGCTTTTGTGATGACAACAGGATCTAAGGGATTGCATGTTGTTGTGCCGATACAAAGAAAACATTCTTTCGATCACGTGCGCAGCATGGCCTATGAGATCGCAAAAAGGCTTGCCTTGGAACATCCGGAAAAATTCACTCTCGAGATCCGTAAAAATAAAAGAAAGGGGAGGGTGTATATCGATACTTTGCGCAATGGATTTGCGCAAACTACTGTAGCTCCTTACGCCATCCGGGCGATCCATGGAGCCCCTATTGCGACGCCCCTTTTTTGGGAAGAGCTGAAGGATAAAAATTTACGCCCTAATTCATATACTTTGCGAAATATCTCCTCAAGGCTTAAGAAAAATCCTTGGGCGGGGATCGAAAAAAGAGCCGGAGCGATTCCCGATTAGGGACTCTTATCAACGGAAGATTTTCTCGAGCTTTTGGATTGTTTTCTCTCTGATCAAAGGGAGGAGCCCAGCGAGAAGGGGACAGCAGTCTTCTTCGCGAAGATCCGTTGGATCGACCCAGAAAAATTCTAATTCGGGAGATTGGTTTGCCAAAGGCGTAAGACCCTCTACCCGATAAATCAGACCTATTTGATGGAAAAAATAGGGTTCTCCTTCGGGATTTCTTTTTTTTGAGACGGCAGTCAGATTTTCAAACATCTCCATCGAATCAAAATCCATGGCCACCTCTTCTCCAAATTCTCTATGGAGGGCATACGCAATGGTTTCCCCGGGCTCAATCCCGCCTCCGGGTAAATCGAACTTTCCAGGCATAGCAGTATGTTGCTGCTTCACAACAAGTATTTTGCTCATTTCCAAAGCAATCCCATAGACTCCGGTTCTGGAAAACGTGGGGATTTGAGAAGAAGTTGTTGATGTCATAATTCATTTATTTTGAGTCATTGTCTATTCTTTTGCAATCTGTTTGGCCATCCGATGGAAGATAAGAACGTGAATTGGGTAGAGAAGGATCCAGTACAATCTGCCCAAGAGCCCGTTTGGGCGGAAGGTAGCCGTTTGTCTCAGTATCCCGCCGCCGCCCTCCTTTCTCGGAAGGATTTCAAATTCGAGCCAGGCCTCTCCCGGAAGTTTCATTTCCGCATAAAGGAGGAGTCTGTGGTTTTTTTTGTCGGCAAGTAAGACCCTCCAAAAATCGAGTGCATCCCCCGGTTTAAGACGGGTGGGGTGGGTTCTTCCTCTTCTGAGACCAATACCGCCGACGAGTTGATCGATCAATCCTCTGATTTTCCAGGCCCAGTTCATTGTTAGCCAGCCTTCATCTCCGCCAAGAGACCAGATTTTCTTTTGCACGGCGTCGATAGAATGGCAAAATGGGATGTTTTGTTGATCGGTCAGAGTTCCGAATTTAGGCACGTGGATATATATGGAAAGGTCGGGGTTTAAAAGCGAGGCGTTCATGCTATCTTTCCAGCTCGAAGGGACCCAATCTTCCTCTATCCGTGTGAAGGCAAGTCGGATCGCTTCTTCGTAGGTCAAAAGTTTTTGCGGAAATAGGCTTTGGATCCGATGTTCTTTGCAAATGGCATGATTCATCAGGCTCTCCACGAGAAAACGGGCCAAGGAAAAGCTCGTGCTTGTGATAAAGAAAAGCCAGTAGGACGATAACTTTGGGGTGAGCACCGGAATGATGATGATTTTTCGTTTCAACCCTCTAATTTCCCCAAATTTTAAAAGAAGATCCCGGTAACTCATCACATCCGGGCCTCCTATTTCAAAGGACTCATTGATGCAGGAAGGATGGCCTAAAACAAGGACTAAATAATCGAGTACATTTCTTATGGCAATCGGCTGCGTTAGATTCTTTGTCCATTTCGGAGCGACCATGATCGGCAGTTTTTCCACCAAATCCCTGATGATTTCAAAAGAAGCGCTTCCAGAGCCAATGATGATTCCCGCCATCAGAATCGTCACAGGGATTTTTCCCGTCTTGAGGATTTCTCCCACATTTTTTCGAGACGTCAGATGGCGCGATAAATGGGAGTCATTCACAAGCCCGCTTAAGTAAATGATTTGTTTTGCCCTTGTGCGATTCATCTGATGGATGAAATTTTTTGCGGACTCTGCTTCCAAATCGGAAAATTTCTCTGAATAACTCATCGAATGGACAAGATAATAGGCTGCATCGAGATCTTCCGGAATTTGAGCCAAAGAAGATGGGTTGAGAAGATCGGCTTCTATGATGTGAATCTTGGATTGGAATTTTTCAAGAATTTCAATGCGGAAGCGGCTTCTTACAAGGACGTAGATTTCATGCCCTTTTTCCGCAAGACGGGGAATCAGCCGCGTCCCAATATATCCGTTAGCTCCAGTTAAAAGAATCTTCATATTTGTTTTATATATGAAAATGATTAAAAAAAACGATGGAAATTTTTCAGTTAAACATATATGGATCAGACTATAGATGTTTAAGAATCCTTACCGTTTATTTTCTTTTTTTCTGATCATCGCAATTGTTGTTTGCGCGGTCATTTTTATTTATTTTGTATTTGGAGGGACTCGCAATCATCGAGAACTTGTTTTGTATGGGAATGTCGATGTGCGTCTTGTCGACATTGGATTCCGGGTGCCGGGCAGAGTCAAAGATCTCTTTTTTGAAGAGGGCGATTTTGTGAGAAAAGGGGATTTATTGACTGTTTTAGATAAGACTCCGTATGACAGCCAAGTTTCTCAAGCAATTGCCCAGGTAGATGCCATTCAGGTCCAATTTGCCAATGCCGAAATTCTTCTAAAAAGAAGAGAGGATCTCATTGGAATTGGCGGGGTTTCGCAGGAAGATTTAGATAATGCGAGAACGCGCAGGGACCAGCTTTGGTCTGATTTGAATTTAGCAAAATCGACACTCGAGGTTGCTCTCGACAATCTAAGTTATACAGAAGTTGCAGCGCCTACAGACGGAGTGATTTTAACGCGGGTTCGAGAGCCGGGCACGGTTGTGAATGCGTCCGATCCGGTATTTACTCTTTCCGTCGCCTCTCCGATTTGGGTGCGCGCTTATGTCGACGAACCGCATCTCGGCGATATTGCGTATGGAATGAGCGCCGAAATTTATACAGATCTCGCAAATGGGCCGGTTTATACAGGTAAAATTGGGTTCATTTCTCCGATGGCTGAATTCACTCCGAAAACAGTGCAGACAACAGAGCTTCGGACCGATCTCGTCTACCGCCTTCGGATTTATGTAGATAATCCCGACTACATTTTGAAACAAGGGATGCCCGTCACGGTCAAAATTCCTTTGCAAATGCGGGTCAAGCGGTGAATGGCTTTGTTCAGATTCGACATCTTTCCAAGACCTTTGTGTCGCCCGCTCTTTTAGACATCCAGGCAGATTTTTATAAGGGACAAATTATCGGTCTTGTCGGGCCGGATGGCGCCGGGAAAACGACGTTGATCCGCTTGATGACAGGGCTTCTTTTGCCGACAAAAGGGACGATTTCAGTCGGAGGTTTCGATACGAGAGAGGGAAGCGATCGGATCCACGAGTTAACAGGATATATGCCCCAGCGTTTTGGCCTTTATGAAGATCTCTCGGTCATGGAAAATTTGCGGCTTTATGCTGAATTGAAAGGCGTTTTGCCCGAAAAAAAAGAGGAGAGCTTCCAAAAGCTTTTGCAATTTACCGGGTTATCTCCCTTTACAAAAAGACTGGCTCGGGATCTTTCGGGAGGGATGAAGCAAAAGTTGGGTCTTGCCTGCGCTCTTTTAAAAAAGCCTCAGCTTTTGCTTCTCGATGAGCCAAGCGTGGGAGTCGATCCTATTTCGCGAAGAGAGCTTTGGAGCATGGTGCATGCTTTATTAGACGATGAAATATGCATTGTTTGGAGTACGGCTTATTTGGATGAAGCAGAAAAATGCGATATGGTTCTTTTGCTCAATGAAGGAAAGCTCCATTTTGTAGGCAAACCCCAGGATTTGACAAGACGCGCTATAGGAAGAGTCTTTCGTTTGGAAACAAAGGAAAATAAGAGACCGCTTCTTCGCAAATTGATGTCCCGCGACGAAGTTGTCGACGGGGTGATTCAAGGAAGCTCGCTTCGTCTTGTTTTGAAAAAAAAAGAAAAGATCCCAGATCTTGCATTGCAAGAGATCCCTCCTTGTTTTGAGGATGCCTTTGTAGATATTTTATCTATTCAAAAAAGTGCGCTCATTCCTCTTTCCAAGAAGATCGAAAATAGAGTTGAGTTTCCTGTTGTTGCCGAGGGACTTACCAAGCGCTACGGCTCTTTTGTCGCGGCTGACCGAGTTACTTTTCAGGTCAAAAGGGGAGAGGTGTTTGGACTCTTAGGTCCGAATGGAGCCGGCAAATCGACGACATTCAAAATGCTTTGCGGGCTTTCTAAGCCCACTTTAGGCAAGGCGTATATCAACGGCCTTGATATTGCAAAGACGCCTGTAGAGGCAAGATCGCATCTTGGGTATATGGCGCAGAAATTTTCCCTCTACGGCAATTTAACGGTGGGTCAGAATCTCGACTTTTTTTCCGGGGTCTACAATGTCGATGCAAAAGAGGCGATAGATCGATTGATTGAAACGTTTTCTTTAACGCCTTATCTCCATTCTTTTTGCGATACTTTGCCGATTGGATTCAAACAAAAACTCTCCTTTGCCACAGCGATTATGCATACGCCGGAAGTCTTATTTCTCGATGAGCCGACTTCGGGGATGGATCCGGTTTCGCGGCGCGAATTTTGGCGGCAAATCAGCCGGATTGCTGAAAACGGATGCACCATTGTCGTGACAACCCATTTTATGGACGAGGCGGAAAATTGCGATCGGATTGCCCTTTTATATCGAGGGAAAATCATCCAGCTTGGAAGTAGCGATGAAATGAAAGAAATAGCGAAGACAAAAGAAAATCAAAATCCGACGCTCGACGATGCTTTTGTTCGATTGATTGAGAAATACGATGCTCTCTCTTAGACGTTTAAATGCTCTCATGAGAAAAGAAACGCTCCAGATCATTCGCGATCCGAGCAGTATATTGATTTCTGTTTTTCTCCCTTTTCTTCTTCTTTTTCTCTATGGATATGGCGTTTCTTTGGATTTGAATCACTTGCGCCTTGGCGTTGTGATGGAAGACACGGCTCCGGACGCCCAGAGTTTTGTTCAGGCGCTCAAAGACTCCAAATATTTTGATGTAGTAATTTCCCGCAATAGAAAGCCTCTTTACGAAGCTTTGGAAAAGGGGGCTATTCGAGGGATTGTCGTGATCCCTTCTTATTTTTCTTCGTTTCGATTAGAGCCGGATTTGATTGCGCCGATTCAGGTGATTGCGGATGGAAGCGAGGCGAATACTGCAAATTTTGTTCAGTATTACGTGCAAGGGGCTTTTGCAAATTGGCTCTCTCAGGAGGCCATTGTAGGATCTCCTGTATCGCATCCTCAGATTTTGCCTTTGCCTCGGTTTTGGTATAACGAACAGTTGGAGAGCCGGTTTTTTCTCTTGTCAGGATCTCTTGCGATCATTATGACCCTGATAGGAGCCCTTTTGACTGCCCTTGTCGTCGCAAGAGAGTGGGAAAGGGGGACGATGGAGGCTCTGATGTCGACAGAAGTGAGCAATGCGGAACTCATTTTAGGCAAAATCATCCCTTATTTTATCTTAGGGCTGATTTCTATGGTGATTTGCGCGATTGTCTCTGTTGGATATTATGGGCTCCCTTTGAGGGGCTCTTGGATTCTTTTAGGAATTGTTTCTTCTGCGTATTTACTTTGCTCTCTTGGCTGCGGCCTTTTGATTTCGACCCTTTCCAAAGTCCAGATGATCGCCTCGCAAATTACACTTGTCGTGGCGTTTTTACCCGCCTACATTTTGTCGGGATTTCTTTTTGAAATCTCCAGTATGCCTCTTCCGATTCGCGTCCTTACATATTTCATGCCGGCGCGCTATTTTGTCCAATCCCTTCAAACCCTTTTTTTAGCAGGCAATATTTGGAGCGTAATTGGGTATAACGCGGTAGGAATGCTCCTTTTTGCGGCCGTTTTATTCTGGATTACAGCGAAAAAAACAGTAAAGAGGCTCGAATGAACCGAAGGACGCTATCTTTGATTTGGAAAGAGCTCCTCGCGGTTCTCCTCGATCGGAAAAGCCGTATTTCCATCATTTTGCCGCCCTTAATTCAGCTATTTATCTTTGCTTATGCAGCAACGCTAGATGTAAAAAATGTGAGCATAGGCATTTTAAATCGGGATTCCGGAGAGAAGGCCTTTGAACTTGTCCAGCGCTTTCATGGATCCCCTATTTTTACCCACATCACCTACCTTCAGGCAGTAGAAGAAATCGCCCCTTTTATCGATACCCAAAAAGGGCTCATGGTGGTTTCGATCGATGAACAGTTTTCCCGCAATCTCGATGCCAAAAAAAATGGCGAAGTGCAACTCATTTTCGATGGAAGGAAGTCGAATTCGGCCCAAATTCTTTTAGGATATACAACGCAAATCATCACAACATATAACGACCAGATTGCAGCGCATATTCCGAGCACTGTATTGGTTCCTCGGAACTGGTTCAACCCGAACATTTTATATATTTGGTATAACATTCCTTGTTTAGTTGCGACTTTATCGATGCTTGCATGTCTTGTTGTGACAACGCAAACCGTTGCAAGAGAAAGAGAAGTGGGGACATTTGACCAGCTTCTGGTCTCTCCTTTGACTCCCTTTGAGATTTTGATTGGCAAGACTGTGCCCGGGATTTTGATTGGGGCTTTGGAGGGGATGTGCATGGGGGCGATCGGGGTGTTTATTCTCGGAGTGCCTTTTACGGGATCGTTTTTCCTTTTTTGTTTGTCGATTTTGATTTTTGTGACGGCAATTAGCGGGATAGGGCTTTTTATTTCCTCTCTTTGCGCAACTCAGCAGCAGGCTATGCTCGGCTCTTTTACCTTTATGATGCCGTCGATCCTTCTTTCCGGTTTTGCAACGCCGATTGAAAATATGCCTGTTTGGCTGCAGCCTGTGACCTTTTTGATTCCACTGCGTTATATGCTGGTGATCACTAAGGGGATTTTTTTGAAAAACATGTCGGCAGTCTATGTTTTTCAAAACATTTGGCCTATGTTTGCAATTGGGATTTGCACGCTCATTGGATCGGGTCTTTTTTTTCGCAAGAGGTTCCAATGATTCGGAAATGGCCATATCCTTTTCTTCTAATCGCTCTTGCGGGATGCATGGTGGGGCCGAATTACACGCCTCCCGAGATCCTTGTCTCGGATCCGTGGACAACCGATGGATCCTCGCAAGAATCGATTGCCAAATCTTGGTGGGAAGTATTTGAAGATCCTCTTCTCAATGAGTATATTGCGAAAGCGGAAGAGTTCAATTACGATATTCTGACAGCGGAGGCTCATATTTTAAGAGCAAGAGCCCTTCGCCAAGTGGCCGCATCGAGTTTGTTTCCCCAGGTGACGGCGGATGTCAACGGGACGAAAACTTATTTTAGTAAAAATGGTCCTGTTTTTGCAATTGGTCCTGCGGCAGGCAATGCTGCCATCACTTCTTCTCCTTTGACTGGACTACCTTTTTCAGTCCAAGTGCCGCAGATGCAGAATTTATTCAACGCTCTTTTTGATGCGTCGTGGGAATTGGATCTTTTTGGCAAGACGCGCAGATCCGTTGAGCAAGCCGAGGCTTTGATTGAGAGCGCGATCGAAGAGAGACACGATACTTTGATTTCTGTTTTTGCCGAGGTATCGCGCAATTACATGGAATTGCGCAGTTTTCAAACAAAACAGCGCCTTCTCGAAGAAAATATCGCCCTCTATCGAGAAACGGCTCAAATCATTCGAAAGCGATTTGAAATCGGCTATTCGAATCTTTTCGATCTTGAAAACGCAGAAGCGCAATTAAGTCAGGCAGAAAGTATGCTGCCGAGTGTGATTTCCGAGATTTACCGAAGTATTTATACCCTTTCTATTTTGACGGGGAAAATGCCGGAAACTCTCGTCGATGAATTGATGCCCATAAAAGATTTGCCGCAATCTCCAAAAACAATTGCTTTGGGACTTCGCTCGGATCTTTTGCGCCGTAGACCCGATGTGAGGAAAGCGGAAAGAGACTTGGCAGCCGCAACCGCTTCCATCGGAGTTGCCGTGGGATCGTTTTTCCCCACCATTAATTTACTGGGGCTCGGAGGGTTGCAGTCGCTCCAATTGCCTGAATTACTCAACTGGGGAAGCCGCACATGGGCTTACGGAGCTGATGTGAATATGCCGGTGTATCAAGGGGGAAAGCTCGTCGGCAATCTCCATTTTACGCAAAGCATGCAAGTGGCCGCTGCCTATACATACCAGCAAGTTGTGCTACAGGCTTTGCAAAATGCGGAAAGTGCAGTGGTGGCTTATAAACAAGGGCAGATTCTTTCCGATTTTCGCAACGAAGTGGTCGAGAGAGAAAAAAATAAGACGGAGATTTCATGCGAGCGCTTCAATCAAGGACTTGTGAATCGACTCAATCTCCTCGAAATAGAAAAAGAGTGGGTGGAAGCGAAACTCTCTGCAGTAGAAAGCGATACATCTTTGCTCTTAGCAGTCATTTCTTTGTACAAGGCGTTGGGAGGGGGCTGGGAAAAAGACCCGGCCCCATAAAATTTTTCACAGTTTAGATGCATACTCTAGCATTGTAAGCGCTTGGGATTTTTGTAAATTCCCTTGAAAGTATCGCAAGAGAATATTGGTTAAAATTTGATTTTTCCGCTCCAACATTTGGATGCGCGTGGCTTGGTCTAATAATAATTCTAAGGAAGATTCAACAGTCTGGTGTAATTTTTCGAGATCTGTTTTTTTTTTAGAAAGTTGTCTGAATTTTTTTTTCAAAGAGGCTACTTCAGTTTGCTGGCGGCTTTGATCTTCGAGCGCAAGATTTAAGCGCGATGCCAATTTATTGAATTTTTTGACGAAAGGTTCGAGGTTCTGCGTTGCTTCATAGCTAGGGGGTGGAAATCTATTGGGATCGACCGGCTGAAATGGGGAAGGGATATAGGGATTATTTGTCACTGTCATAGATTTTCCTGAGTTTAAAAAAAATGACATCCATTTTCTGTGAGAGGTCTTTTTAAAGCAAAAACTAATTCAGATTTCGATAGCCTTGCAGGGTCTTTTTGACGGCTTTTTCATGAGAGAGGATGGGGTCGGGATATTTTTCATACCCGGCGCGGTATTTTTCTTGATGCCACATGTGAATGGTTTTTGGGGAAAAGTGGGCAAGTTCGGGGATCCATTTTTTGATATAAATACAGTCGGGATCGAATTTTTTTTGCTGAGTCCAAGGGTTAAAAATGCGAAAATAGGGCTGAGCATCAGTGCCTGTGCTTGCGACCCATTGCCAATTTCCGTTGTTTACAGCGGGATCGTAATCGATGAGAGTTTGAGCGAAGTATTTTTCTCCGAGCCGCCAATCGATGTATAAATCTTTGACGAGAAAAGAAGCGGCAATCATCCGGACCCGGTTGTGCATGAAGCCGGTTTCATTCATTTCTCTCATGCCGGCATCGACGATGGGGAAGCCTGTAGAGCCCTCGCACCAAAGCTTGAACGCCTTTTTGTCGGAGGACCACTTGATCCGATCGAATTTGGGATGAAAAGCGCCCTTGAAGACATGGGGGAAGAAGAAGGCAATCGAAGTGAAAAAATCTCTCCAATACAGAGAGCGGATGAGTTCGTGATGAGAATTTAAATTGTGGCAGATGGCCGCATAGACTTCGCGAGGGGAACAGACCGTGAATTTAAGATAAGGAGAAAGATGAGTGGAATAGTCTTCGGCGGGGAAGTTCCTGAGTTTTTCGTATTTGCTAAAAGAACTTAGCTTTTTGAGAATTTTGAGCGCTTCTTCTCTGCCCCCAATGAATCGATTGACTACATTTTGTTTTGGGAAAATCGATTTGCTTTTTGCAAGAGGGATTGAGCCGCGGAAGTAATTTGTTTCTTTCGTCTTTTGAGGCTCGTTGATTTTTTGTTTGGAGGCGTTGCGAAAATAAGGGGTGAAAATTGCATAGGGCTTCCCATCTTTTTTCAAAGTTTCTTCGGGCGGATGGAGGAGCGCGTCGTCAAAAGAGTGGAAGGGAATGCGGCTGATTTTGCAGGCTTTTTCGATCTTCTTGTCCCTTTGCAAACTATATGGAGTGTAGTCCTTGTTCACAATGACAGCATCAACACAAGCGCTTCTAGCTAAACTACTTACAATTTCTTCGGGCTTTCCTTTAAAAAAGAAGAGTTTGCCACCTTTTTTTTTGAGTTGATTTTCGAGATCGGAAAGAGATTCGAGCATAAATTGGAGACAGTGATTGCTTCGAAAAGGGTTTTTATCGATTTGTTCTGGAGTGAAAATGAAGCAAGGAACGACAATTTTTGAGGACTTAAGAGCAAAAATGAGACCTGTATTGTCTTCAAGCCTTAGATCGCGCCTGAAAATGAAGAGGGACTTTTGAAATTTCTTCTCCATATTGCGTATATTACGATATCACGTGTTGAATATGAAACGGATTTTTTATAAGGTCTTTCGGAGCATATACATTTTGGAATCTTTGTCATAGCCTTCGCGGATGAACTCAATGGAATACCCAAGTTTTTGGTAAAAGGGCAAGCCTTCCCAGTCCATTGTATTGAGCGTGGCAAAAGAAGATCCTCGCTTTTTGCCGAGTTTTTCGGCTTCTTTCATTAATTGAGAACCCCAGCCCTGACGACGTATCACTTGATCTATCCAGAGGGAGTCTATGTAAAGGGAGCCATAAAACGTAACTCCGGAAATTCCTCCTAAAACAGTTTGTTTTTGATCTTTGATGAAAATGCTAAAAGGTTGAATGGGAGGGAGTCCTTTTTTCTGAAATGCATAGTCGCTAATTTCCTTAAACAGGATTCCTTCATATTCTGC
>CAYOMT010000046.1:0-11106 GCA_964405125.1 uncultured bacterium
AATACTAAGGCACTTGGCGTAGTTGAAATTCGGCAGCTTTCGCGCAGCTCAAAAACCAAATTTTGAAGTACTTTGGGTATAACAGCTGCTAGATAATTTGAATATGCTATACTTTGATGTCTTGCTCTGAAGTATTCCATGAGGCAACAAAGCGTACTTCATTTTTTTCAGCATCCCAAGGGAAGCAAAAGATTTGCTCTTGAATGAATGGAATCCATGACGCAGGCGCAGTGAAGAAAATCTGATTGGTTTCTACAGGATAACTTAGAGAAAGACCGGAAGTAGATTGAATGATAGAGGCAATTTCTTGTGCTTTTTGAATAAGACTCCCCGCTTCCTCTGTCCAAGCATCTAAACCAACGGAGAACTTGATCTGGTTGCTCCTTTTGGTTCAGGAAGTTCGATGCCTTCTCTTTTCACTGCAGCTACCAGCTCGGGGACTAACCCATTTGACATAGATGAGGCTTTCTTCACTACCGCGTCAACAATAGAGCTTTGGCAAAGCGCATAAGCTGTTTGTATTCGTGCACTATGCATAATATTTTTAACGGCGCCTGTCCTTTTATGCTCTTCCAATATTTCGGTGGCTTCTTCTTCACTGAAACTTCCCAAAATTTGATCGCAGAATTCCAGCATAAAAGTTTCTCTAATGTCTCTTAATCTCTGACCTGAAATAGCTACCCATACTCTTTCTTTCATAGGACTTTCAAATTTGGTGTGGGCTACAACTTCTAATTGTTGCATAGCTCCTTTAAAAACGGATTCTAAAGCTTGCTCTGGTAATGTTGTGTGGCCGGAAATACGTTGGGCCAATTCCCATTTGCTTGTAACTGCAACAGCTGATGCCACGACGCGTGAACTCATATAAATTTTCCTCTTTTGGATTGAGTGGAGGCGAGTATAACACAATATTTTGCTCCCTATCAAGGTCAAATATCATGTGTTGCACAACCCTCTCGGCATTTAAAAATGGGTCTATGGCGCGCTTGATTTGGCAATCAGATTTTCTTGATAAATCCATCGAGCCAGAGAATCAAGGGTAACGGCAGCTGCCGCTGAATGGCTAGAGGGATCCACTCCGGGACCTACAAGATCAAAGAGAAATTCTTTAGGAAGGCTTGCCTTCACAACTGCAAATTGATAGCCGCAGAAGGGCTGATCCGAAACAAAAAGAGCTTTGCAAGGTTCTGGAGAAAGTTTTAGCCAAGAAACAAGGGTATCTTCTGTATTGGGACGTTTTTGGGACGCGCCTTCTCCTTTCATCGGCACTGCCACAAAAACAACTGGCAAAGCGCGCATTTCTTCGGGGAGAAGAGTTTCTTTCCAAAGAATGCGGGATGCCTCCGATTCATTGCTGCAGCGATCTGTTAACCCATCCACCCGCTGATCCAGCGGCCTATCGCCTGTCAACCATACGATTTCATGAAAACGGACGCCTTCATTCCAAAGTTCTTTCAGATAATCAAGACGCATCTGCATGCGGGAAGTGGTGGCTCCCAGGATGAGCGCTTTATCGTAGATTTTAGAAACTGGTTTCCAGGCATCAAAGACCCCTTCCTCTTTAGCCCAATTCAGGACAAAAAGCCTTTGATCTAAAGTAAGTTCTGCAATCTCCCATCTCTCTTGGCTCGGTTTGCGCAACCAACGTTTTTGCGTTTCTACGACAATGTCTGCATCTTCGGGGATATCTAAAGCCCTTTGAAGTTGCAAAAGAGCGACGGGATCGATCTTCCGATCTTGGATAGGTAAAGCAAAAGTGAAGCTGCAAAGAAAAACAGCAAGGAAAAACCAACCTCTCAGAGCGCCATAGATATGCATAAGCCTCCCCTAAAAAATATACGAACGTTTATTTTTTTGGCACGACAACAATCGCGTCCGATACGCGGCGCACCATACTCTTTCCAGCCCCCTCGTCTTCATCTCCATGAGGACTGTTCTTGATGGCTCCTTCATATACCATCGTAGAGCTCCCGCCTCCATCTAAATTCAACGCATGGACGCATCCCAATTGCACCATTAAATCAGAAAGCTCGTACATCGTCATGCCATCAAATACATCGGTTTTATCAACAACGACAAAAATCCAATTTCCATTCGGCAATATCCCTATAGCCGTCCTAGAATGTCTACGAGACAAAAAAGTGGACAGTGTCTGTTCCGATTCAAAATCGACAATTTTCGATCCATCATAGAGTAAAAGAGGCACTCCTCCAACAATATAATCAAGACGGCTCCAGTCTTCCGGAGATACGCTGCCAATCAAAGGGCTAATGCGGGTTATCGCCGCAAGAGGCATCCCCACGGCAAAGCGATCCATCAAAGAATGTTTTTCCTGAATCGACAAAACAAACCCATTTCCGGGAATTGGCGTGCTCCCCCCTTTCACAATCGCTTGAATCACACCATCTACAACAACGATCTCTTCGCCATCGGGATTCGTCAATGTCGTTCTATGAAAACAAGGAGTGAAAAGAATGATTTCCCCTTCTTTGCGCGCTCGATTCAGCCCATCTAAAACAATCGAACCCAAATCGGACTCCACTGTAGCTGAAACCAAAAGCCGGTCCATTACAGGATGTGGATGATTGGAAGTCCAGCCAATACAAGCCCTTGGTTTTAAAGGAAAAGCGTACCAATCATAAATCTTCAAAGCGCCGCAAGCTTTTCCGTCAAAGGTTCCTCCGATAGAAAAAAAACCGCCGTTGATAGACGCTAAAGCTCCATACCGCGTACTGATTGAAAGAACAGATTCCCGTCCAATCCCATTATCTAAAGCTTTGATCGGTTTAATTTCATATTGCAACGGGTCAATCTCTACAATATGAATCGATTGATGATCCAAATCTTCTAGATGGGTATATTCAAGACCCGGTGCAGAAAAAAGAAAAAGCGCTGGAAAAAGAAATAAAATCTTCATCAGGCAAGAAAGTATATTTCTCGCGATTCAAAAACTCAAGTCAAATTTTGCCGAGAAATATCAACGCGCAATTTAGCTAATCTTTCTACACAAGCAATCCTTTGCTGCGGATCGGTAGATAGAGCGCTGGCCAATTGCTCGACGGCAAGATCGTCGTAGTCCGTCACAAATTCCACGAGCTTAGAAAATTTAACTCGGGTCAAAACGAAAAAATTTTCATTGAGAACCTCTGCTTCTAAAAGCAATTTTCTCTTTTCTAAAGAAGAATCATCCCATCCCCCTGCCCACCTGATCTCGCACAAGCGGCTCGTATTCAATGTCCTTTTACGCAAAATATCGCTGAGCAACCGATGGAGCCGAACTAAATCGCCAATCCGAGGAGAGAGCGAAGACGCATGAATCGACATAAGGATCCTCCTATTTAAAAAGAGTAAGTTAAACTAAACTGTCCTTTTGCAAAATTCAAACTATTGCGCCCATATACAGAGAATTGAACGCCCGCAATCACCCCTAAATTTTCATTCCAATTATATTCGAGAGCCGGCGCAAGACTTAAATTGTCGTTATAACCACCGCCAACAGGCGCTAACGTCCTGCCATTGAACTTCGTTTGATTCTGCGCAACATAGACAATATCAAGAGCCGCGACCCAGCGCTCTGTAAAACTCCATTCAATTCCTAAATCGGAACTCAGCGTATTTCCCGGATGCACAGTCCCGCGCGTTCCCAAAGCGCCTCCGTAACTATTGAAATCTTCGACATGGACGGTTGTTTCTATCGTATATCCGATAAAAGCTCGGAGATTCATAGGATGCTCGTAAAGCCACCAAATCACTTTGGAGGTCGTAAACCCAAACTGAGTCTGGTAGCTCCCCCCTCCTGTTGCATTCAATCCAAGGCCATTGTGGGTTAGTTTCTGATATTTCCCAGTGGGAAATGTTTGCGCGATCGTAAACTTCATCGCAGGAACGTAAAGCGTTTCCGGCGTAATACAAAATCCAAGGGTCGCTGAAAAATCGTTGAAACCTCCGCCAAAGCCGTTTCTTTTCTCAGGATCTTTTTCCCAATTCAAAGTCCCCGAAGGCATGATCAAAAAATCGACAGATTTCGTGATCCCTGTAAAAATCACGACAGAAACTTGCGCGGAATAAAGATTGTGCGGCAAAGAAACCGAATCGCGGTCTTGATTGAATCTCGCATAAGCGCCGCCGAGAAAAAAATAGGGCTGCACATTCCCAAACCCAGGAGGCATCATCGCTGCAGACGGCGTAATTAAAGGCCCCGTATACCACGGGTTGAACATCTTTTTGGCTCTTCTATATTTGGACTCCGCCTCATTCAATTCTTTTTGAATTTGCTGAGGGGATACATTTTCTCTCGAATAGAGAGCCATCGTTGCAAGAATAAAAAAATATATATAGCGCATGAGAATAACTTATACCCACGCGCTAAAAAAATTGCAATACACTCTCTCAGGAACCGGTCGGAAGCAACTGCTGAAAAGACACCGGCAAATGATTTGGCTTTGCTGCCGATTCAGATTCGATCAGAATCATATCGTTCACAATATTTACAGCTTCCCGCATCTGCAGATCTTCCATTCCACTTTGCATTGGCTCATCTATCGTATTTACAGGAATTCCGCTCAATCGAGCCCGGACCGCATCCTGATGTTTCATAAGCAATTGAAAATCAGGGCTTAAAGAAAGCCTTTCCCGACTTTTTTGCTTGAGCGCAGGCAACTGTTTTTTCCAAAAAGAAACAGCCCTTTGCAAGAAAGGAAGATACCGCGCTTGAAAAATGCGGCGTGTTTTATCATCCAAATCGGACAATGAATCGGTATATGCCGACTCTACGTGATCGGGAGACAATGGATATTCTAAAAACCTTTCCCCAATATTATATGGAGCGTACTGAGTCGGGACTACGATATCTGCAATCACGCCATCTACTTGCGTACTTTTTCCCGAGACGGTGTAATACCTGCCGACAGTGACCTTGAAAAAGATATCCGCCGCGGGATCTGTCACCGTTTGATACTGAATGGACCCTTTTCCAAATGTCGTTTCATCGCCCACAACAAGAGCCACTCCATAATCCTGAAGCGCTTGCGCCACAATCTCCGCTGCAGAAGCCGACATTTTTGAAGTTAAAATCACAAGGGGCCCGCTATAAAAACTACGCCCCGCTACATTTCTTAAATAGTGGATCTCTCCCCTTCCATACTTTGAAATAACAATCACTCCATTCGATACGAAAAGGCCGGCCACCCGCACGGCTTGATTTAAAAAACCTCCGGCATTTTCCCGAAGATCTAAGACAAGCCCCACTAAATCTCCTTGCTGTCTAAAAGAACGGATCGCCTCTTTGAGATCTTTTTCGCTGCTGGCTCCATCGCCATTTTCGTAAAAGGAATGGAGAGCGATTTTCCCGATAATTCCATTGCCGCTTTGCTCTACGCTTGTCTGAATTCTTTCATCGCTCATCGAAATCGGCTGTTTCTTCAAAGGAACGCGGTACACGAGATCTTTTTCCGAAGAAGGCCCTAACCTTTTAAACCCGAGGACAATCTCCTCTCTCCCCTTCTTTTTCAAAAGTTCCATCACTTCTTCGAACGCAAGGGCTTGCAGAGGAGTCCGATCAATCTCAATTAAATAATCATTCACCTGAATCTTCCCGGAGCGCTCCGCAGGACTTCCCTGGATCAAATCTGCAATCATGATCCCATCGATCCCCTCTGAAAGGATCACGCCCACGCCGTCAAACTGCTTTTCGAGGCCAAGCCGCATTTCATACGCCTCTTCAGGGCTAAAAAATGAGGTATGGGTATCCAAACTCTTCGCAAAAGACTTCAAAATCCTAAGAGACATGAAATGCTCCACTTTCTCTTGGGGCAAGGGACGGCCATCTGCATGAAGAAAAAGGTAGGAATATTCAGATCTTCTCACTTTTTTCTCAAAAAGCAAAAATACCTTTTCCTTTCTCTCCGCTGTATCTAAACGGGATCTGGCTTTGTGGAAAGAGAAAAATCGAGCCATCTTATTTCTTTGCCGCTCAAAGATTTCCGATTCGCTCCGAGCAAAATGGGAAGAAATCCCCCCGCTTGCCACCTCTATATAAGCCCCGTCCCCCTGAACCATCTTTTGAATCAAATTCTTCCGCATCGTCTCTGCGCGGACAATCGATTTTTGAATCAACTGGTTCAATGCAATAAAATCGGAATAATCGCGCCGGTTCAGCCGCGCTAAAATTTCCCCCGCCCTCTGATCGCTTAAATGGAGATAAGGCTCGGCCTCAGATTCCAAAAGATAAGATCTGTCCGGATCAAAATTTTCTATATAGATCTTCATCGATCTGCGAATGAGGAGAGGAGATAGCTCTTTATTGGCAATATGCAAGGAGAAAAAACGATCCATAACCCGATGGATATCTTGCATTTGCAAAGAATTTTGAACCCCCGCTAAGGGATCGATCCAAAGAACAAAAAAAAGAAGACAACAAACCAATTTTTTATACCGCATGCAAACCCTCTTGTTCTGGGACTCTTTGGGGAGAAAAATGGGGAGGTAGAGAATGATAGGGACCAAAAAACTTTGCAAACTTAGCGTCGTAAGCTTCGCCCTTTCTCTATCCTCCCGTCCTGATTGTATAACTAAAAAATTAATTAATTCAATTAATTAATTCTAATTTAATTATAAACCGATAAAAAACAGTAAAATACGACAATAAAGTAATTCATATTATCGTTTTAACATCCAAACACTCCTGGAAAAAAGAAATTTACAGGGAGAAACACAAATTCATCCCGCTTTTCTTGCTTTAATTTCTCAAGCCCTGTATATTCGTTCACTATCTTACTACTGTATTTTGAAGGAGACGGCATTCATGCCCACATATAATCAGCTCGTTAAAACAGGCCGAACAGACAAGGTAAAAAGACGCAAGTCCCCTGCCCTGCAGCAGTGTCCGCAGCGCCGTGGTGTATGCCTTCAAGTTAAGACAAAGACGCCCAAAAAGCCGAATTCCGCTTTGCGTAAAGTCGCTTGGGTGCGCCTTTCTAATGGCCAGGAAATCATTGCCTACATTCCCGGAGAAGGTCATAACCTCCAGGAACACAGCATCGTACTCGTCCGCGGCGGCAGAGTTAAAGACCTTCCAGGGGTTCGATATCACATCGTCCGTGGAGCTCTTGACTGCGCAGCTGTCAAAGACAGAAAAAAATCACGCTCAAAGTATGGAGCGAAAAAACCGAAGTAATACCAGGAACTTGGAAATCACGTTCCTTGCTCAAGGATTCAATTGCGTTGGCAACTCAATCCTTGGACAGGTTTTTGAAAACAAAGCCGGGTGAAAAATTAACTATTAGGTCATAACAATGTCCAGAAGAAGAAGAGTTTTTAAAAAACGCACAGATGTAGATCCTATCTACGGAAGCATGACTCTATCGAAGTTCATCAATAAAGTGATGATGCACGGGAAAAAGTCTGTCGCGCGAAGCATCGTCTATAAAGCCCTCGAAAAATTTGCAGAACGGGTAAAATCTGATGATCCGTTGAGCGCATTCGAACAGGCGATCGAAAATTCCCGCCCCTCCCTTGAAGTCAAAACGCGCCGTATCGGGGGAGCCAACTACCAAGTGCCTGTAGAAATCCCAAGCGATCGCAGAACCGCGATGGCAATGCAGTGGATCATCGCAAACTCCCGTTCCAAACCGGGCCGAGCCATGGAAGAAGCCCTCGCGAGCGAACTCGCCGACTGTTTCAACCACCAAGGGGCTACAATCAAGAAAAAAGACGATACTCACCGCATGGCCGAAGCGAACAAGGCTTTTGCCCACTACAAATGGTAAATGAAGGCTAGATAGAGAATGAACAAACGACCAGAGACAGACCAACTAGACCATGTCCGCAACATTGGAATCATGGCGCATATCGATGCGGGGAAAACGACGACAACTGAGCGAATTCTCTATTATTCAGGACGTCTCCACCGCATTGGAGAAGTGCACGAAGGCGCTGCGACCATGGACTTCATGGAGCAAGAAAGGGAGCGAGGGATCACGATCACCTCTGCGGCGACGACCGTATACTGGAAAGATTGCAAGATCAATATCATCGACACT
The DNA here is from genome assembly GCA_964405125.1 of uncultured bacterium. Taxonomy (GTDB): domain Bacteria; phylum Chlamydiota; class Chlamydiia; order Chlamydiales; family SM23-39; genus DAIDHZ01. Next base: position 8,040 of record CAYOMT010000046.1, read on the forward strand.
CCCGGCCACGTGGATTTCACAATCGAAGTAGAGCGCTCCTTGCGCGTACTCGATGGCGCTGTCGCTGTATTTTGCGCCGTAGCCGGCGTGCAGCCGCAGTCGGAAACTGTTTGGCGCCAAGCAGATCGATATAAAGTACCCAGAGTCGCGTTTGTCAATAAAATGGACCGAACAGGGGCCGATTTCTTCAATGCAGTGAAGTCTATGAGAGAAAAACTGCATGCCAATGCGATCCCGGTTCACTGCCCTATTGGAGCCGAATCGGCATTCAAAGGGATGGTCGATCTCATTTCCATGAAAGCCTACCTCTTCCACGACGAAACCATGGGCGCAAAGTACGACGTCGAACCGATCCCGGCAGACCTCCTCGATCTTTGCAAAAAGATGCGCATGGAACTTCTGGAAGAACTCGCTACAGTCGACGAGAACAACGAAGAGTTCATGACAAAGGTGCTGGAAAACCCAGACGCCATCTCTGAAGACGAGATTCATGCCGTCCTTCGAAAAGCTGTCGTCGGGATGAAAATCAATCCGGTTCTTTGCGGAACGGCCTTCAAAAACAAAGGGGTGCAGCAAATCCTCGATGCGATCGTCCGCTGGATGCCCTCTCCTCTGGACCGAGGGATGATCCATGGACACAACGTCCACTCTGACGAGAACATTGAAATCGAGCCCTCCGATACGAGCTCATTTTCTGCGCTTGCGTTCAAAATCATGACAGACCCTTATGTCGGAAAACTCACGTTTATCCGTATTTATAGCGGTACTTTGTCCAAAGGAACAGCGCTTCTCAATTCGACAAAAGACAAAAGAGAGCGAGTCTCCCGCCTTCTCGAAATGCATGCGAACCAAAGAAAAGACCGAGATCAATTCTTCACCGGCGATATCGCGGCTTGCATCGGATTCAAATACACGAGCACAGGGGACACCCTCTGCATGGAAGACGCGCCGCTTCTCCTCGAAAAAATGAACTTCCCAGATCCTGTGATCTCGATGGCGATCGAGCCAAAATCAAAAGCGGATCGGGAAAAACTTTCTATGGCCCTTTCTGCGATGTCTGAAGAAGATCCTACATTCCGCGTTCAAACAAACGAGGAAACAGGACAAACAATCATCATGGGTATGGGAGAACTGCACCTAGAAATTATCCGGGATCGAATGTTCCGGGAATTTGCTGTGGATGCAAACGTCGGTAAACCGGAAGTTTCTTACAAAGAGACTATTTCGATGAACAGCGCGATGGAAACAAAATACGTGAAGCAGTCTGGCGGACGCGGCCAATACGCCCACGTATGCCTTGAAATCGAGCCCAATGAAGCTGGAAAAGGGAATCTCGTCGAAAGCAAAATTGTCGGCGGCGTCATCCCCAAAGAATATATTCCAGCCTGTATCAAAGGGATTGAAGACGGTCTTGCCACAGGAGTTCTTGCTGGCTATCCCCTCATCGATATTAAGGTCGCAATCACATACGGTTCTTACCACGAAGTGGATTCGAATGAAATGGCCTTTAGAATCTGCGCTTCCATGGCGCTGAAAGATGCCGCGCGTAAAGCGAAGGCCGTCATTCTCGAGCCAATTATGAAAGTTGTCGCAACAACGCCGGAAACAAGCGTTGGAGACGTGATCGGCGATCTCAACCGCCGCCGCGGAAAAATCCTCGGACAAGAATCTCTCAAAGGAACCATTGACATTACTGCGGAAGTTCCTTTAAGCGAAATGTTCGGATATTCGACAACACTCCGTTCGATGACATCGGGCCGAGCTACCTATACAATGGAGCCGAGCCACTTTGAACGCGTACCCACAAAAATCCAAGAAGAAATCATTAAAAAGTAGACCCACAATATGGCAACACAAAAACAATCCTCTTCACGAAAAAGAATCCGCATCCGCCTTAAGGCTTTTGATCAACGGATGCTCGACCGTTCAGTTCTCGACATCGTCGAGACCGCAAAGCGCACAGGCGCCCGTGTCGTTGGGCCTATCCCCCTTCCTACACGACGGGAAATTTATACCGTTCTCCGCTCTCCCAACGTGGACAAAAAATCACGAGAGCAGTTTGAAATGAGAACACACATCCGCGTACTCGATCTTCTCGATCCTACATTGGATACGATCGACAAACTAAAAGTTCTCCCTGTCGCGGCAGGCGTGGATATCAAAATCAAAGCATAAGAAGTAGATATTCTCCTTTTTCTATTCAAGAAAAAGGAGAGTTATACGACAGGCTCTGCTCCTGGCTGCATATCGCGTAGGTTGCGGTGATACGATCCCTTAATCAATTTTGACTGCATTTCCCGCGCCAACTTCAAGATCTTAATCCCCTTTTCAACATGATCTTCTGTGAATTTGTCGAAAACAAGACGGGCCCCTTCCTTCGTTTTCACCCCATCCTGGTTTAAAGGAAGATCCGAAATCAAAAGCAAAGCCCCTAAAGTAAATTTCCGTTTGTAACTGGCTGTAAAAAGCGTAGCGCATTCCATTTCAATCCCTTGCGCTCTAGACATCTTCAAGCGAGTTTTAAAATCCTCGTTGAATTCCCAAAATCGAGTATTCGTTGTGAACGTAATGCCAATATGATACGCAGACTTTTCTCGATCCAGCACTTCCGTCACAGCGCGCTGCATTAAGAAATTCGCAAGAGCGGGTACTTCTAAAGGAAAATACGAATCGGAAGTCCCCTCCCCTCGGATAGATGCCACGGGGACTAAATACTCTCCTACCTGATATCTACGGCGCAATCCTCCGCACATGCCGAGGAGAATGCTGGCCCGAATGGGCAAAAAAGAGCAAATATCGACGACGAGAGCTGCCGCCGGAGATCCAATCTTAAAATCGAGGATGCTCACGTCGTCTTTTGGAGAGTGCGCTACCTTAAACATCGACCCTTCTTGAATCGGCACCCCTCTGGATTTAGCAAAATACTCGACGTAGCGAGGGAAATTCGTCAAAATAAGATTTTCATGAAAATCACCCACCGAACATCCGGAATAACGCTCCAGCGTTTGGCGTGCGATTTCTGCTTCTTGCGGATTGCGTTCCATAATTTTCCTTGAATATGCCTTTA
>CAYOMT010000047.1:0-1494 GCA_964405125.1 uncultured bacterium
TGTGAAATCCTTGCGTATAAACAGCTCCTCTTGAGACAATAGCTTCTCAATTTAGGGAGTTTTGCTCATGACTGTCCGCGTTCGAATCGCCCCCTCTCCAACAGGAGACCCACATGTGGGGACGGCTTATATTGCTTTATTCAATTTGATTTTTGCACGCCATTTTAAGGGCACTTTCATTTTGCGCATTGAGGATACCGATCAGTCGAGAAGTCGCCCTGAGTATGAAAAAAACATTATGGATGCCCTCCATTGGTGTAAGATTTCATGGGACGAGGGTCCGGATGTCGGAGGCCCTTATGGTCCTTATCGCCAATCGGAGAGAACCGAAATTTACCAAAAATACGCATATGAGCTTGTGAAGACCGGCCATGCGTATAAATGCTTTGCGACTCCGGAAGAGTTGGCGGAAATGAGAGAGGTTGCAGCTTCTCAGGGAAGTCGGGTCGGGTATGATCGGCGCTATCGCAATTTGAGCGAAAAGGAAGTTTCGGAAAGAGAGGCTGCAGGGCAGTCTTATGTGATCCGTCTCAAAGTTCCATTGAGCGGAGATTGTGTTTTTGAAGATGCGATCAAGGGAAGAGTTTCGACTCCTTGGGCCGATATCGACGACCAGGTCCTTTTAAAATCAGATGGGTTTCCCACGTACCACCTTGCGAATGTCGTGGATGACCGTTTAATGAAAATCACCCATGTGATTCGCGGAGATGAGTGGATGAGCTCTACGCCGAAACACATCCGCCTTTATGAGTCTTTTGGCTGGACTCCTCCGACTTTTATGCATATGCCTTTGCTTCTCGGGAAAGATGGAAAAAAATTGTCTAAACGAAAAAACCCTACTTCCATTTTTTATTTCCGCGACAGCGGGTATCTTTCCGAAGCGCTCGTCAATTTCTTGACGCTCATGGGCTATAGCATGCCGGGGGATCAAGAGCTTTATACTTTAGACGAGTTAATTCGCGCGTTCGATCCGAAGAGAATTGGGATTTCCGGCGCCTTTTTCGATATCCAAAAACTCAATTGGGTCAACCAAAAGAAAATCATCGAGACCATTCCGGAAAACCAGCTTTGGCCAAAGATCATGGAGTGGAGTTTCAATGACGATTTTATGAAAAAATTGATGCCGCTTGTCCATACGAGAATTAAGACCTTTGGCGATTTTATTCAGCTTTGCGATTTTTTCTTTATCAACGATCTCCGCCTTAAGCCGGAAATTTTATGTCCCAAAAATTGTTTGCCGGAGTTTGTCAGCTCCATATACCAGGCGATCATTTGGGGAATGGATGAATGCGAGGATTGGACGGGTGTGGGTTTAGAAAAAAGTTCCCATTTGGTTGCTGAAGTTTTTGGAATCGCTCACAAAGTGGTGATGCAGGCTCTTTTCCCAGCGATCATGGGAAAGAATCAGGGGCCTCCTCTTTATGATTCGGTCACCCTTTTGGGCAAAGACCGCACTCGCGTTCGACTGATGCAAGCCATCGACGCTCTTGGCGG
>CAYOMT010000047.1:1594-3302 GCA_964405125.1 uncultured bacterium
AGGTTCTTCGTCGTTTTCCATTTGTGTTTGTGAAATGACGTAGCCTCGGTTATAGGTTTGGTTTTGTGCGCATCCAGAGAGAATCAAAATGAGAGCGAAATATTTAAGCATGGGGAAGAGTATCCTTTTTTCTTCTCAATCTAACGGTTGGTGTATGAGTTGTCTATGAAAAAATATTCTAGAGCTTCCCCATATCATTCTCGGGTCAAAGAAAGAAAGCTTCTCACGGGCGCTTCTTCGACAAAAAAGACCTATCATATTGTTTTGGATACCTCCGGGTGGGACGAGAGCTATCGGGTGGGAGATAGCATTGCGATTTTGCCTTCGAATGATCCAAAAGAAGTCGATCTGATTTTACAGAAAATAGGCTCTCGAGGAGACGAAATCGTTTTCGATCCTCGGTCCAATCTCTCTCTTTCGATTCGCGATTTTTTGACCTATCGAGCCAATTTAGCCAGGGTCAATCGCTCTTTTTTCTCTCTTCTCGGAGAGATAGATCCGGCATTTCTTCAAACGCATACGATGAGAGAGCTTTTGTCTTTCGGCTCTTTAACTTTGCCTGATCTTGTGAAAACGGCGATGCCCCTTTTGCCCCGGTTCTATTCGATTGCAAATGCTGCGTCTGTATTTCCCGATGAATTGCATTTGCTTGTCTCTTATGTTCAGTATCATGTAGATGGACAAGAGCGTCGCGGCGTGGGCAGCCATTTTCTCTGCGATTTAGCAGAGATTGGCTCTACTCCCGTTCCTCTCTATGTTCAGCCCTCGCAACATTTTTCTCCCCCAACAGATCCCGCTTCATCGATGATTATGGTGGGGCCCGGAACGGGAGTGGCTCCATATCGAGCTTTTATGCAAGAAAGGCTTGCGTCCCATGCAACAGGGCGCCATTGGCTGTTTTTTGGAGAAAGGAATCGAGAAACCGACTTTTATTACGAATCATTTTGGACTGATTTGGAAAAACAGGGCAGGCTCCGCTTAGATCTCGCTTTTTCGAGGGATCAAGAAAGCAAGGTCTATGTACAGAACAAAATGTATGAGCGGAGAAAAAGTCTCTGGCAGTGGATTCAAGAGGGCGCATTTGTCTATGTTTGCGGCGATGCGGAAAAAATGGCCAAAGAAGTCGACGCTGTGATCCATCAGATCATTGAAGAAGAAGGCAAGGTGGATGCGCAGCTTTACGTAAAAAAAATGCGCCAGGAAAAACGGTATTTAGTTGACGTGTATTAACCCAGCGTTGTGATGATGGCAAAGCACTGCAACCCATCTCCGCAGCCAAAATCGGTGAGTCCATCGCCGGAAGTTGCCGTGATCCCCACCTGTTCTGTATGGATAGAAAGAGTTTTCCCAATTTTTCTTCGCATCAAATCTATCTTCCCTTCAAATTCGGGGCGTTTTCCTTCGAGCGAAATGGCTACATGGACAATTTTTTGCGGAAAGAGGGTGCGAAGCGCTTTTTCTACATAGACCTGGCTGTCGGTGATTCCATCTTTTCGGCAAAGATCGCGCGCAATTCCCCCTAAAATAGGGACTCCTGAAAGGGATGTGATCGCATTGCAGATCGCATGGTATATAACGTCTCCGTCTGATTCGGCATCAAGCCCGGGAACTCCATCGAAAATTACGCCCCCGATGATGCAGGGCTTCGTTGAATCGGCAGGAAGAAATCGGCGGCTATTTTGCCCGATTCCTGTGCGAAAAATAGGGG
>CAYOMT010000047.1:3402-10558 GCA_964405125.1 uncultured bacterium
AATTATTTTTTAGAATACGTGGTGGCAATATCTCTTAGCGTTCCTCTCGTAGAGAGCATAAGCACTTTTAGAGTCCCATTCTTTAATGCATCCAAGTCGATTCCTCTGAAGGCCGGAAGCCCATTAGGAGCTATCACGGTTGGGCTTTTGCCGGCTTGGCATAAAATTTGAAAATATTTTTCTGCGAGCATCTTTGGCCTGCCTGTTTGGCAAGATTCAAATACAACGGAACAGGATTCTTTTAGCAGGGGTGTAAGAGGCGATAAAATCTTTTCATCCCCCAAGCTTGATCCACAGTCTATTTTCTTTCCAGACCCATGCGCACGGATCCAGGCTAGGTCTATTTTTTCACCAAGCACTCCGAGCGCTGTTTGGAGTTCTTGTGGGGAGCTGAAATAAATCACTCGAGACTTATATCCCCCTATAGTAAGGGCGTTAGCTAGGCGATTACAGTCGTCTCTTTTGATGCCGAAAGCCCCGTTATGATCAGAAGTTGATTGAAGAATAATAGCCTGTAAATCAAGCTCTTTGTGTATAGGAGGAGATTCGAAATCTTCAAAAACAAATAGGTTGGAATTTTTTGCAAAATCTCCGGGCCAGTTCTTTGCCCACTGTCCTTCGTATCTATCTCCGTCAGCCCAAATTCTGATCCCTTGGCCGTGAGCCTCGCCCCCTTCCCACTGTCCTTCGTGTCTACTTCCGGAAGGCCAAATTTTGATCCCTTGCCCGTGAGGCTGTCCTGTCTTCCATTCCCCTTCGTATCTAGACCCACTAGCCCAAAGTATGGTCCCTTGACCTTGACGATTCCCGGATTCCCATTGTCCTTCGTATCTATCTCCATCAGCCCAAAGTAGGGTCCCTTGACCGTGCCGTTTACCTATTTCCCACTGTCCTTCGTATCTATCTCCATTAGTCCCAATTTTGATCCCTTGGCCATGAGGGAAGCCCATTCTTATTGCGCCGGAATATGTGCTCCCTCCGTACATTTTGTAAGTGCCATGGCCTCTATAGAGAGCGTTTATGTATCCATGCCAGGATGCAATTGCGGAGGACATTCTCCTTTCTAAAAGAAGCGGGAGGTCTTTCGGTTGACACCCACTTAGGTATGCTGGATCTTGCCAAGACGCATCCATGAATGCTCCTAGCGAACAAGCTCTCATTATATTAATAATTTTAGGCATAAAAATTAAACTGTTAATTTTAATTAACAGATAAAATTATATATTATTAAAAATAAAATGTCAATAAGTGATTTTGTTGTAATTTCAATGGGTATGTAGTTGGTGTCAAGCTGCGCGTTGCGGGTCTTTCTATATTTGGGCAAAAACTTTCTTTTATATATACTGCACTGAAGAGGTGTTGCATGGAAATATTAAAAATACGCGGTGGGAAAAGTTTAAAAGGAAACATTCATGCGGCAGGAGCGAAAAATGCGATGACAAAGCTGCTCGTCGCCTCTCTTTTGTCGGATAAAAAATGTATTTTTCGCAATGTCCCAAACATTGGAGATGTGGAAATTACGCTGCAGTTGTGTCGAGAAATCGGTTCGGAAATTCAGTGGGACAAAGAAAATAAAACAATTGAGATTGTGACTCGGGAGCTTAAAACATCGTATGTTCCGCAGCGATATTCGGGAGCAAATCGGATTCCCATTTTATTGATTGGCGCTTTATTGGGAAGGACCGATCAGGATATCATCGTCCCTACAATTGGAGGCGACTTAATTGGTTCAAGGCCTGTCGATTTCCACTTTCAGTCCTTGAGACGGTTGGGAGCCAATATTGAATACCGCGAGATGAAAAAAGAGGGCGCCTATTTAGCGCATGCGCACCACGGACTCAAAGGAAGCGTGATTTCCTTGCCCTATCCTTCCGTAGGAGCCACTGAAAATACAATTCTTGCTGCAGTGCGCGCCAAGGGAACTACGCTCATTCAAAATGCGGCGATTGAACCCGAGATCATCGATTTGATCCTTTTTCTACAGAAATTGGGAGCCAATATTTCTGTCGATGCCGATCGGACAATTTGCATCCAGCAAGCAAGTTCCTTTCGCGAAGTAGAGCACACGGTGATGACGGATCGCAATGAGGTCGCTTCCTATGCGATGGCGGCCATTGCGACCAAGGGGCGCGTTTTTATTGAGGGAGCCGAACACGTCCACATGATCGGATTTTTAAATAAATTGCGAGAGATCGGAGGCGGCTTCCACGTCATGAAAAATGGGATTGAATTTTTCTTTCAAGAAGAGCTGCGCGGAGGAATTCTTCTCGAAACAGATGTGCATCCGGGATTCATGACCGATTGGCAGCAGCCCTTTGTTGTTCTTTTAACGCAAGCCAAAGGATTTTCCGTACTCCACGAAACAGTCTACGAAAATCGGTTTGGTTATACGCAGATGCTGAAAGAAATGGGCGCTGATATTGAGCTATTTACGCAATGTCTTGGAGGGAGGGATTGTCGATTTGCTTCCGGAGGCCATGCGCATAGTCTTGTTGTGAAGGGGCCGACTTGCTTGAAGGCGAGAGAATTTTCAATTCCCGATTTACGGGCCGGCTTTGCCTATGTGATGGCTGCCTTGCTGGCTTCTGAAGAAAGCTCGATTTCCAATGTCGATTATTTGGATCGGGGGTATGAGGATTTGGTGGAAAAATTGGTTTCCTTGGGGGCCGATATTTCTCGCCATCCGTCTTCTTTGAAAAAAGGAACTGAAATTAAATCGGCTCTTTTGCAAATGGTTGACATCCCAAAGGTGAGCGTTTAAAATGTCTCCCCATGTCTATGGAAAAAATCCCCCTTTGGCGACAGGTGCAAAGGGAAAATTTTACTCGCATTGAACCTCTTCTCGATTTTCTTGGGCTTTCCGAAGATCTGCGCAGTCAAATATTTTGCGATCCTAAGTTTATCTTGAATTTGCCTCGAAGGCTTGCGGAGAAAATTCAAAAAAATACATTGGATGATCCGATTCTCCGTCAATTTGTTCCCTTGAATGAAGAAAAGAAGGTTGCGCCAGGCTTTGTTTTAGATCCGGTACAAGATCAAACTTTTTGTAAAACGGGAAAGATTTTACAGAAATATCAGGGCAGGGCTCTTTTTATTACAACGAGCGCTTGCGCAATGCACTGCCGTTTTTGTTTCCGGCAAAATTTCCCCTATGAAGTGGAAAACAAAGGGTTTGCAAAAGAGATAGAGTATTTGGAAAAAGACCCTTCGATTGAAGAGGTCATTTTAAGCGGGGGCGATCCTTTATCGCTCAGCGATGCATCTTTATCTTCTTTATTGAATGCGTTTGAAAAAATTCCCCACATTCAAAGAATTCGATTCCATACTCGATTTCCTTTGGGAATACCGGAAAGAATCGATGATTCTTTTCTTCAGATTTTAAGTAGATCGACGCGCCAAATATTTTTTGTCATCCACTGCAATCATCCGAAAGAGTTGGATCCGGATGTGATTTTTCACTTACGAAAAATTTTGAAGCTCGGGATTCCTATTTTAAATCAGTCGGTTCTTTTGAAAGGGGTGAATGATGAGGAAACGGTTCTCCTCGAGTTGTCTAGAAAGCTGATTTGCCATGGAATCATTCCATATTACTTGCATCAATTGGATTTGGTTCAAGGAGCTTCCCATTTCATGGTTCCCGAAAAGAGAGCTCTTGCTTTGGTAGAGCATTTGCAGCGCAATCTTTCCGGCTTTGCCATCCCTCGCCTTGTGCGAGAAGAAGCGGGAAAAGAGAGTAAGACGTTTGTTTATTAATAACCTGAATAAATTATGACAATTGCAAGAATAACTAACCCTATCCCTAAAATAGACGAATTGCCCGAAGACTGCGCAAAATTAGTACTGGAATATCTCGAACCGGAAGACCAAGAGATTTCCGCAAGGGTGAATCAAAAATTCAGACAAACCTTCTGCCTTCATCTCTTTGATACAATCTTTCCTGCAGATTTTTCGGCCAATATCGGCTCAATAGACCATAAGATCTCCCCAATCTCCGATCTTACACATTGCTTCCGAAGGCTCTCTGTTGCGACTGGTTTAATACAATTGCCGATAAAAACGGCCGCCCTATTGCCAAAAATAGGCTTTTCAAAACATTCAGGGTTCGAAATAAGCTCGGATCTTTGCGTCTTGTCCCCTGATGGAAAAACCTTCGTTGTAAAAAAAGGAACAACCTCGCTTGAACTCCGCGATATCATCACCGGAGCTTGCAAAAAAGTTCTATCTGGGGGAGGGGAAGAGATCTCGGTTCTTGCCATAACTTTAGATGGGAAAACCCTGATTTCAGGATCTTATGGAAACGAGATAAAAATCTGGGATGCCGAAACCGGCAAATGCAAAAAAACGCTGCAAGGAAGTAAAATTGACTATAACTGTGGCCAAACGAGGAATCCTAACCAAACCATTTCAATGGCCGTGGCTTTAGATGGAAAAAGTTTTTTTTCAAGATCTCGCTACGGTATTTTTCAAATCTGGGATACCGAAAGCGGCGAATGTAAAAAAACTTTCGAAGTGGACAAAAATTTTTCATTCCCCGGCGAATGGATTCATGACCCAACTATTGCCATAACCTCGGATGGGAAAAATCTGGTCACATTCGTTCCGTTAAAGAAGAGTTTTATCGTCTTGAACATCGAAACCGGTGACGAAAAACAGATTCCATCAGTTCAAGGGTTGGTAAATAAATTCATGATCACCTCGGATGGAAAATGGCTGATTGCGCAATACCTGTTCAGAAAGACAGATGTATTCATTCAGATGTATGATCTTGAAAACAATAGAACCGAACATCTATTCGGAGACCACAATGTAGACGTTGCGTTGACCCCGGATAATAAAAAGGTGATTGCTGTATCCGAGGATAGGACAGTTAAAATCTATGACATCGAAAAGCGCTGCACAACCACTTCATTTAGTGTCTCAGTCACTCCTTACTTCGAGTATAGTGTTCTCAAGGTCAGTTCAGACGGAAAATCTTTAATTATAATCGACCAAGAGTCTCTTTTAAAGGCGCTTACGATCTATGACATTCAATCCGGTAAAAGAAATGACGACTACCTCGAAGAGATACAACGTCTAAAAATCCTAACATTTCCAAATAGAGATACTTTCATTCTGCGAAGATACTCTGAGGTAGCGACCTGGAAAATCCATCCCTTATTAAAAGATGTGATGGCTGCTTCCTCAAAATCAGCAAAAGACATCGACAGATCCACCCTCATCAATATAATTCAATCTCTAAAAATAATTGCAGATAGAAAAGATCGGCCGATTCAAAATCTTTTTCCTTCCGCAATCGAATCTGTAATCGGCCGCATTAAGACTCTATCTCCTGAGATCCAACAAGAGATCAAGGAAGAAGTCTCTCGGCGATTCGATCCTTCGGTATTGGTTGTCAAAAGAGCTCTCTCCCCCAAACAAACGCTTGCGCAATCATTTTGTGATTGCATTGAAGAACTTCCTTCTGAAATGCAAGATCCTTTTTATGATATGTACCGGAGAAGACAAATCTAACATTTTTAAATGGCGAAAAGAGGTCCCAGGAAATAAAAGACGGCATAGAGAATCAATGTGGGGATCGTTGCGGCAAGAAATAAGTAGATGGGATTAATTCCCCCTTTGAAGTGTTGCTTGAGGATCGCGTAGCCTGCAGGATTTGGGGCGTTCGCAATGACTGTGAGGCCGCCTCCGGCAATGACTCCGGTGAAGATTGCGTATTCAAAGATCTCTCCCCAATTCGGGATGAGCGAGGCGAGATAAGAGATTGCGGTATTGTCGTTGAATGCGGTGAGTCCAATTGCAATCCCCATCACAGATAAAGGGGATCTGCCATACAAAAGATCGACGACCCACCACCCTTGCAACCCGCCATGGATGACGAGGCCTGCTAAAAAAAGTCCGATGAGCATGGGGTGGCGCACTCGAATTGGGTATTGATGGTCCCGCGTGAGCTGATGGAATCCTAAATAGAAAAGAAAGCTCGCTATGAATACTGCCGGATAGTGCGAAACGGCGACAGTCCAGATAATAAATAGCACATGAATGCAGGTAATCCACGAAGGAACCAAGCTCCCTTGCGATGTGTGGGATGGGGCGATACTGCGCTTTTGCATCCGTTTGATTTCTTTTTTGAAATAGACCCAATATAAAAAATTCGAGAGGATAATTCCCAAAGCCGCTTTCCACCCAAAGGCTGTAAACATATCCAAATTCGTCCAGTTCCAGCAGTGCGCAAGAACAAGAACGGCGGGAGATGCGAAATTCGTCAAAACCCCTCCGACAGAGACATTCACAAAAAGAAGAGCAAGTGTTCCGTAGGCAAGTTTTTTACTCGGAAGATAGATGTAAAATTGACGGGCGAGCAAAAGAGCGCATAAAGCCATCGCTCCCGCTTCTGTAATAAAAGATCCTAAAAGAGGTCCAATTGTTAGGACGACAAACCACCAAGCAGATAAAGATCCTCCGAGCCCTTTTGCGCACCATTTCATGGACGTTTCCGCAATATGAACAATCGGACGGGAGGCGCTTAAAGACAAGATCACGACGACGAAGAGAGGCTCGGTGTAATCTCTCGTATTGATGTATTCCAGTGCGGTGGCTGCATTATAGAAAAAGGCGATGGCAAGAAAAAGGGGAATCGCCCAAAAAGCAAAGATCACTTCCACTTGCGATAAGAAAAAAAGTACATGGATCGGAATTGTTCGCTTTTGAGCTTTTTTTTCGAGCTTTTCAGCCCATCTTTGAATCCGGTAAGTAGATAAAGTATGGATGATTGCGCAGATGAAAATCACAAGCGCGACAATGTGGAATGGACTGATTTTTAGCATCTCCAATTCTAAGACAGAAGGATGCTTCAGGCAATCGAATTTGGCAGGGTGTTTGATCACTTCGGCAAGAGGACTCATTTTTTTGGATGGTACACGGGAACATCTTTTATACACAAACAATCCGCTAAAGCTTCTTTCAAAATAGGATATTGAAAGTGGAATTTGGATGTAAGTAGTTTAGAAGGAAGGACATGCGCGCTTGAAAGAAGAAGAGCGCTCGCTGCTTTCCCAAGAAAAATTCTGAGAATGGCTGCGGGAATTTTTCCGAAGTGAGGCCTTTTTAAAATATGGGCAAGTGCTTGAGAAAAGTCCTTTTGTCTGACGGCATGAGG
>CAYOMT010000048.1:0-2407 GCA_964405125.1 uncultured bacterium
GGAGCTACCGGAGCTGCGGGGATTACATCGGTTGTACAAAGGGTGTTTAATAGTTCTCAGACATATACCCCTACAAGTGGAATGTTTAACGTATGGGTCATGGCTATAGGAGCAGGGGGCGGCGGCGGCGGCGTAGCGACTACTTCAGCAGGCCAGTACGCGGCTGCGTCAGGCGGCGGTTCAGGCGGCTATTCTATTAAAGTTTTCACCTCAGCAACAATAGGGGCTTCTCAAACCATCACCATTGGAACAGGGGGAACGGGAGCGACTGCTGGGAATAATAGCGGAGGCACTGGAGGGAACACTTCTTTCGGCGCTTTATTGACAGCCAATGGAGGATCCGGGGGATTAGGAGGTTCTGCGCAATCTGTTGGTTATGTTCAAGTAGGGGGCGCTGGAGGAACAAGCGCCGGAGGCGACTATTTTGTTCGAGGAACTCAAGGCGGTCCAGGGATCACATTGGGAGTTGCCGGCGGATTCATCGGCGGATGCGGAGGCAATTCAATGATTGCAGGAGCCGGGCTGAATGTTGCCGGCGCCGGGGGAAGCGCATCTGTAAACTTCACGGGAAGCGGCGGCGGCGGAGGTTCTTTAGGGCCTAGTTCTGCAGCTGTCGGCGGAGGATCCGGGGGCGACGGAACTGTGATTATCATTGAATACGTTAAATAAGTTGAAAAAGAGAGAATATTTATGCTTCGAAAATTTATTCCGATATTGTTAGCGTGGGCGCTTGTTTCAACAACCGAACAAGAGCTCCATATGTGGATAGATAATGTTTGGGAAACGGTTATGGTTCCTCCCGGAACAATTCTGAATTTGATCGTATACAATGGGACGGCTGCTTATACCCCTCCTAAAGATACCATATTGATGGAAGTGCCCGATACGGCTCAAATCGGAGATACAGGATATTAAGCAGAAGGTTGCAGGAATTGTTCAACTTCTGTAAAATATTTTCTCCAAATATGAGGTAAGTAAGATGTTCAATGTTTCAAGAATTTTTGGATCTCCTTCTGCGTATACTGCGCATGCTGCACATTCATCTGAGAATCAAAGACCAATGAATAAAGCTATACCGGGAGGGGTCGGTGCCCTATGCGCCATTTCTTGGGTGTGGCATCATTTTGTTCAGAAAAGTGCGCAAAGTCCAAAGAGCCTTCCCGTATGTTTGCCTGAAAAATCTTCTTCTGATGTTGAGGGAAGTCGACAGATTTTAAAACCTGATTTACCTATTGAGGTAGAGCCTGCTCTGCAGCCTCTTTCGGGACCTCAATTGCTTGCGGTTTTTGTTGTTTCTGGTATTTTGGGGTTTTCCATTCCTTTGGCTGTAGAGAAGTTGCATGCAAGCATAAGATAATCCAGTGTTATTTCTCTCTTTAGCACGCCCTTTTTCAGACGATGATTTCGAAAATGTCGAGGGGATCGAATTGCGCTTGGACCTATTTTCCGAAGAGGATTTGGCACATCTTCGGAAAAGGGAAGGTTTTCCCGTCATGTTCACGCTTCGCAAAGCCTCGCATGGAGGAAAATTTTCCGGAAGCGAAGAGGAAAGAGAAAATGCGATCCTCGATTTTCTCAAATTAAAGCCCTCTTTTTTTGATCTCGAATGCGATATGAGAGAGTCGTTTTTAAGAGAAACGATCCTCTCGCATCCTGCAACAAAGTTTATCCTTTCCTACCACAATTTTGAGAAGACGCCCGAAGATTTAGATTCGATTTTGCAATCTATGACTCGATTTCCTGTGTTTGGCTACAAAATAGCAGCTACAGCTCTTTCTGTGAACGATGCATTGCGGATGCTCCTTTTTTCAAAAAAACATAAAAATCTAAGTGCGATTTCTATGGGAGAAAAAGGGGAATTTGCCCGAGTTTTAGGAAAGGTTGTAGGCAATTTGATCGATTATACTTGCCGAGGGGGAGAAAAAACAGCGCCGGGGCAGATTTCGGTATCCGATCTTATCGATATTTATCGATATAAATCATTGAATTCTGCAACGAAGATATATGGACTGATTGGAAATCCTGTAAAACAAAGCGTGGGGCACATTTATCACAATCATGCGTTTATCGAGAGGGGCTTAAATGCGGTCTATGTAAAAATGATTGTGGATGCCGAAGATCTCCCTCTTTTTTTCTCTCTTGCAAAGGCCGTGGGCTTTCGGGGACTGAGCGTCACAATGCCTTTGAAAGAGGCTGTATTGCCATACATTCACGAAATGGATTGTTATGCCAAAGGGTGTCTTTCTTCCAACACGCTTGCCTTAGATTTTTTAAAAATTAGAGGAACAAATACAGATGGCCGGGGCGCTTTGGACGCAATAGAAAAAAAGATCTTAGTTCAAGGAAAAACGATGGTTCTGCTCGGCGCCGGGGGCGCTGCCCGATCGATTGCTTTTGAAGCCAAAAG
>CAYOMT010000048.1:2507-9189 GCA_964405125.1 uncultured bacterium
GGCTGTGAGATGATTTACGGAGAGGAAATGTTTTTGAATCAAGCATGTATGCAAACGAATTTTTGGGTACAAAGATCTATTTAGGAAGAGGGTTTCTCTCGAAAATCCCTTTCGCGTTTTCCGGTCAAATCGTTGTTGTTGCAGACTCTATTGTCAAAGACCTCGGAAGGATGGTTGCCAGTCAATTCAATGGGCTTTTTTTGGAAGTTCCCCCCGTAAAATCAAAAGAAATGTGGGAAAAGATTCATAACTTTCTTTTTCAGCAAGGATGCGGAAGAGATACGCTTCTCATTGCAATAGGTGGAGGGACTCTTTGCGATTTAGTGGGTTTTGCGGCTGCCACTTTTATGCGCGGGATTCCTTTGATTCTCATTCCAACGACGCTCCTTGCCATTGTCGATGCATCCATCGGAGGCAAAACGGCCATTGACACCCCTTTTGGGAAAAACTTAATTGGGAGTTTCTATTCTCCAAAAGCGATCTTTTCCGATTTAGATGTATTGAACACATTGCCTAAGGAAGAGTGGATTCACGGTTTTTCTGAAATCTTGAAGATAGGCCTTGTCTTCGATGCGAAGATTTGGGATCTCTCTCAAAAAGATCTACAAAGCGAAGAATTGATTCGTTTGGGCGTTCAAGGGAAAATTGCTGTTGTTTCAAAGGATCCGACAGAACAAGGTTTGCGCCGCATTTTGAATTTTGGCCATACAATTGGCCATGGACTGGAAAAAATTGGGAATATGCCGCATGGGAAGGCTGTCGCTCTTGGATCTCTTGCCGAATCCCACTTGAGCATGCATCTTGGGTATCTATCGAGATCGGATTTTGAAAAAATTCAAATTCCCTATCGCAATTTCGCGTTAAAGCTTCCCAAAGAATATACGCGTGAAAAATTACTCCAGATGATGCAGCGCGATAAGAAAAAAGAGGCGGGGAAAATTCGATTTGTTTTAATTGACCGAATTGGCCATGCGATCCCTTTTGATGGCGCTTATTGTCGGCATGTAGCTTTAGATAATCTCGAAGAAACATTTTTTTGGTTAGAAAAAAACTATGGCTGATTTACGGATTCATCCTTCTCGTTTAAAAGGGGAAATCGTCATCCCTTCTTCAAAATCCCATACGTTGCGCGCGATTGTTTTTGCTTTTCTTGCAAAAGGCGTTTCCGTCATAGAAAAGATCCTCCCTTCTCCCGATACGGAGGCGATGATTCGCGCAGTCACTCTTTTGGGAGCCGAAGTAACAAGAGACGGGCAAACGCTCAAAGTCAAAGGGGTTGCAGGTCAGCCTAAAGTCGCTGACGATGTCATTCAGTGCGGGAATTCGGGGCAGGTTTTGCGATTTATTGGCGCCATTTCAGCCTTGAACCCGGCCTATACCATTTTGACAGGCGATGCGTCCATTCGCCACAGTAGGCAGGTAGCGCCTCTTTTAACCGGGTTATCGGAGCTTGGGGCGATTGCTTTATCAAGTAGAGGAGATGGCTACGCCCCCATCTTGATCAAAGGCCCTTTGACTCGGAATATGGCAACCATCGAGGGACAAGATTCTCAGCCCGTTTCCGGCCTTTTAATGGCCGCGGCATTCGCGCCGCATCCGATCGATCTTCATGTCGTCAATCCCGGAGAAAAACCATGGGTTTCTCTCACTTTAGATTGGTTCTCCCGCCTCGGCATTCCCTTTACCGCCTCCGATTTTACCCATTACCGAATGCAAGGATCTGCCAAGATCGACGCTTTCCATTACATAGTTCCGGGCGATTTTAGTTCTTTAGCCTTTCCGATTGCGGCCGCTTTAATCACCGATTCGGAACTTGTGATAAGAAATGTCGATATGTCTGATATTCAAGGAGATAAAATCGTGATTTCCCATTTAAGGCAGATGGGGGCGAAGATCGATCTGATTTTGGAGGAAAAGACTTTGATTGTGAGAAGGGGATCTTTGCTAAAGGGAATGCGGATTGATATCAACGACTGTATTGACGCACTCCCTATTTTGGCGGTAGTGGGTTGTTTTGCCGAAGGGAAAACGGAAATTTTCAATGGGTCGATTGCGAGGAAAAAAGAGTCGGATCGGATTGCTTTGATGGCAAGCGAGCTTAAAAAGATGGGAGGGAAAATCGAAGAGAGAGAAGATGGTCTTGTGATAGAGTCTTGCCCGTTACAGGGCGCTTATTTAGAAACTCACAACGACCATCGTTTGGCTTTGAGTCTTTCCGTTGCGGCTTTCGGGGCTTTTGGCGAAAGCGTCATTGCCAATGTCGAATGTGTGGACAAGACCTATCCCAGTTTTTACTCTGATTTTATTGGCTTAGGCGCAAAAATAAAATGAACATTATTTTATTCGGATTTAAGGGATGCGGGAAAACGGATCTTGGGAAAATACTGAGCCGGCAGCTGGAAAGGCCTTTTCTCGATACAGACGATCTGATTTTGCAAAAGTATCGTCTGCCCATAAGGGAGTTATACCGATCCGTTGGCGAAGATGCATTCCGAGATATTGAATCGAAGGTAATTTTAGAAATTGCTTCTTTGCAAAATCATGTGATCGCTCTTGGAGGGGGAACTCTTCTTCGTTTAGAAAACAGAAAAATCATAGAGAAGATGGGGCATCTTTTGTATTTAAAAGCCTCTTTTTTCACTTTAGAAAAGAGAATTCTTAGAGTTGGAAATCCTCCCTTTGCAGAGACAAAAGAGATGCTTTGGAATGTGTATCTAGAAAGGATTCCTCTTTATGAGTCGATTCCGGCGATTTGTGTGGATGTCGATTCTTTGGATGATATATCCTCCTTCTCATGGCCTCAAATTCTTTTGGAGAAATTTTTAAAATCACCACATTTGGAGAATCCCACGGAAGCGCCATCGGCGTTGTGATCGATGGATGTCCGTCCGGCATTTTGCTCTCAGAGCAAGATATCGACTTGGGCCTAAGTTACAGATCTCCAGGCAAAACAATCTATACATCTCAAAGGAAAGAGCCGGATCGAGGGGAGATTTTATCCGGCGTTTTTGAAGGGAAAACAACAGGGGCTCCGATTGCTATTTTGATTCGCAACCAAGATGCAGATAGCAGCCAGTATGAGGGACTCAAAAATTTGTATCGTCCCGGCCATGCAAATTTTACCTATTTGGAAAAGTATGGAGTTTTTGACTACCGAGGAGGCGGAAGAGCTTCTGCGCGGGAAACTGCCGCGAGGGTGGCTGCGGGCGTTGTAGCTAAAAAATTTTTAGCCCAAAATCAGATCGAATGCCTCGCCTACATCGATGAAATTGGGGGGATTCGAGGAGAGGAGTGCGATTTCTTGCATTTGCGTCAAAAAACTCTACTTAGTCCCATATTTTGCCCTTGTGAGAAAGGGGGCTTGGCGATGATGCAGAAGATTGAAGAAGCAAGGCTCGAAGGAGATTCGGTTGGAGGAGTGGTTAAATGCATTGCAGAGATTCCAAAAAGTCTCGGCAGTCCAATTTACCAAAAACTGGAGGCGGTTCTTGCCTTTGCCATGCTTTCAATCCCCGCGAGCAAAGGCTTTGAAATTGGAATGGGTTTTGCTTCTTCTCGAATGAAAGGATCAGAGCACAACGACTCTTTTGAAGCCATTGAAGGAAAGGTCCAAACCAAGACGAACCATTCAGGAGGTATTTTAGGCGGTATTTCAACGGGATCTTTGCTCTTTTTCCGCGTTGCTTTTAAACCCACTTCGAGCATTCAAAAAGAACAAAAAACAGTCAGTTTAACAGGAGAAGAGGCGAAATTTCAAATCCCCCTTTCCGGGCGCCATGATCCCTGTGTTGCAATCCGGGCTGTGCCTGTTGTAGAAGCGATGACAGCCTTAGTTCTCGCAGATGCTGTTTTGATGGATCGCGTGTCACGTCACATTTAAGTGGAACGTTTTTCCCGATTTAATCGAGTTACTCACCGCGCAGTCTTTGATGGCAAGCTCTAGCGTTTTTTTTGCTTTGTCGGGATCGTTGGCTCCTCGAACATCTAAAGTCATATCGATCTGCGTCATCCCAAACCCGGCTTCCGAAGGCAGTTTATCTACTGTAAGATGCGCTTTTCCTTGGATTGTTTGAAAGGTGATTTTCCCTTTTTCGCAGTATACTTTGAAGGTGGCAATCACGCAGTTGAGAACGGCGAGGGCAAAAAGATCTTCGGGAGAGTATCCTCCGCCGGGACCCATGAATTCAGGAGGGATTGCAGAGGGAATGGGCGGAAGAAGGTCTGTTTGCGATGTCCACTGCGTGTTAATCCCACTGGAAGCATTTGCCTGTACTTCAAATTTCATGGGGAATTTAATCATAATTAACCTACTTTACAAAGATAGTTGTTTGCGATTTTCTGATAGACAATAGTTTGCTCTTCTTCCCATTTTTTGTCTTTTTTTAATTCTTGCGCCATGAGATGGGCTACGATAGGCGCAGATTCTAAGCTCGCGGTTGCATTGAGGAATAACGATCGAGTGCGTCTTGCCAAAACATCTTCGAGGGTGCGCGCCATTTCTTCTCGAACCGCCCAGACAACTTCGACTTGTTTATAGGGAAGATCGGGGTGAATTAGATGATTGAGAGCGGGGTTGTTTTCGATGAGCTTTTCAAGTTTTTTGGTATCGCTTCCATACATTCCCCATGTGTCGGGGAGTTGTTTTTTTGCTGTGTATCCATGGAGTTGTAAATGTTCTGTCGCACAGGGCGCATTTTTTAGTTTGTGGGTTTTGATTGCCGCATCGATGCTATCTTCTGCCATTTTTCGATAGGTCGTCCACTTGCCTCCGGCAATTGTAATGAGTCCGGATGAAGAAATGAGGATTTCGTGATTGCGGGAAAGTTTCGCTCCCGATTTTCCACCTCTGCGGACAAGGGGACGGAGCCCTGTAAAAATAGAAAGAATATCTTTTCTTCCCGGTTTTTTGGTGAGATAGCGGGATGTATGTTCTAAGAGAAAATCGATTTCCGTTTCTAAGGGAGTGGGTTCCAGTTCAATTTCATTGACGGGCGTGTCTGTTGTTCCCACTAAAAGTTCATTGTGCCAGGGAATGCAGAAAATCAACCTGCCGTCTTTTGTTTTTGGAATCAAAATCGCTGTATCTGATGGCATAAATGAGCGCGGCAAAACGAGATGGACCCCTTGGCTTGGAGCCATGATCGGTTTGGCATACGGTTCATCCATTTGCCGGATGGCATCGCAAAATACGCCGGTTGCATTGATGACGCATTTTGCTTTGATCTCGATTTCTTCTTTGGTCTCTTCATCGCGCGCGATAACCCCGATTGTTTTTGCCCCTTTTTTGAGAAGAGAAAGAACAGTCATATAATTGAGAAGGGTGGCTCCATGATCTGCGGCTGTTTTCGCAAGGGAGATACTGAGTCGGGCATCGTCGAATTGCCCATCGTAGTAAATTGTTCCTCCGCAAAGATGGGTTGGCTCCAATGTCGGAATTTTTTGGATCGCTTCTTTTGCGCTCACTCTTCTGGATTTTTCGATGCCGAGCTTTCCTGCCATGAGATCGTAAATTTTTGTTCCTAAGCGATAGAAAGGGATTTCCCAAAGATGGTAGTGAGGGATTAAAAAGGGAAGATGGCTGACGAGATGAGGCCCGTTTTGGCAAAGAAGCCCCCGTTCTTTGAGCGCTTCTCGCACAAGAGAGAGATTGCCTTGCTTCAAATAGCGAAGACCTCCATGGATGAGTTTTGTGCTTCGGCTCGATGTCCCTTTGGCAAAATCGCTTTGTTCTAAGAGGAGTGTTTTAAATCCCCGAGAAGCTGCATCGACAGCAGCTCCAAGGCCGGAGGATCCGCCGCCAATGATCAAAATATCCCATGAGATCTTGGGGTCTTTGCAGGCTTTTCCCATTTCATCGCGATTCAATGTCTGTCTCCCAATGTTTTGCCCGTTCTATCGCTTGGGCCCAATTCTTTACTTTTTTCTTGCGCGCCGCATCCTCGATTTGCGAGGAAAAGGAGTGATCGAGTTTCCAAAGATCTACAAGATCGCTTTTTTTCTTCCAAATTCCGACGGCAAGACCTGCTAAAAAGGCAGCGCCGAGCGCTGTGGATTCTTTGATTTTCGGACGCAAGACGGTTGTCCCCATTAAATCGGCTTGAAATTGCATGAGAAAATTGCTCACGACAGATCCTCCGTCGACTCGAATTTCTTTAATGCGGTACTCAGCATCCGCCTCCATCGCATGAAATACATCGCTTGCTTGATAGGCAATGCTTTCTAAAGTGGCTCTGGCTAAATGAGCCCTTGTCGTCCCTCTTGAGATCCCCAAAATAGTTCCCCGCGCATGAGGATCCCAATAAGGAGCCCCAAGTCCTGTGAAAGCGGGTACAAAATATACTCCGCCTGTATCGGAAACGGAAGAGGCCAGAGCTTCGATATCAGAGCTTTTTTGGATGATTTTGAGTCCATCTCTAAGCCACTGGATCGCTGCGCCGGAAATGAATACGCTTCCTTCCAGCGCATACTGTGTTTCAGAGCCAATTTGGATGGCAATGGTCGTCAAAAGATGGTTTTTGGAGAGGACCGGAGTTTTTCCTGTATTCATTAAAATAAAACATCCTGTCCCGTAGGTTGCTTTGGCAGTCCCTTTTTCAAAACAGGCTTGGCCGAATAAAGCGGCTTGTTGATCTCCGGCAATCCCTGCAATGGGAATCGGAGCTGTAAACACATGGGAAGAGGT
>CAYOMT010000048.1:9289-10526 GCA_964405125.1 uncultured bacterium
TGGTCTAGAATGTATCGGATTTTTGTTCCCGAAAAATAAGGGTCTAATAAGAGCCCTGTTTTGCGTCTAAATAGATCTTCCCGATTTTGTTTTTTCAGCTCTTCGCAAAGAGGGGAGGTTCTCCTATCTTGCCAGACAATGGCGTGAAAAATAGGGTGGCCTGTTTTTCGATCCCAGAGGATGGTTGTTTCCCTTTGGTTCGTAATTCCGATCGTGGCAATCTCGCTTGCTGTGATTTTTGCCTTGGCAATGGCTTCATTTGCAACGGCATACTGCGAAGTCCAGATCTCCTCGGCATCGTGTTCCACATGCCCTGATTCTGGAAAATACTGTTTGAATTCTTTTTGGGCAGTGGCGCAAATATCTCCCAATTCATTGATAATGAGCGCGCGCGAGGAAGTGGTCCCTTGATCTAGAGATAAAATAAATCGCATAATTCCTTTTGTAAAATGATTTCTTCTGATAGTCAATAAAAATATGAGCATATTTATTGGCGAGCTAATCGGCACATTTCTCATGATCCTTCTTGGAAATGGGGTTGTTGCGAATGTTCTTCTCCATCAGTCAAAGGGGGAGAAAGGGGGGTGGATTGTCATCACAGCCGGGTGGGCTTTTGCCGTATCTACTGCTGTATACACAGTGGGTTGGGTGAGCGGAGCGCATCTCAATCCAGCCGTCACGCTCGGTCTTTGGATTGCAGGAAAAACAAACTTATCGCAAATCCCTTTTTATGTAGCAGGACAAATGCTCGGCGCCATGCTCGGATCTACTTGCGTGTGGATTTCTTATTACCGCCATTGGGAAGCGACGGCAAATGCGAACTTCAAGCTCCTTTGTTTTTGTACAAAGCCAGCCATTCGATCGACAAAGAGCAATATTGCGGTAGAAATCATTGCAACTGCCGTCTTGATGATTGGGATCCTCGGGATTTTCAATATTCATAACGGGATTGGCTCCGGAATGGGACCTTATGCAGTTGGCATTTTGATTTTTAGCATAGGCCTATCTCTTGGAGGGCCTACAGGTTTTGCCATCAATCCTGCACGGGATCTTGGGCCTCGGATCATGCATGCGTGGCTTCCGATTCAAGGCAAAGGAGATTCTGATTGGGAATATGCTTGGATTCCGATTGTTGCGCCTCTGATTGGATCTGTTTTGGGAGCCTTGATTTATCAATTTGGGATTGCTTCTTTGGCTTCTCTATCAAATGTTTGACAAAAACTTACTGAATTTTAAT
>CAYOMT010000049.1:0-10391 GCA_964405125.1 uncultured bacterium
CGGCCTACTGGTCCCAAACCAGTCGCGCTAGCCAAACTGCGCTATGCCCCGTAAAAAGAGAGTACAAGTTATCTGATTTTTGATTTTCTTACAATCTTTTTCCGCGAGAAAAACTTGCATAAATATCGGATTTCCTGCTGAATGTTGCGAAGATCCGCATGTATAAATGGAGCTCCCAGCTATGTTTTCCCAACTTAAATCCGTACAAAAATTGAAAGAATTAGCCAAAAATCCGATGGATCTATCCGCGTCCGGTATTTTCACTCCGGAAAGAATCCGTAAAATGTCTCTTTCGGGAGAAGGGTATTCTTTGATGTATGCCGCAGAACGGGTGAATGAAGAGGTGTTGGATGCCCTTTATGAACTTGCTTGCGAAGCGGGTGTGCAGAAAAAAATGAAAGCGATGCAGCAAGGCGAGATCATCAATGAGATTTTAGGATTTGAGAGCGAACATCGAGCTGTTTTGCATACAGCGATGCGCGATCAGTTTGGATCTTCCAAGACACCTGCTGCGCAAAAAGCGGGAGTCGAGCTAAAAAAATTAGAAAAATTTTTAGGGCAGATCGAAGGGAAATTTACCGATTTGATTCAAATTGGAATCGGAGGGTCTGATTTAGGGCCGAGAGCTCTTTACATTGCGGCGCAAGCATTCCAAAAACCAAATATTCGCGTCCATTTCATTTCGAATGTCGATCCCGACGATGCAAATGCTGTGCTCAATCAGGTGGATTTGAAAAAAACGCTCGTGGTTGTCGTGTCGAAATCGGGGACGACCTTGGAGACATTGACGAACGAAGAATTTGTTCGCTCGCGCATGGGAAAAGCGGGGCTTGTCCCAAAAGAGCATTTTGTGGCTGTGACAGGAGAAAAAAGTCCGATGGACGATCCTTCCCGCTATCTTGCAAGTTTTTATATCTGGGATTTTGTCGGGGGACGTTATTCTGCGACCTCGATGGTCGGCGGGGTGATGCTTGGGTTTGCTTTGGGATACTCTGGATTTCGAGAAATTTTAAAAGGGGCCCACGCGATGGATCAGCACGTAATCAATGCCGATTTGAAAGAAAATCTCCCTTTGTTATCTGCTCTTCTTGGCCTATGGAATCGGAATTTTCTCCACCTTCCGACCGTTGCGATCATTCCTTACTCCCAAGCGCTTCTCCGTTTCCCTGCCCATTTGCAGCAGCTCGATATGGAATCCAATGGCAAAAGAATTGATAAAACGGGATCGGCTGTCAATTTTTCAACAGGGCCTGTTATTTGGGGCGAACCCGGCACCAACGGACAGCACTCATTTTACCAATTAATCCACCAAGGCTCTGATGTAGTGCCGCTTGAATTCATTGGATTTAAAAAAAGCCAATATTCACATGATTTGGAAATTCAGCATTCTACATCTTGTGAAAAACTTCTTTCGAACCTCTTTGCCCAGTCCATTGCGCTTGCAACGGGCCAAAAAAATAGCAATCCAAATAAGGTCTTTCCGGGGAATCGCCCAAATCGGATTTTGCTTGGAGAAAAGCTCGATTTATACACGCTTGGCTCTCTTCTGGCATTCTATGAACATAAAGTTGCCTACCAAGGATTTATTTGGAATATCAATTCTTTTGACCAAGAAGGCGTCCAGCTTGGGAAAGTCCTCGCAAGCAAAGTCCTCGCGCTATTTAGCGCGAAAAGACACAAAGGGAAAGCGGAACCTTTTCCTCTTGGCGAAGCCTATCTCGAGTTTTTGAAATAGATAGATTCTGGTATACTCTCTAGCCGTTATGAAACGATGTTTCTTGTTTTGTCTATTCATTGCATTCGTTCTTTTGATTCCTGTTGGTTTTAAAAGACTTACGTGCGGATTTAAGCTTGCGAAAATGCAGTTAGATACGCCCTTTCGATCCGAGTGGGAGATTTCTTCCGATTTATCTCGCGAAGAAGTTTGTAAAATCCTCTCTCAAGCCTATGCATATTTGGACCGGGGCGCGCAGTGTTATGTTTTTGCAAGTCAAGATGGCGAGTATGTGCTCAAAATCTTTCGCTTTGATCGGAAGGATAAAAAAACGACTTTGATGGAGAAAGTCAATGCCCTTTTTTTGGGAAGTATTCTTGCGTATGAGCGGGCCCGCGAAGAAACAGGCCTATTATTTTTGCATTTGAATCGAACTGAGAATGCATTTCCTCTATTGCAACTCACGGGACCTCTTGGACAGCCTTTTTCCTTAAAGCTCGATTCCTATCGGTTTGCCATTCAAAAAAGGGTAAGGCCTTTTAGAGAATCTTTAATGAATGCCTACCGTTCATCCGATCCGGAAGAGATGCCGCAGTTACTCGATGCCTTTCTCGAAGTTCTTTCCTCCCGCGTAGATAAGGGAATACGCAATTCAGATCCTGCAGTGAGCCGTAACTTTGGTTTTCTCGGCAAGCAAGCTTTTGAAATCGATTTCGGAAATTATTCGGAAAATGGGGTCCCGAGAGAAAAAGAAATCGCCCGCTATATCCAAAAACTTCGCCTTTGGCTCAAAGAAAATGCCCCTGAATGGGTTATCTATCTCGATGGAAAAATTGCTTATGTTGAATGAACTAAACGATACAGAGGATAAAACTTCTCCTTTGAAAAACTGCATTCGGAATAACTATCGCCATGTTGCAAAATGGGCGAAAAGAACGGAGACAAATTGCTTTAGAATTTATGATCGCGATATCAAAGAATATCCGCTGGCTATCGACTATTATGCAGGCCGTTTTTGCGTTCATTATTTTAGCTTTGCAAAAGATGATCTTTCTCAAGACGGAGGCTATGAACCGCGGGAAGATTTGAAAGAGGCTGTTGAAGGGGCTCTTTTTGATTTATTCAACGCCTCTGCCGCCTCGATTTACTCCCGCACGAGGATGAAGCGGGACAAAATAGAGCAGTATGAAAAAGCGGGCCATGCCAAAGAGTTTTTCCCCGTTGTAGAGTATGGGGTGAAATTTTGGGTGAATCTGACCGATTATCTCGATACCGGACTCTTTTTAGATCATCGAGAAATTAGGCGTTATGTAGCCTCAATTGCGAAGGGTAAGCGGGTATTGAACTTGTTTGCTTACACTTGCTCTTTTAGCGTCCATGCAGCTCTTGGCGGGGCGTCAATGACAAAAAGCGTCGATTTATCAAATACTTATACTGCTTGGGGAAGAGATAATTTTCTTCTAAATAGTTTGTCTTTAGAGAATCATCCGGTAATTCGAGCGGATTGTTTGAAATTTTTAGAAAGCGAGAAGGAATTTTACGACATCATCATCATCGATCCGCCTACTTTATCTCGTTCTAAAAAGATGGATCAGATGTTCGATATCCAGGAAGACTATATTTATTTGATTGAAAAAGCTCTCGGCCTTTTAAACAAGGACGGCGTCATTTTCTTTA
The DNA here is from genome assembly GCA_964405125.1 of uncultured bacterium. Lineage (GTDB taxonomy): Bacteria > Chlamydiota > Chlamydiia > Chlamydiales > SM23-39 > DAIDHZ01. The sequence continues at coordinate 3,392 of CAYOMT010000049.1, forward strand.
GCACGAACTCACGAAAATTCGAGCTCGACCCATCCAAGCTCCCTCCGTGTCAAATTTTGAATGTCACAAAAAAGACTTTGCCGATTGATTTTAGAGATCCGAAGATCCATCAATGCTGGCGTCTTAGAGGCTGTCCCTAAATCATTTCAGCGGCGTTCTCTTAAACGCTCTCTATAAACCAAGAAGCAAAACATAGTCAAACTCACAAGAGCAAGGAGGCTAGGCACCGGCTTGTGGGTGAGGGCGGCTCTGTAGGCAAACACGAGGGTTAAAAGAGCCGTAAAAAGAATGGCTGCGTGAGGGCCCCATTTCTTCTGGATAGCCATTCCAAGGCAAGATCCGAGGAGGAGAACCCCGAAAATCAGGCTGGAATAAAGGGACATTGCGCTCCCTGTTTTAAGGTAGCCAAAAAAGCCAAATGCGATCAAAGAAAGAGCGAAAATAAGAGTCGTCCAAAAACTGAATTTGTCTTGCATAAATTCTCGAGTCCTTTATGATTGAAGTCCCATGAAAACAGAGGTAGTATCACAGGATTGTCTTGAACAAGCAATCTTTTTTTTAAAACAAGGCATTCCGATCGCTTTCCCCACGGAAACCGTCTATGGCCTTGGCGCTCCTGCGTTGATGCCGGAGGCCATTGAAAGGGTGTTTGCCATCAAAGGAAGGCCGGCAGATAACCCGCTCATTGTACATATTTCTTCTTTAGACGAGGTTCCGTCCTTGGCAGAGGATTTGCCCCCTCTATTTTTCCTTTTGGCAGAAAAGTTTTGGCCCGGTCCTTTGACTTTAGTTGTTTCAAAAAAAAGCTCTGTTTCTCCTCTTGTTTCCGGAGGATTTTCCTCGATTGCCCTCCGGATGCCCTCCCATCCGACGGCAAGGCAATTGATCCAAGCCGTCGGGCCTCTTGCCGCCCCTTCCGCAAATTTATCGGGAAAACCGAGCCCCACATCGGCTGCGGATGTATTGGAAGATTTAGAGGGGAAAATTCCTTTGATTCTAGATGGAGGGGCCTGTTCCATCGGGATTGAGTCGACTGTCCTCAGTCTTTTGGATGGCTCGCCTACTCTTCTTCGGCCGGGAAGCATTTCTAAAGAATCTTTGGAGCAGTTTTTAGGGCAAACCGTCGAAGTGCCAAAAAAGAATTCTCTGAACCTATCTCCCGGAATGAAGTATCGCCATTACGCTCCAAATGCAAAGGTCCATTTGAGATTCCATCCGGAGGAATGCAAAGGATCTTATATTCTCTCTTCGTCTCCTAAAAAGGGGATGCGGCTTCTCAATGAAAAAACTCTCTATGCCGAATTAAGGCGGGCGGATCGATGCAAGATCTCCGAGATAGAGATTGAATGTTCTTCTGATCTTTTACAAAATCAAGCTCTCATGAATCGGATTTTACGCGCTGCAGAATCATAAACTATTGCGTGAAAAAGAGAAAATGGGGGATCTTGTTGTATAATGAAAGAAAAAATTATAGAGCCTTCTGAGATCATCATCGATCGACACGGTCTTCCCAAAGATCAGATCTCCCGCGTGAATCCGCAGATCCGTTTTATCGCCCGTTTTTTCGATTATTCTCTTTTCCTTTTAGTCCTTCTCTTTTTCCAAATTCTATTTAAAGCGAGTTTCCCTTTCGGCCTTTTTGAATATCTCATTCCTTTTGAGTTTGTTTGCTGGATTCCCATCGAGGCTTTGCTCTTGAGTACTTGGGGGACAACTCCCGGAAAATTTTTACTGAAGACAAAATTGCAGCAAGGAAGAAAGGCGAAGCTCGATTTTTTTACGGCCTTGAAGCGGAGCTATCACGTATGGTTTCGCGGTCTTGGGATGGGGATACCGATCATAAATATTTTGTGTATGTTGGTTGCGTCGAGCAAGTTGCGAGTCTTTGGAATGACGAGCTGGGATCGGGAAGACAATATCTCTGTTTTCCACCATTCGATCCCGTTATGGCGCGTTATTTTTGCTTCGATTGTGATTTTTTGTAGTTTTTTTGGGTATTACGCCCACAAACATGGAGTATTCGGCAGTTATGGGCAATGATTCCTTTGATCCATCGATGAATTTTTTGCAAAGGCGCGATCATCAGTTAGATCGGATTTTCCGCCCTAAAACCGTGGCTGTTGTGGGAGCCACTGAAACGGAGGGAAGCGTTGGAAGAACGGTCATGCAAAATCTCATGGCAACTTCTTTTGGCGGAGAAATTATTCCGGTGAATCCAAAACGCGCCACGGTTTTGGGTCTTAAAGCGTATCCCGATTTACAGAGTATTCCTCAAGAAATTGAGCTTGCTATCGTTGTGACTCCCGCCCAATTTGTTCCTCAGATTATTTCTTCCTGCGTCGAAAAAAAAGTTCCCTCCGCCGTCATTATTTCTGCGGGATTCAAAGAAATGGGTCCTCCGGGCCTTGCATTGGAAAAGCAAATCATGGAATTTGCCCGCAAAGGAAAAATGCGCATCATCGGGCCGAATTGCCTTGGGATTATGAATCCAAATACAGGTCTGAATGCAACGTTTGCAGCGGGTATGGCAATTCCAGGAAATATTGCATTCATTTCCCAGTCAGGCGCCCTTTGTACGGCTGTTTTGGATTGGAGTTTACGAGAAAAAGTGGGCTTTAGCGCTTTTGTATCGATTGGATCGATGATCGATGTGAATTGGGGCGATCTCATCAATTATTTTGGCAGCGATCCTCTGACCAAAAGCATTTTGATTTATATGGAAAGCATTGGAGATCCCCGTTCTTTTCTCTCTGCGGCAAGAGAAGTGGCTCTCACAAAACCGATTATTTTGATCAAAGCCGGCAGAACGGCAGAATCTGCCAAAGCTGCCGCTTCCCATACGGGATCTCTTGCAGGAAGCGATGAGGCTTTCACGGCCGCCTTGCGAAGGGTCGGGGTTCTTCGCGTTGATACGATCGCAGATCTTTTTGGCATGGCAGAGGTTTTAGGAAAACAACCAAGTCCAAAAGGCCCCCATTTAACAATCATTACGAATGCAGGCGGTCCGGGCGTGATTGCCACAGACGCTCTCATTGCAAATGGAGGGAGGCTTGCAAACCTTTCGTCTAAGTCGATGGATGCGTATAACGCATTATTGCCAGCCCCTTGGAGTCATAATAATCCCGTCGATATTTTAGGCGATGCGAGTGCGGAAATTTACGCGAAAGCCGTAGAAATTGCAGTCAAAGATCCTCATACCGAAGGGATTTTGGTGATTTTGACGCCGCAAGATATGACAGATCCTACAAAGACGGCAGAGGTTCTTGCTAAATTTCATTCTTTGCCCATTCCCATTCTTGCGAGCTGGATGGGGGCAAATAGCGTGGAAAAAGGGGATGCGATTTTAGCTTCTTCCGGCATTCCCACATTTGAATATCCCGATATGGCATGTAAAACATTTGCCTCTATGTGGAGCCATAGCTACAACTTGAAAGGGATTTACGAGGTTCCCACATTGCCTCAAAATGTTCAGATGGAAGAAAAGCAAGTTGAGGCCATCATTTCAAAGGCTCTGAAAGAAGGAAGGACGATTCTCGATGAATATGAGTCGAAAAAGATTTTAGAGGCATATCACATACCGGTTGTCCCGACGAAAGTGGCAAAAAGCGTCGAAGAAGCTCTCCAAATTGCAAAAGAGATGTCTTTCCCTCTCGTTCTTAAACTCTATTCGCGGACCATTACCCACAAAACCGATGTGGGCGGCGTGAAGCTGAATCTGATGAGTTTTGATGCGGTGAAAAAGGCGTATCAAGAAATCGAGGATTCCGTTGCGAAAATCGCAGGGAAAGACCATTTTCAGGGCGTGACAGTGCAGCCCATGATTAAATTCGATGGATATGAACTCATTTTGGGAAGTACGATCGATGAGCAGTTCGGCCCCGTTCTCCTCTTTGGTTCCGGAGGACAGTTAGTCGAGGTTTATAAGGATCGTTCGCTCGCGCTCCCTCCTTTGACGACAACGCTTGCAAGAAGAATGATGGAGCAGACAAAGATTTATCATGCGCTCCAAGGCGTTCGAGGGCGTAAAGCGGTGGATCTCGATCAATTGGAACATCTCCTCGTGCAGTTTAGCCGCCTTGTCGTCGAACAAAAATGGATTAAAGAATGCGATATCAATCCATTGCTTGCGTCTGCAGAGCGTTTGATTGCCTTGGATGCGCGCGTTATCCTGCATCCTCCCGATACTAGAGTAGAGAATCTGCCAAAACCATCGATTCGGCCTTACCCAAGCCAGTATGTGGAAAGATGGAAGCTCAAAGATCAGACAGAAGTCCTTTTGCGTCCAATACGTCCTGAAGATGAACCAAAACTCGTTCAATTTCATAAAGATCTGTCAGAAGAAACGGTGAGACAGCGCTACCTTAAATCCGTCCATTACGATGATCGGGTCGCCCACGAAAGACTGCAAAAGATTTGTTTTAACGACTACGACCGGGAAATTGCCATTGTTGTCGAATCTAAATCTGAAATTTTAGGGATCATCCGACTCTCTAAAATTCCGGGCACCTCCGATGCGACATTTTCTTTGACAATCAAAGACAAATGGCAAAATAAAGGGATCGGCTCTAAGCTCATGGGAAAAGTTTTAGATATTGCAAAACAGGAAAAAGTGGAACATATAAGAGCGCAGATGCTCCTTGAAAATTTTCAGATGCAAAAGCTCGCAAAAAAGTATGGCTTTTCTCTTGTGAAACAAGATCCTCTTGTGATGGTTGAAAAATTGTTATGAGGAAAGGACTCTATCTTGGGCTCGTTTTTCTCATTGGCGTTTCTTTTTGGTTTTCTCCTATTCCAGATGGCATGCAAGATGGCGCGTGGCATTTATTTAGTCTTTTTATCGCGACAATCATCGGAGTGATTCTTCGTCCTTTGCCGATGGGCGCTATTGCAATTGTTGCACTGACAATAGCTATTTTTACAAAAACGCTGAGTTTAAATGAGGCTCTATCCGGATTTAGCAATGAAATTGTTTGGCTTGTTGTCTTTGCTTTTTTCATTTCGCGCGGGTTTATTAAAAGCGGGCTTGGCAATCGAATCGCATATCGGATTATGAGTTTTTTTGGCAGACACAGCTTGGGTGTCGGATATGGTCTTGTTTTGACCGATCTTGTTTTAGCCCCCACAATTCCGAGCGTCACAGCGCGCATTGGCGGCGTTGTGTATCCTATTTTGAAATCGGTGGTCGATTTATTCTCCGGACATTCGCAAGATGCGAAAGTGGGCGCATTTTTAACGCAGACGACGTTTCAAGCCTCCATGATTACAAGCGCGATGTTTTTGACATCGATGGCCGGCAATCCTCTCATCGCAGAACTAGCCGCGCAAAATGGGGTCGAAATCACTTGGGGGAGTTGGATTTTAGCCTCTATTGTCCCTGGTTTTTTGAGTCTTGTTTTTGTTCCGTACCTGATTTTTTGGATGGTCTCTCCAAAACTTCGCAAAACCCCCCATGCAAGAGAGATGGCGCGGGAAAAATTGGCTGAAATAGGATCGATGAAAACAAAAGAATGGATTATGTTCGGCTCCTTTGTTCTTTTGATCTTTCTTTGGATTGTCGGGCCCTATTTTGCGATGAAAGCAACGGTTGCGGCCATGGTAGGCCTTTCTATTTTGCTTCTTACAAAAATGATTGAATGGAAAGATGTTTTAGAAGAAAGCGGCGCATGGGATTCGTTCATTTGGTTTTCTGTCTTAATTACTTTTGCAACGTATTTGAATAAAATGGGTTTCACAGCTTGGTTTAGCCAGGCAGTTGTCCAATACGTAGAGGGGACGCATTGGTTTTTGGGATTTACCGTAGTAAGCCTTTTATATTTTTATTCTCATTATGTATTTGTGAGCTGCGTGGCCCACATCGGCGCTATGTACGCAGCGTTTCTCCTCATTTCCATTGCTTTAGGAACGCCTCCTGCTTTTGCCGCTCTGACGCTTGGATTTTTTAGCAGTTTGATGGGGGCACTCACTCATTATGGAACAGGACAAGCTCCGATTCTTTTTGAAATGGGGACGATGAGTACGGCCGAGTGGTGGAAAATAGGCTTTGTGGCAAGTCTTCTCAATATTGCCATTTGGCTTATTGTTGGGGGGATTTGGTGGAAAGCCCTTGGAATTTGGTAATCAAATCAGGCTTGGCTCAGGGGATAACGCCCTGAGAAGATCGTTAAAGATTTCTACTTTAAGCCGGTTTCCGTTGATTTCGTGAAGAACATCTGGTTTGGCTCGATAATATTCTATGAGAGGCGCCGTCTGGTTTTCGTAGACCTCTAGCCTTTTTTTTAAAACTTCTTCTGTGTCGTCGGCTCTTTGATAAAGAGAGGTTCCGCACGAATCGCAGAGATCTTTCTGCTTAGGCGGGTCGTATTTTTTATGATAGGGTCTGCCGCATTGTTTGCAGGCCACTCTTCCGCAAATTCTTTCAATCAGAAGGTGGGAGTCTACATTTAAAAGAAGAACGAGAAAACGGTGCGTTTGCCCTAGTTTTTGATCGAGGGCTTCTGCTTGAGGAATTGTTCTCGGGACTCCATCGAGAATGGCTCCCTTTTGGCAATCAGGACTTCCAAGACGAGAGAAAAGCATGGCGAGAACAACTTCATCCGGAACGAGTTTTCCTTGGTCCATAAATCCTTGCGCGATCTGCCCAATTGGAGTGCGGTTTCGTATATTGTCGCGGAATAGATCTCCTGTGGAAATATGGGGGATTTTCAGATGGAAACTGAGGGCGGGAGCGTGGGTCCCTTTGCCGGATCCCGGAGGGCCTAGAAGGATGATTGCAAGAGGTGCGTCGGTGCCTGTAGGCAGGCGATCGCTTTTAATAAAGGAAGAGACTCCCATATACAATAATCCGACGTACTTTATTTTCGGTACCCCGGGAGTTTAAGCGATTGGGAATCTAGAAAGCAAGAAACTTTCCGAAAAAATCACGGAGTTGATATTGCCCCCCGAAAAACAATCGAAAATCGGCCAAAATAATCCAAAAAATCGACGAACCCTCACTTTGTAG
>CAYOMT010000050.1:0-6521 GCA_964405125.1 uncultured bacterium
TGATTTTAAAAAATCCAATTTTCCCCACCTGCTCTACGTGAGTGCCCCCGCAAAGTTCTTTAGAGAAGTCGATGTCGACAACCCGTACTTTCGATCCGTATTTTTCTCCGAAAAATTGCTTGATATCAGATCTTTTTTGCGCCTCGTCGTAAGAAAGTTCATAGATATGTACTTTTTGCCCTGTCCGGATTCTCTCATTGACCTTTTCTTCTATGGATCTGAGTTCTTTTGCCGTAAGCGCTTTGTGGTGGCTGAAATCAAAGCGCAGCCGAGAGCTTTCTACAAGAGAGCCTGCCTGTTTAATATGAACCCCCAATTCTTCTTGCAATGCAAGGTGGAGAAGGTGGGTCGCTGTGTGGTTGTTTTCGATTTCTTGCCGTCTTTTTTTGTCGATGGAGGAGGAAATGACATCGCCCTTTTTGAAAATCCCTTTTTTTACAAATCCCACATGGGCGATGATTCCCGGAAATGGGGATGTCGTGTCGTCGACAATGAATTTCTCTTTCTCCTTGGAAATTTCTCCGCTATCGCCGACTTGTCCTCCCATTTCTGCATAAAAGGGAGTTTTGTCGAGGAGGAAAACGCCCGATTCGCCTTCTTGGATTGCATCGACGAAAATTCCATTCACAACAATTCCGAGAAGGCGCCCTTCGGCTTGATTTGTTTCATAGCCAATGAACTCGGAGGGTTTATGTTTTTGTATGTAGTCTCCGAAGAAGTTGGGAGCGAATTCTTGCAAGACTTTTTTGTGGGCTTTGCGCGATTTTTCTTTGGCCTCTTCTTCGAGTTCCTGAAATTTCGAAAGATCTATTGCGAGATTTTCATCCCTTGCAATGAGCTCGATTTCTTCCAGAGGAAAGCCATAGGTGTCTTTGAGTTTGAAGGCGTCGGCGCCGGAGATTTTTTGATCGGATTTACGGGAAAGATCGATGACCTGGTGCAAAATATTGCCTCCGCGCTGGAGTGTGCGGATAAACGCTTCTTCTTCCACCGTTAAGATTTCGCTGATCCGGTTTTGCGCCATTTTTAGCTCGGGGAAATCCTCTCCCATGCAAGAAACAAGCCGCGGGAAGACATCGGCCAAAAAAGGTCCTTGGAGGCCAAGAGTTCTTCCGTAGCGAACGGCTCTGCGTAGGATTTTTCTCAAGACATAGCCTCGGTCCGTATTGCTCGGCTGGACGCCATCGGCAATGGCAAAAGAAAGACTTCGTATGTGGTCGGCAATCACATGGAAAGCGGGGGCTATTTTTTTATTTTCAGGGTCGTAGGTTTTTCCGGAGATTTTTTCTACTTCGGCAATGAGGGATCGTAAAATATCTGTTTGAAAAACCGATTCTACCCCCATTTTCAAAGAGATCACCCGTTCGAGACCCGAGCCTGTATCGATGGACTGTTTTGGCAGGTTTTCTAAAATGCCCTGGCTATTTTTCTCGTATTGCATGAAGACGAGATTCCAAAATTCTAAATATCTTTCTCCGGAAAGATCTTCTTTGGGATTTTTTGCGCTCCCATATTTTTCTCCCCGATCGTAGAGAAGCTCAGAGCAAGGGCCGCAAGGGCCTGTATCGCCCATAGACCAAAAGTTTTCTTTCTCTCCAAAGCGAACCAGTCTTGAAGAGGGGATATGTTTTTCCCAAAGACTAAAGGCTTCGTCATCGTCTTTGTAGACGGAGACCCAGATTTTTTCCGGATCGAATCCAAAAATTTGGGTGGCGACATCCCAGGCGTAGGCAATTGCTTCTTTTTTAAAATAATCGCCGAAAGAGAAATTCCCGAGCATTTCAAAAAATGTGAGGTGGCGGGAAGTATGGCCTACATTATCGAGATCGTTGTGTTTGCCACCGACTCGAATGCATTTTTGCGTTGTGGCAGCGCGCGTATAATCGCGCTTGGATTTGCCTAAAAAAACATCTTTGAATTGGTTCATCCCCGCGTTGATGAAGAGGAGGGTTGGATCGTCATGTGGAATGACGGGAGAAGAAGGGATGATCGCATGCCCGTGGGATTGAAAATATTTTAAAAAGGCTCTTCGGATCTCTTGTGAATGCATGACTCCCTCAAAAAGTAATGGCCATCTTACCAAGATTTCTATTTTCCTGCTGTAAAAAAACTTCTTATGCATTCTGCTGTATAATCGAGGTGCTCTTCCGTGTGCGCCATCGAGATAAACCACGCCTCATGCGAAGAAGGGGGGATGTAAATGCCCCTCTCAAATAGATATTGGAAAAGTTTGACAAAAGTGGCCTCGTCGAGATGTTGGAGATCTTCTTTAGAAGAAACTTTTTTAAGGCCAAAGAACAGCGAAAACATCGACCCGCACTGTTGCAGACAAGCCGGAGTTTTTGTATGAGTAATCATTTCCTCCAAAGGCTCTATCAGGCGATTTGTCTTCTTTTGGAGATCTTTGTAGAAATATGGTTTTTCGAGAAGCTCTAGCGTTTCGATTCCAGCCCGCATGGCAATGGGATTCCCCGAGAGAGTTCCCGCCTGGTAAACAGGCCCAAGAGGGGCTAAATAATCGAGGATTTCTTTTTTTCCTCCGAGAGCTGCTGCAGGGAAGCCTCCGCCAATAATTTTCCCAAGGCATGTGAGATCGGGGAGGATGCCGTAGAGTCCTTGAGCTCCTTGCAGGCCGACTCTAAATCCAGTGATGACTTCGTCAAAAATCAAGAGAGTTCCGTTTTTTTGGGTTTCATCGCGCAGCATTTCGAGAAAGCCTTCTTCCGGAAGGATCGTCCCCATGTTCCCTGTGATAGGCTCTAAAATCACGGCGGCAACGTCCGAGGCGTCTTTACTCGCCCGAAAGAAATTTTGGACGGTTTTAAAATCGTTGAAAGGGAGGCAAATTGTGTCGGCGATGACTTTTGGGTTGACCCCCTTGGATGTCGCAATCGGATTTAAGGCGGCAACGCCCGATCCCGCCTGAATGAGAAGAGAATCGGAGTGCCCATGGTAGTGTCCCGAAAATTTTATAATTTTTGAGCGGTTTGTAAAGCCTCTTGCTAGCCGCATCGCTGTCATCGTGGCCTCGGTTCCGGAACTCACAAAGCGCAACTTTTCAATCGAAGGGATGAGATCGACAATTTTTTGAGCCAGTGTCCCTTCGATTTCTGTGGCGATTCCAAAGCTCGAGCCAAGGGCCATTTGCGCTTGGACGGCCCCGACAATTTGAGGATGGGCGTGGCCTAGGATCAAAGCGCCCCAGCTCCCGCAATAATCGATGTATTTTTTCCCATCGGCATCTGTGATCGTATCTCCTTTTCCCGATGCGACAATCAAGGGAGGGGATATGCCGACCGATTTGAAGGAGCGGACAGGCGAGTTGACGCCGCCCGGAATGACAGAACAGCTCTTTGCAAAAATTGTTTCTGAGTTTGTGCGCATATGTGCTGGCATTTTGAAAGTGTTTGTGGTTAAAATGCAAAGAAAAAAGAATAGAAGGTTTGCCGCAATGGATGAAGATCTGAAAAAGAGTTTAAGCAAAATCGCAATGACCATTCGAGGTCTTTCTATGGACGCTGTCCAGAAAGCCAATTCAGGACATCCCGGAATGCCGATGGGTTGCGCAGAATTGGGCGCCTATTTGTATGGCGTTTTGATGCGGCACAATCCGAAAAATTCCAAATGGGCGAATCGCGATCGCCTCGTTTTATCCGCAGGCCATGGATCGATGTGGCTCTATTCTTGTTTGCATTTGTCCGGTTTTAAGCTGTCGATAGAGGAGATCAAAAAATTCCGCCAGCTCCATTCGCATACGCCCGGCCATCCCGAGTATGGCCATACAGATGGCGTAGAAGCGACGACAGGACCTTTAGGACAGGGAGTGGGGAATGCCGTGGGAATGGCTTTGGGCATGAAGCTTTTAGCCGCAAAATTCAATCGAGATGGTTTCCCTTTGTTTCAAAATAAAGTGTATTGCATTGCAGGCGATGGATGTTTGATGGAAGGGATTTCCTCGGAGGCCTCTTCTTTTGCCGGGCACCTTAAGTTGGACAATCTCATTTTGATTTACGATTCGAACAAAGTCTGTTTAGATGGCCCGACTTTAGAAAGTTTTACGGAAGATACAAAAGAGCGCTATAAAGCCTATGGCTGGGACGTGTATGACATCGATGGATACGATTTTGATCAAATGAACAAAGTGTTTGGGGGGCTTCAGAAGAAACAAGACAGGCCTGCTTTTATTTCTGTCCGGACAATCATCGGAAAAGGCTCTCCTCATAAGGAAGGGACTTCGAAAGTGCATGGATCTCCTCTCGGGCCTGAGGAAGTGGCCGCCACAAAAGAAGCTCTAGGCCTTCCGAAGGAAGATTTTTATGTGCCTCAGGCTGTCTATTCTTTTTTTGAGCAGAAACTTCCGAAGGAAGCGGCTCTTGAGGCCGAGTGGAATGAGATGTTTAAAAAATGGGCGCATGCATTCCCTGATCTTGCGAAAGAATATGAAAAAATGAAGTCGTATTATCTGCCCCACGACTTAGAAGAGATTTTAAAGAAGATTGAAATCAAAACCCCGATTGCAGGACGGGCGGCTTCGCAAATTGTATTGCAAACGCTCGGGAAAATTTTGCCTCAGATCATTGGAGGCTCCGCAGATTTGTCCTGTTCGGATTTGACCATGATGAAAGATTATCCGATTGTTACGCCTGGCCATTTTGCCGGACGGAATATCAAATTCGGCGTGCGCGAATTTGCGATGGGGACGATTGCAAACGGCCTTTCTTTATGCGGTTTTTTCCAGCCCTATTGCGGCACTTTTTTCACATTTTCCGATTACATGCGCAATGCAATCCGCCTTGCCGCTTTATCTCCTTACCACGTGATCTATCAATTTACGCATGATTCGATTTTCCTTGGAGAAGATGGCCCAACGCATCAATCCATTGAGCAGCTCGCCTCTTTGCGCGCAATGCCTCATTTGCATGTGATTCGCCCTGCCGATTCGCACGAGGTGAGAATGGCTTGGATCGCTGCATTGCAATACAAGGGCCCGACTGCAATTGTCCTGTCCCGTCAAAATCTTCCCGATCTAGCTTGTACGCAAGTCTCTTATAATCAAGGGATGGGTCGCGGCGCTTACATTGTGAAGAAAGAGAAGACAGCGCCCCAGTTCACCCTTTTTTCTACGGGATCCGAACTTTCGTTAGCGCTTGAAGTAGCGGAGCGTTTGGAGAGACTTGGAAAGGAAGTGAGAGTGGTTTCGATGCCTTGCTGGGCTCTTTTTGAAAAGCAGCCTTCTTCTTACAAAGAGTCGGTTGCTGGAGGCGATCTCGGAGTTCGCGTTTCGATTGAGGCGGCCACTGACTTTGGCTGGCATAAGTACATTGGAAGAGAGGGGATTGCCATCTGCATGGAAGGGTTTGGTTTATCTGCGCCGGCAGCGGATTTAGCGCAGGAATTTGGCTTTACCGTCGATGCCATTGTCGAAAGGATCATGTCTTGAGTTTTTTAGAGGCTCTTCGGGGGCAGAACAAGGGAAGAGCCCCTGTTTGGCTCATGCGCCAAGCGGGGAGATATCTTCCTGAATATCGAGAATTAAGACGTCGATATTCCTTAAGAGATCTATTTTTCACCCCGGATCTAGCCGCTTCTATCACGAAGATGCCTTTGCAGCGCTTTGGAATGGATGCGGCGATTTTATTTTCCGATATCTCGGTTGTGGCCGTGGCTTTGGGGTTATCCCTTGAGTTTCAAGAAGGACCAAAAATCTCTCCTGAAGTGAACTATTTGAATGTAAATAACTTAGGGTTTTTTCCCGAGAGATTAGAGCCGATTATCGAGACGATTTCTCTTCTGAAAAGAGATCTTGCAGTGCCTCTTCTTGGATTTTGCGGGGCTCCTTTTACCGTGGCAAGCTACTTAGTTGGAGATTTGGAGAAAACAATCGATTGGATGCGTAAAGATCCAAAAAGTTTTCAAATTCTTCTCGATAAAATTTCTCAAATTAGCTGCGTGTATCTTCAAATGCAAGAGAAAGCGGGCGTGGATGCGGTGCAGATCTTTGATTCCTGGGCGAATGTTTTAACGGCGCAAGAGTTTTTGGCCTATAGCTTAAAACCGTTGGAAAAATTGAAAAGCGCAATTTCGGTTCCTTCTCTTTTTTTTATGAGGGAAAGCGGCGCGTATCTTGAAGAGATTCCCTGCGGAATTAGCTTGGATTGGACGGTGTGTCTAAAAACAGCAAGATCCAAGACTTCCCAAGTTTTGCAAGGCAATCTCGATCCCGATTTTTTATTTCGGCCGCTGGATGAGATCCGGACAAAGACAGTTGAGATTCTGGAGTTGATGCGAAATGATCCTGGGTTTATTTTGAATTTAGGACATGGCGTGAAACCGGGGACTCCGGTAGAGGCCGTCCAATGTTTTGTAGACGTAGCGAAAAATCTATGATCCCATTTTATCTTTTATTTCTCCTTGTTTCGTTTGGCTCGGTGAGCGCTGTTTTGTGTACGCCGGCGCTGCCTGCAATCAAAGAGTTTTTTGGCGTTTCCGTAGGCTCTACGCAGCTTGTCATTACTTTGTAT
>CAYOMT010000050.1:6621-9953 GCA_964405125.1 uncultured bacterium
CAAAGAGTTTTTTGGCGTTTCCGTAGGCTCTACGCAGCTTGTCATTACTTTGTATCTGGCAGGATATGCTTTGGGACAGCTCCCTTACGGGCCTTTGGCTAATGGCCTGGGGCGCAAGAAGACTTTATATCTGGGGATTTCTTTAGCGATTTTTGGATCTTTTTTATGCGCCGCCTCCTCATTTTTTCATTCATTTTCCTTGCTTATTGCGGCCCGTTTTATTCAGGCGCTTGGCTCTTGCGTCGGATTAAAAATGAGCTTCACAATGGTTTTGGATGTGTATGATTCAGCAGTTGCTACCCGTTTGATTTCCCGATTTTTGGCCGCCTTTGCGATTATGCCGGGGATTGCCGCCGCAATTGGCGGAGGGTTGGTGCAGTGGCTGAATTGGGAGAGCTGTTTTTATTTTCTGGCCTTTTTTGGAATGGTGATGCTTATTTTGGTCTCGCGCCTTCCTGAAACGGCGCCTTCGATTGATCCAAAGGCTTTTCTCTTGAAGACAATTGTTGCAAATTATCGATCTAAATTTACAAATCGGCGTCTTTTGGTCTGCGGATTTTTGGTGGGATCCGGAACTGCGATTGTGTATCTTTTTGCGGCAAGAGCTCCCTTCATTGGCATTGAATTGATGGGCATGCGGCCGGATGTCTTTGGATTTTTCAATTGTATCCCCTCTCTTGGGATGTTGATTGGATCCGTTTCAACGGGTTGGATGATCCAGAAAATGGCTCCATTCCCTCTTTTGCGCCTCGGTATTTTGATGGGTTTTGGACTTTCTTGCGCGATGCTCCTTGCCTTTTCCCTTTTTTACCCTTCCGTGGGCTCTTTGTTTATTCTGGTTTCGCTCATTTATATTGTCGATGCGTGGGTTTTCACGATGGGATCCTCTCTTGGATTGACAACGGCAAAGAATAAATCAAACGCTTCTGCGGTTTTCAATTGCCTCAATATTGGATCGGCTTTGATTGTCGTTCTTTTATCGGAGTGGATCTATCCGGAAGCTGCAATTGTGCTGCCGCTTGCCATGGTCCTTCTTTTTGGAGTGATGTTTTCACTCTATATCATACTCAAAGGTCTCAAGCCGTCTGTTTAATACATCGAGCATGGGAGGGTTGACTACGGCAAGCCATTCTTGGACAGGGGCTAGAGAATCGCGGACAGCCTTTTCAAAAGCTTGAGAGGGCTCCCAACTTTTAAGCTGAAAAAAATCGCCGATGTCGATTTGATAGGCTCTTGTTCCATCAAATCCATAATTGCGCAAAAAAGACCGATCCCGATTCAACATCCCTTTCCTCGCTCTTTGAATGACGATGTCGACAAGAGCGTTGAGGAGCCGTTTTTGCTCTTCGATATCATTCTGTTTTTGCGCCTTTAGAAAAATGGGGGTCCAAAGAGGCTGTTTATGCTGCAGAATAAAAAGAGTTGTTCCCATGGGAAGAGTGTGTTTGATCCCGAGGGGATCGAAGAGGGAGATGGGCTTGAAAGATCCTTCTGTTGTTCCTAAATGCGCTGCGATGATGCCCGTTTCTTCTTGCAGATTTTCTTGAGCGAGCCGAAAACTTTCAAATACAAATTTTCTTCGCTTCGTTTTATCCTCCCTCATTTTTTCTCGCGTGTTGATAGCGGGCAGTACCCGAGACCAAAAGGGGAGTTTATAAATGTTTGTGCGGGGACACTTGAGAACGTATTTCCCGTCTTTGCTTTGGAAGGCGAAACACTGCCTTCCTTTTCCTAAAAAATAAAAAGGTTGGGATAGGATTTGTTCCATTTCCTTTGTGATAGGAGAGCAAGTTCCTGTTTTTAAGTGGGTTAATTTTTTTGGATTGAATCCATCTCTGAGGAAATAGATCCCTTGTCCGGTGAGGATACAAAAGAAGAGAAGAAGGGAGAGACGTGCTATTTTTTTCATAAGGAAGGGTTTTGAATGATTTCCCAATGGCCCTTTTTATCGGAGCCTAAACGGCGCAGCAATCCTTGTGCTTTTAGCTTCTGAATGGTCCGTTTGATCGTACTCGGATTTTTTCCAAGTTTTTTCCCTAAGAGTTCGTAAGAAATGGAGGAATTGATGCGGATTGCCTCTAAGAGATCTTTCTGTAAATTATTTACAGGGTCATTTACAGGGTCATTTACAGGGTCATTTACAGGGTCATCAATCGGTATTCTTGCGATGATGGAAGAGAATAGGCATCCTTCTTTGTCATCGATAAATTTGATTTGAGGCCAATTTTCTAAAGCTCTGCGGACACCGGTTCCAAGACCGCGATAGGGTAATAATCCTTTTGCGATAAATGAAGTCAAAGTCGGATTGCGTTGAATGGAGTTTCCTGCTTGAATTTTTTCTATCGTAAGATGATTGGGTAGACTTCCGGGGCTGATTATTTCTACTCGGTCATCAAAGATAAAGATTCTAACGGGAGAGCTGATAAAATAATCTCGGTGAATCAGGGCGTTGACTAAGAGTTCTTCAAAAACGGTTTGAGGAATTTCAGAATCTCCAATCGTATTAATGCCTTTTGTTTGTTGGACCTTTCTTAGATTGCGTAGAATAAATGTCAAAGCTCCTTGAAAAATGGAGGGGAGGGAACCTTCAAAATCTTCGCTATCCAGGTAGCGGTTGCCGATCTTTATGCCAGGAAAACAAATGGCTTTTACAATGAATTGAGGTTTAAATAATTGAGGCTTTTGTCCAAATAAGAGAAGCCCTGCCAAGTTTAATTTACTATGAGATGCTAAGTTCATATTTTCAAGAAGTTGGAGGCGTCTTGCATTTGCCTTGGGTAAGTTTTCGTTGTAGAATTTTTTGAGAAATTCTGCGAGTTGGGAGGTGTTTAACAGTTCAATTCCAGCTCGCGTAGGGACCTCGTCTGCATGAATTAAGTCCACTTCTTGAAAAAGTCTGCGGAGTTCTTCTTTGGAATGAATCCTTCTTTTATCGGCCCCATTTTTTAGCCAAATCACTCCTTGGTGATCGAAATATGGCTTGTCGATGCCCTCGGGAATTGTGAGTATGATAACGATACGATTTTTTTCGATCATCACGTTTTGGGTTTTCACGATAATTGGATTGCGAACGTGCTGACTTGCGGTATTGCTAATGAGCTGGTTGATCCTGTCGACATCTTGTGAAGATAGTCCTAGAAGAGAACCTTTGTTAGATACTCCAAAAAAAATAGATCCACCGCGCGAGTTGGAAAAAGCAACCATTTCAGCAGCTAAAGAATCTGCATTGTGGATGTTTTCTTTAAACTGTCTTTGACTGTCTTCTCCTTCAGAAATTCTTTGCATGAGTTCTGGAAGATCAAGAGTTGTCAATTCACATAGGATTGCAGTCA
>CAYOMT010000051.1:0-9829 GCA_964405125.1 uncultured bacterium
GGTATCTTGCTTTGGCGGCGGAATCAAAACTCCCCGTCATTTTTCACTGCCGCAATGCGTTTGATGATCTTTTTTCTATTGTCGATTACGAATATCCAAAAACAGCGCCGGCGATTCTTCACTGCTTTACGGGAAGCGAAAAAGAGGCGGAAGAAGTCCTGAAAAGAGGATGGTTTCTCTCTTTAAGCGGAATTGTCACATTCAAAAAAAGTGAAATGCTGCGCAATGTTGCCAAAATGGTCCCCTTATCCCAACTTCTCATTGAAACCGACACTCCGTATCTATCTCCGCAAAGTAAGCGAGGAGTCCAAAACGAACCCGCATTCATCACCGAAACTGCCGAGTGCATTGCCAAAGCCAAAAATATTTCTGTAGAAGAAATCGCAGCTTGTACAATGCAGAATGCAAAACAGCTCTTTTTCCCAAAAGATTGATCCAATTTCTCTTGCCAAATTATTTTTAACATCGATACAACATCTGTATGATGTCTACGAAAACAAATCCCATTTCCTCTGCCTTCATTTGGAGAAGAGTCCATTCCTTGATGGGTTTTTGGCTTGTCATCTATTTAGTGGAGCATTTGATCATCAATTCGCAGGCGGCTCTTTGGCTCGGAGATAACGGCGCCGGATTCATTACCTTTGTCAATTTCCTCGAAGCTCTCCCCTGCTTGCAAGTCATCGAATCCCTGCTCATCGGATTTCCCCTTTTAATCCATGCGGTTTGGGGCATCAAAAGGGCTTTTTCGCAAAAGACAAACTCTTTTCCGACAAATGGGAAAGCCCCCCATCTTTCGTATAGCCGCAACCATGCATTTACCTGGCAAAGGCTCTCTTCCTGGATTCTTCTTTTTGGAATCATCGGACACGTTGCACAAATGCGCTTTCTCGAAGCTCCGAAAAAAGTCATTTTAGGAAATCAAGTCCGCTATCTCAATAAAATCGCCTTTGATGAAGATTTATACACTCTAGCGCCCCGATTTGGAGTTACTCTTTATTCTGCAAAAGCCATTTCCGAAATGGATGCACTCACCTGTCAAAATACTTTTTCTCCAGATCAAGCCAAGGAAATAGAAACGCTCCAACAAATATCTCAAAAAAATGGGTGGATTCATGCACTCAAATCCTTTTCTTTGAAAGAAAATGAAGTGGTTGCCGAATCGCCCTCTCCCGGCGTCGGCATGCTCCTCATGGTCCGCAATACATTTCAAAATCCCCTCTTTGCTCTCCTCTATACAATTTTTGTTCTCGCAGCTTCTTTTCACGCATTCAATGGATTTTGGACATTTTTAATCACCTGGGGATTCATTCTTTCTTACCGCTCGCAAAAATCGATGATCCCCGTCAGCGTGATTGGCATGTCTATTTTAAGTGTTTTAGGGCTCATCGCAATTTGGGGCAATTATGTATAAGGCAATTGTTGTAGGAGGCGGTCTTGCCGGTCTTTCGACAACGATAAAACTCGCCGAAAAAGGGATTTCCGTCCAACTCATCTCCGTCACAAAAGTAAGGCGCTCCCATTCCGTCTGCGCGCAAGGAGGCATCAATGTCGCAATCAACAGCAAAGGCGAAGGAGATTCTCCGATCATTCACGCCTATGACACAATCAAAGGCGGAGATTTTCTCGGAGATCAGCCTCCCATTTTAGAAATGTGCATGGCGGGACCTTCTATTTTGCGCATGCTCGATAAATTCGGCTGCCCTTTCAATCGAACTTTAGAAGGAAATATCGACTTCCGCAGATTCGGCGGCACGCTCTACGATAGAACCGCCTTTGCAGGCGCCTCCACAGGCCAGCAACTCCTCTACGCTCTCGATGAACAAGTCAGACGCTACGAAGTCAAAGGCCTGGTTGAAAAATTTGAACATCACGAGTTCTTAAGACTCGTTTTAGACAATCAAGGAATTGCCCGAGGAATCGTCCTGCACGATCTCTTTAATCTATCTATTCAAACCCTTAAGGCTCAAGCTGTTGTGATTGCGACAGGAGGCCTTGGCCTCATTTATAAAAAATCGACCAACTCGACATTCTGCACAGGGGCTGCCAATGGAAGGCTCTACATGCAAGGAATGAAATATGCGAATGGAGAATTCATTCAAATCCATCCCACCGCGATTCCAGGTCCGGACAAGCTGCGCCTGATTTCCGAAGCATCGCGCGGCGAAGGGGGAAGAATTTGGGTCTATGGAAATTCTAGCAAGCAAATTCAATTTCCGGACGGCAGCATAAAGCCCTGTGGCAAAACGGGAGAGCCTTGGTATTTCCTCGAAGAAATGTACCCTTCTTTCGGCAATCTAGTTCCTCGGGATATTGGCGCGCGCGAAGTGTTGCGCGTCTGCGAGCTTGGGCTAGGCATCGATGGCGAAATGCAAGTCCATCTCGACGTCTCTCACCTGTCTCCGGAAAAACATCGCAAACTCGAGTCGATTCTCGAAATCTATCAAAAATTCACAGGGGTCGATCCCCGCAAAGCTCCGATGAAAATTTTCCCTGCCGTCCATTATACAATGGGAGGCGCTTGGGTGGATTGGCCTGCAGCAGACGATGCGGATCGGTTGACCCGCTTTCGTCAAATGACAAATTTACGGGGCTGTTTTAATGTTGGAGAATCCGATTATCTCTATCACGGAGCCAACCGCTTGGGAGCCAACTCCCTTCTCTCTTGCATTTTCGGCGGCTTGACAACGGGAGGGGAAGTGGCTCGTTATATCGAATCTCTTGGGGAAACCGACGTTCCGGAAAATCTTTTTACAGAAGCTTTGGAAAAAGAAAAAGAAATCCAAAGAGATCTTTTTTCCCGAAAAGGGCCGGAAAATGTGCATAAACTGCACGATGAGCTTTCCGATTGGATGGTTCGCTTTGTCACTGTAAAAAGAGACAATCCCGATCTAAAAAAGACGCTGGATAAAATCAAGGAAATCAAAGAGCGCTACAAAAATATTACCCTCGATGATCTAGGAAACAATCTGAATCAAACTTACGTCTTTGCCCACCAATTCCAAGCGATGCTGGAAGTGGCCCTCATCATCACGAAAGGAGCGCTTCTTCGCAATGAATTCCGAGGATCCCATTATAAACCGGAATTCCCCAAAAGAGACGATGAAAACTGGCTCAAAACCACTATTGCGACATATGACCCTGCAAAAGACGAACCGGTCATTTCATACATCCCTATTGACATCCGCCACTTAGATCCCATACATAGAGACTATACACAAGCAAAAAAAGTAAAACCCACATTGAAAAATATTCCAACTAATATCCAATCGCCGGTCTCCAGTATATAGACGAGAAAAATATGAATACATTTACACTCAATATTTATCGCGGCACTCCGGGAAATCAATACTTCGAAGCCTTTGAACTCATTCGCTCCTCCGATATGAATGTGATTGCAGCGCTGATGGAAATTCAAAAAAATCCAATCAATAAAGAAGGAAAAAAAACTACCCCCGTTGCCTGGGAACAAGGATGTCTTGAAGAAGTGTGCGGATCTTGCTCTATGCTCATCAACGGGGTCCCCCGCCAGTCCTGTACAGCCCTCATCGAATCCTACATTCGGGAAACGAATTCTACAGTCATCACTTTAGCTCCCTTCACAAAATTTCCGCTCATCCGAGATCTTTGCGTCGATCGGACAAACATGTTTAAGGCGCTGCAAAAAGTCAAAGCCTGGATTTCTGTCGATGGATCCTTTGATCCAGGAACATTCGGCCCCCGGATCAGCCCCGAGGTGCAAGAAGCGATGTATAAACTTTCGACCTGCATGACCTGCGGCTGCTGCAGCGAAGGGTGCCCCCAAGTCCATAAAGACTCCCCCTTTTTAGGCCCCGCCGCGATGTCGCAGCTCCGTTTATTCAATATGCATCCGATCGGCAAAATGGAAAAATCGGAGAGGCTCCATAGCGCCACAAGCGAAGAAGGGATCGCAAATTGCGGCAACGCGCAAAATTGCGCACGCGTTTGCCCCAAAAAGATTCCTCTCACAGAGTCTCTTGCCGTGATTGGACGAGAAGCTTCAAAACAGGCAATTCAAGATATTTTAGGCTCTTCGATGTAAAACCGCTTTACAAGTTCTTGTTTCAAAGCATCGATGAGCTCCGAAGAGCTAGCATATCCCTGATCTTTCAAGCGGCAAAGAAATTCTAAATGGCCTCGATCTTCCCGGTATTTCGGCCTTTTTTCCGGCATCTGCAAATATTCCATATTCTCTTTTTTATAATCCCAAAGAAAAGAAGTATGATGAAGCCACCTATCCTTCCGAATATATTGCGCATTGCCGCCGCATTTTTTGTCACAGATAATGTAATCATTTTCCCGAAGAGAAAACCCTGGAATTTTCCAAGCATTCGCGTATAAATCGGCAGACCATCGCATAATGGATTCGGGAAAGGGAGATATTCCTATGTCCCCTTTTGAAAAAATAAAAGTAATAAAAAGAGTCTCTTCATCGACAATGACAGTCCCTCCCCCGCTAAATCGGCGAATGACAGGGATATTGTCTTTTTGAACAAGCTCTTCATGCAATAGGTTTTCGGCTTTTCCGGAAATCCCCATGACAATTGTTCTCGGAGATCCTCGATTGACGATGCAGAAATTGCGCGAATCTTTCCGAATTAAAGACTCTTCGATCTCTAGCTGCTTAAGAATGGGGGTATTCTTCAAATGGATCCAATGAAGCGTCATTTTATCTCTTCATAGAGACCAATAAAACCGAGATATCAGAAGGAGTCACTCCGGGAATTCGAGAAGCCTGCCCTAAATTTTCAGGGGTGAATCGGAGCAATTTTTGCTTGGCCTCAGTGCGCAGTCCTACAATTTCTTGATAATTGATATCCCGAGACAATTTGACCGCATCCAAATTTTCTAGTTTTGCCACTTCTTTATGCTGCCTTTCAATGTATCCCGCATATTTTAGCTCCGTCTCAATTTGGGTATTCGTATCTACCCCATAATCGATCAGCGACTCTGGAAAATCTGCCAAAACTTTTGCAAAAGTCCAGTCGGGACGGGAGATCAATTGGGCCAAGGAAGTGCTTTTTCCCTCAATGGACTTATAAATCTTAGAAAGACGCGAAACTTCTTTTTCAATGGTCTCTTTTTTGAGAAGGGTCCTTTGATATTGTTCCAAACTCACCATGCCCCATTTATAGGCTTCTAGACGAAGTCTTAAATCGGCATTGTCCTGTCGAAGAAGGAGCCGATGCTCGGCTCTACTTGTGAACATCCGATATGGCTCTGTCAGATCAAACCGGATGAGATCGTCGATCATGACCCCGAGATAGGCGTCGCTTCTCTTTAAAATAAAGGGAGGCTTGCCCAAGACAAGACTTGCCGCATTCACCCCGGCAAGGAGCCCCTGGCCCGCCGCTTCTTCATATCCCGTTGTCCCATTGATCTGCCCTGCCAAAAACAATCCGGACACAAGTTTTGTTTCCAACGTGGGATAAATTTGATCGCTCAAAACATAATCGTATTCAATCGCATACGCAGGACGCATCACTTCGGCTTTCTCTAAACCGACGACAGTGCGGATCATATCTAATTGAACATCAAAGGGAAGCGAAGAAGAAATCCCATTGACATAGATTTCTTCCGTAGTCAAACCTTCGGGCTCTAAAAATATTTGATGCCGGTCTTTATCTGCAAAGCGGACAATTTTGTCTTCGATAGAGGGGCAATACCGAGGGCCTACTCCCTTGATCGTTCCGGAAAACATCGGGGATCTATGGAGATTTTTCCGAATGATCTCGTGGGTTTCCAAAGTTGTGTAGGTGATATAGCAAGGGATTTGCTCCATTCTTTTTTCAGGCGCGTCGAAAGAAAAATGGACATTTTCCTCGCCCAGTTGCTCTTCGCATTTTGAAAAATCGATGCTGCGGCGATTGATTCGGGGAGGCGTTCCTGTTTTGAGTCTTCCTAAACGGAATCCCAATTTTTCTAAAGAAGGGGAAAGACCCGTGGCGGCTTTATCGCCCCCCCGTCCCCCTGAAAAATGGGTTTCTCCAATGTGAAGAAGCCCTCTCATAAAGGTTCCGGAAGAAAGAACAACCGTCTTGGCCCTGTATTGAATGCCTTCTAGCGTGGCAACGCCTACGATTTTCCCGTCTTTGACGAGAAGAGATTCGATGGTGCCTTGGTGAATTTCCAAATGCTCCGTTTTTTCCAAACGGTGCTTCATCTCCTGCGCATATCCGGCCTTGTCAGCCTGAGAGCGGGGAGATCGGACAGCAGGTCCCTTGGAAGCGTTGAGCATCCGGAATTGAATGCTGCGGCAATCGGCTACTTTCCCCATGAGACCGCCTAAAGCATCGATCTCGCGGACGATGTGGCCTTTGGCAGTGCCTCCGATGGAGGGATTGCAGCTCATTTTCCCAATTGTGTCGAGGTTCATCGTCAACATGAGCGTCATAGCGCCCATGCGCGCAGAAATATGCGCAGCTTCGCAGCCGGCATGCCCTGCACCAATGACTAAAACATCAAATACTTTTGGATATTGCCACATAATGATTTAAAAACACCGCAGAAGAGAACCCTCTCTGCGGCATGACTACCAGCCTATCGATTCAAATAAAGGACAGGTTTATTTTTTCTTATGTCGGTCGCGGCGTCTGCGTTTTTTTCGCTTATGACGCGCAATTTTCGCTCGGCGCTTTTTCTTTACTGAAGCCATAGACCCTTTTTTTCTAAAAACAGTACTAGTCTAGGACATTTCCCTGAAAAAAGTAAAGACCTTAGAAGAGATTCCAATAAATTTTTGAAAATACGAATTATTTAGCGGAAGGTTCTTTCTCGAATCCACTTTGTCGCAATCCATTTTTCCCCTTTGATGACAGGAGCTCCGCCATGGAGACTTTGAGGATCTTCCTTTTTATCTTGAGTCATGTTGTAAAAAAGAATCGCCTGCCCTTTTTTAGGAGTCACGGAAATATTGACAAGAGGGAAAATCGTTTGGCCCCCTTCTTCCGGAGTATTCAAATACATGATGCAAGTTGCAACGCGCTGCCCTCCCCGCTTCAATGTATCGGCGCCTCCCGGCATCGACTCTATAAAATAATCGTAGTGGGGCTGATATTCCCCTCCAATCCCGTAATGCAACACCTGCAAACCCTCTCCATTTTCCCGAGGCATTTGGGCAATGGAAACAATTTTTTGTTCTATCTTGTTTAAAATAGAATCCAAGGAATTTGTCGTAAAAAACATCCCTCGGCTCGACCTTCTTTCATCGACATTCCCTTCCGGATTGCGATCCAATACAGTCGATCTTTTCAACTGAGGACCCGCTTTTTCTATAAGATAATCGCACTCCGAATCGGTGAGAAAATTTTCGATCAGATAAATGCGAGGGGCTTCGCAAAGGGTTTTCACCTCGAATGAATCGAGCCTCAAAGAGCAAAATACAGCCAGCCAAAACACAGGTCTCATCTACATCACCAATATAAAAACAACTAGAATAATGAATGGGTAAAAAAATTTATATACAAAAAACTGATTCGTCGGATATTTCTAAAGTATATACCTCTATTAGAAAGGGAATCTCCATGAGAAAATTATCGGTTATCGCCTTCTTCATCGCAGCGCTTCCCTTATTTCCTCAAGAAGAGGCCCTTGAATTGCAAAGTCCTACCGAAGAAATCAGTTGGAATCCCCGGACGCCGCCGAGATCGCAGCAGCAAAAAAGCAATCCAGCCCTAACCCCCTCTACAATTCCTCCCGCTGTAAAACCTTTCCCTATTAAAACAGCAGAAGCGCCGAAACAAAACGTTTCGCCGCAACACAAATCCCACCTGCAAATTGGGGCAAATTATACATACGCCCATGTTCGAGCAAGCAATGGGCCAAGCACAACGGGAAACCTGGGAGGAATCCAAGCGCTTTATGAATTCAAAATTCCGAATAGAATTTATGGCGGAGTTACGTTTGCATGGAGAGAAGGAAATACAACGGGATCGGGAACGAGCAGATCCATCTTAGAATTCGATACGCAAGAGCGGATCGGCTATACATGGGGCACCTACGAAAAAGACTTTTTCTTTTCCCTTTTCTCAGGATTTGGCTATCGCCACTTTGGAGAAAAAGTATCTGCATCGGGGAATTCGGTCCGATTCAATTACAATGAATTTTACTTTCCCGTCGGATTCTTGCTGAAAGGAAGACTGAACTCTTTTATTTCAATGGGACTTAACCTTCAATGGATGCCGCAAGTCTATCCGACAGTCTCAATCATTCCCCTAAAAGGAGCCCGCTGGATATTGAATAGCGAACTTTCCAACGTAAAAATAGAAGCTCCCATCACATTCTACCTCACAAAATCCCATAATCTATCCCTTCTCATCCAACCGTTTTTCGAGTATTGGAAAGATGGCCATACCTCCGCAAAAACACAGCAAGGGGTCTCTTTGAACGTCCCGGGGAATAAATACCTCTTTGGCGGAGCGGACCTGAATCTCTGTTATTCTTTCTAAAAACAGAAATATCTCTAGCTAAGAATCCCAGTTTATTACAAAATAATCGGCAAACTCTTAAACAGAAGACACTTTTTCATTGAAAAGGTTTTTTCTGAAACCTTTTAAAAATGAGTAATGATGTCAGATTTCAATAATTTTTCTTTAGACCCCCAAATATTGCGCCTTCTCAAAGAAGTTGGATACGAAAAGGCAACCCCTGTCCAGGAATTATCTATCCCTAAGGCAATCAATGGGTTAGATATTATCGCCTGTGCTCAAACGGGAACGGGGAAAACGGGAGCGTTTTTATTGCCGAGCTTGGATACGCTTGCAAAATCGCCGAAGCAGAAGAGCCCTCAAATTTTGATTTTAGCGCCGACAAGAGAACTTGCGATGCAAATTGCGAAGGAAGCGGAGAAATTCAGTAAATACCTTCCTCAAATTAAAACTGTATGTATCTACGGAGGAGTGCCCTATCCCCCGCAAAAAAGAGCTTTGTCGAAGCCCTATGATATTTTAATTGCCACGCCGGGGCGGTTGATGGACCACATGGATAGAGGGCTTGTGAATTTAACGAAGATCAAGACTCTTGTGTTGGATGAAGCGGACCGAATGTTGGACATGGGCTTTCTTGAAGCCGTGGATTTCATCTCGAACGCATGCCCGAAAAGCAGACAAACGCTTCTTTTCTCAGCAACCATCGACAAAAAAATTCTCCAGATCTCTCAAAAAATCCAAAAGAATCCGGAAGAGATCCGCATTGAAGATGAAGGACTTGGAAAGGCGAATATCGATCAAAAGCTATTTTTGACAGATAACCTGGCACATAAAATGCGCCTTCTCGACCATTTTATTGGGGATGGGAAGCAAGACCAAATGATCGTGTTTACCTCGACGAAAAGACAAGCGGATGAAATTGCCGATGTATTGCGCGATAAAGGGATGATGGCCGAAGCGCTTCATGGAGACATGAATCAGCGGCAGCGCTCTAGAGCAGTGGAGAAACTGCGCAAAAAGCAAATCAATATTCTCGTGGCAACAGATGTCGCGGCGA
This sequence comes from uncultured bacterium, assembly GCA_964405125.1. Taxonomy (GTDB): domain Bacteria; phylum Chlamydiota; class Chlamydiia; order Chlamydiales; family SM23-39; genus DAIDHZ01. The sequence goes on from CAYOMT010000051.1 coordinate 9,502, forward strand.
GAGGAATCGATATCCCAACGCTAACACTGATTATCAACGTGGATCTCCCCTTCAAACCGGAAGATTATATCCACCGAATTGGTAGAACGGGTAGAGCGGGAGCGAAGGGCGACGCGATTACATTTGCTTCGCGCCAAGATCGAGGGATGATCGAGAGAATCCAGCGTCTTATGGGAAAACCGATCGAAGTGCATACAGTGGCAGGACTTGAGCCGCAAAATAAACCTGAACAGAGAAACGGACCGAGAAGACCGAACCATCGATTTGGCGGCAATCGAGGCAGAGGAGGCCCAAGAAAAGGCTCCTTCAATCGATCCAGAGGCCGATA
>CAYOMT010000052.1:0-6854 GCA_964405125.1 uncultured bacterium
GATAGAAGAAAGAGCTTCTCTATTACTCAATTGTATGAAAGAAGATGCTTCTAAAGAAAACTGTTTGACTCCCTTAATCAATTGTGTCGGAAAAGTTTGGAGGCAGTTATCACCTTTTTGTGTAGAGCAGGCTCTAGCTTACGCATCATCTCCATTGATTTTATCCTTTGCTTTCTACAAGCAACTAGTGCCAGTTCATTTTCAATGCCAACCTGAGTTAACTAGAGAGATGGCTACGGATCTGATCGTTTATGCACAAGGTGCTTTTCCTTGTCTTGCTTTGAAGGGATAATATCAACTTTGAATTTAAAATCGATCAAAATAACCTCTAAAAGCGAATAAACATGAAATTATAGGCAGGCTTTTATTCCAGTTTTTGATATATTATGTGCGCAATAAAACGTAAGAGGAAAAATGCCAAAAATAGACAGCACAAGTCCTTCTACAGGAGTAGAACTAGCGAGGACAGAGCAACGAGACCTCTCTCCTCGCAACTTACGAAGAATGATTGCAGTTGCAACGGTCTCTGCCGGGTTATTTATTCTTCTTGGATTGGTTCAAACGACTCTTCCTTCTCGCTTTCTTGAGGGGAATTCAGAATCTACTAGAAAGACTCCAGAACCTATAGATAAATCAAGAATAAGAGCTTGTGAATGCCACCCCGATGCATTTGATGTTCTAAGTCTATCTGAATTCCGTCAAATCGAGGCGCAACATTTTGGGATATTCGTCAGTTGTATGAAAAAAAATTCTTCTGCTGTCAAAGGGAACTGTTTATCGAGACCAATGAAATGTGTTGAAGATCTTTGGAGAGCTGCTGCATATATTTGTATAGATCAAGATTTAGCTCGCAAATCTCCGCTGAGCCGATCCTCTGCCTTTCTCGGGGAAATAATACGGAAATCTTTTCAGTGTCACGATGACATAAGCCACTATGAGGCTGTCGATTTTTTTTTCCGTACAATAAGCGCTTATCCTTGCTTGATTCCGGAATATCAACCTTATTTGGAATATCAATCTCAATAGCTGTACTCAGGTTCATATCATACGCGCAATAAAACATAAGAGGGAAAAATGCCAAACATAGACAGAACAAGTGTTTCTACAGGGGTAATGCCGGCGAGCTCAGAACGCCAGGGTCAACGAGACCTCTCTCCTCGCAATTTACGAAGAATGATTGCAGTTGCAACGGTCTCTGCCGGGTTATTTATTCTTTTGGGATTGACTCAAGCTACTTCCTCCCCCTCGTCTCTGCCATCTTCTCCAAGCCCTACTATAGACACGTCGAGAATAAGAGCTTGTAGGTGCCAATTCGATGACGATCCATTGCAAGTTCAAAAACACGGTTTAATTCCAAGCTCCGGTTTCTGGGGCGAAGAGATGGAGAGAAGCACTCCGGTATTACTCAAGTGTATGAAAGAAGAGGCCTCTCAAGACAACTGCATGATTCCCTTAATCAAGTGTATCGGAAAAGTTTGGAGGCAGTTATCGTCTGTTTGCATAGATCAGGCCGCGGCTTATGCATCATCTTCGTTGATCCTATCCTTTTCTTTTTACAAACAACTAGTGCCATTGGATGTTCGATGCCAACCTGAGTTAACTAGAGATCAGACTATAAATCTGATCGCTTATGCAATAGGTACTTTCCCTTGTCTGGCTTTAAAGGGATAATTCTTCTTATAGATTTTTTCATGGCCTCCTTGTATATCTCAAGAAATAGAGGTGTCCATTGGGGAAAATGCGCATAGAAACAGATAGCATGGGACAGATAGAAGTCCCGAATGATCGTTATTTTGGCGCGCAGACGGCTAGATCCATTCTCCATTTTTCAATTGGGAGAGACCTCATGCCGCAAGAGCTCATTCATGCATTTGGGATCTTGAAAAAGGCGGCGGCGATTGTCAATGCCGATTTAGGGTTATTGGATAGGAAAAAATCTTCTCTCATCGTAAAAGCTGCCGAAGAAGTCATTCAAGGGAAGCTGGATGCCCATTTTCCTTTGCATATTTGGCAAACAGGCAGCGGCACGCAGACCAATATGAATTTAAACGAGGTCATTGCCAATCGAGCCATTGAAATGGCGGGGGGGAAAATAGGAAGCAAGGATCCTATCCATCCGAATGATCATGTGAACATGTGCCAGTCTTCCAATGACGCTTTCCCTACAGCTATGCACATTGCGGCGGCAAGCGAAATGACGCATAAGCTTCTTCCGGCGCTTAAAAAACTGCATGCCGCCTTTGTGGCAAAGGAAAAAGAGTTTCAAGGCATTGTGAAAATCGGACGCACCCACTTGCAAGATGCAACGCCTTTAATGCTGAGCCAGGAATTCTCCGGATACGTTTCTCTTCTCGAAAGAAGCATCCAAAGAATTGAGCTTGCTTTGGATGGGCTATACGATCTTGCAATCGGAGGGACTGCCGTCGGAACGGGGCTCAATAGCCACCCCGAATTTGCAAAGAGGATGGTGGAAAAGATCTCAGAATTCACAGATCTTCCCTTCCGCTCGCATCCAAATAAATTTGCGGCTCTTTCCTCGCATGATGAGATTGTCTTTGCCAGCTCCTCTTTGCGCACGATGGCTTGCTCTTTGATGAAGATTGCGAACGATATTCGTTGGCTTGGTTCGGGACCTCGGTGTGGGCTCCATGAATTGATTTTGCCTGAAAACGAACCCGGTTCTTCGATTATGCCGGGGAAGGTGAATCCGACCCAGTGCGAGGCCCTCATGATGGTCGCTACCCAAGTGGTGGGCAATGATGCGGCCATTGGCTTTGCAGGCTCTCAAGGAGATTTTGAGCTCAATGTATTTAAGCCCGTCATGATTTTTAATCTCCTTCACTCTATTTTGCTTATGACAGATGCCGCGCTCATGTTTGAAAAGTATTGCATATCCGGAATTGAGGCGAATAAAAAGCGGATCGATTTATATGTGCAGTATTCTTTGATGCTGGTCACTGCGTTAAGTCCGGTGATCGGCTATGATAAGTGCTCAAAAATTGTCCATCTCGCTCTCGAAGAGGAAATCTCTCTCAAAGAGGCCGCTTCAAAACTTAAGTTTTTAAGCGAGGCCGAATTCGATCGGATTGTTGTCCCCGAAAATATGACGCATCCTAATTAATAACCTGAGTTTTGGGTTCGTTTCGCTCAAACTCCATAGAGCTTTTTGCGAAATTTGCGCCAATTGACGCTCAAAGATATAACCTTCGGATATCTTTTTCGCGTCAATTGGGTCAAATTTCATCAAAAATCCCCATGGATTTTGAGGAAATCGAACCCAAAACTCAGGTTAGTAGGGAAAATACGCTGTATGATTCGCTTGTACGGTTTTTTTATCGTTCTTTGTCTTTTTATAAGTGTTCTTTCTGCAGAATCGGCAAGTTACGGAATTAGCGGCAACCCGGGGGCTGTCAATGTCCTCACGGGCACGGGTGAATTGGGCCATATTTTACGCATCCCGGAAAGTTCGGGCGTTCGGCTGGGAGGTCTTTACATTTGCGACTACAATACCCTTTTAACAGGGGGCAAAGGATCGGGCAACAGCCTTTTGATTCTCGATCTTTACATCGATTTAAAAAAGGCCATCGGCTGGAAAGGGGGGTCTTTTGGGACCGAGTTTCTCCAATTTAACGGATCTCCGACCGATGCGATTGCATATGTAGTGCAAGGATACAACAGTTTACCCGGGGCCCCGCCTCTCAACCGCTCCGAATTATATCAGCTTTGGCTGCTTCAAGAGTTTTTCGATAAGAAATTCACCTTGCGAATCGGGAAAACTGTCCCGACTTATCACTTCAACAACGTATCAAAGCCTGTGCCGACTGAGGATCCTTCTCTTTCCATCCCTTCTGTGAGCGGGTTGATCTATTCGCCTATTTTCACGAACCCGACTATGTCCGGAGTTTTGGGCGGTTATTACAATTCTGTTTGCGGCATTGTGGCAACCATTGCTCCTGTTCAGCAAGCCTACATCAACATCGCGATCTACGACGGAAATTTGGCCCGAGGCGTTCAAACGGGTCTTACAGGACCTCATTTCAACGGCTACTATTTCAATATTATGGAGGTAGGCTATAGCTGGGCAAGAGAGAAGCCCGGGATTGCAGCTATTGGCGGCTGGTACCAAACGGGGCTTTTAAAAGCAGGGACTCAAGAGCAAGATGGGACAGGAGGGATCTATGCCTTCGGCTCCCAGGCCATTTGGATTAAAAAATCAGAAACGGTCAATAAAGGAAACATATCGGCCTTTTGGCAATTTGGATGGAATCATTCAAAAACTCTCGATATGAATCTTTTTTTCGGCGGCGGCTTCACTGTGTTTTCTATCATCCCGAAAAGACCGAATGATTCTTTCGGCGTAGGACTTGCCTGGTCTCGGCTAAATCCTCATAAATTTTCGAGATTCTCCGAACTCATGCTGCAAGCCTACTATCAGGGGCAAATTTATAAATCGACCTATTTTCAACCTGCAATCAGCTACATCCCCAATCCCGGCGCAAATCCAAATAAATCAAATGTCTTTGCTTTCACGGGAAGGCTTTACGCGCTTTTTTAATTTTTTTCTTGCAATTTCAGAAATTAAAAATTACATGTGCCTTTTAAAGGGTTGTATAAAATGTCATGTTTTTTCCTGATTCTAGCTGCTTTTTTCGCCTGCCCTCTTCTTGCCAAAACATATCGAGTGGATGCAACAAAAGAGACAGTTACGCTGGGTTTATTCACGGTGGATCAAAATCCGGTTGTCAAAATCAAATCGGGCGACATAGTTTCTTTAGAAACATGGAATAGCTGCCTGCACGAAATGGTTTTCAATCAAACCACTCCTGCCGATGTAGCAAAATTTTATACCGATCACGGGATTCAAAAACGGCGAGGGATGCACTCTCTTACCGGACCTGTTTATATTGAAGAGGCCGAACCCGGCGATGTTCTCGAAATCAGAGTTCTCGATATAAAGCTCACTGATTGGGGATACAATTTTTTAAGTCCTACCCAGGGAATTTTATCCGAGTTCACAAAACCCCAAATCATGTATTTCAAATACGATAAAAAAAACAACTCCACTGAATTTACGAAAGGGGTCTGTCTGCAACTCAGACCCTTTCCCGGGATCATCGCGGTAGCGCCCCCTCTTGATTGGCCAACGGGCTGGCCCGTCAAAATCGATCCTTCTGCTTGCCAGCCGGTGCCTGGGGAATTCAATTCTGTTCCTCCGGGGCCTTTTGCGGGAAATCTCGATCAGCCGGATCTCCAAGTAGGTTCGATCCTCTTTGTCCCTGTCTTCCACAAAGGGGGGCTTGTCTGGACGGGCGATTCCCATGCAATGCAGAGCAATGGAGAAATCGACATCACCGCCCTTGAAACAGCCTATGAATCGATCACTCTCCAATTTTTCGTTCGGAAAGATCTGAAAGCAGAAGGAGTTTCGGATCAGACAAAGCGGAAGGGAGCAAACGCCTTTACCTGGCCTATCATTGAAAATGCAACCCACTGGCTCATCGTAGGCCTTCATACGGATCTTTTTGAAGCGATGAAGCTCTCCGCGCGCAATGCGATTAGCTTCTTAGTTCAAACACGAGGACTTACGCCAGAAGAGAGCTACCAATTTCTCAGCATGGTGGGCGATTTTGAAATTGCGGAAGCTGTCAATATGATCAAAAACGTCACTGTCCATATTCCCAAAGAGCCCTTTAAAAAAGATGGCAAGCCGCTGAGCCTCTGCCAGGAAGGGTTTTTTCCTCTACAAACGCCTGAACCAAACTCTAATCCGACCTGCGTGCCGCAGGAGGGAATCACGGTGAAATAACAAAAGGCTGTGCAATGAAAATTTTCTTCCTTTTCTCTCTTCTCTTGAAGGCAACTTTTTTTGGCGACAACCTCTTTCTCGAAAATCAGTCGACCCATCCCAATAAAACATCTAAAATCGCAATTCAATGGGCGTCTTCATCCAAAGAGGTGGAAGAAAAAAGCCAGGCCTTGCTCCAAGGAACTAAAATCAATCAGCTCCACCTTTCTTCAATTGTAAATTCCGGCAAAATCAAAATCGGCATTCCCAAAACGGCCGAATATTTCCGAGTCCTTGCCTGGTCGAAGGGAAGTGGGAAGCCCGATCTTCTGACTAACTGGGTAGAAATTATCCCGGAAAAAACCTACGTCCTCGAAGCGGATCACCTTTTCCCCGCAGTCCTGATGCAAGGTTTTGGTTGTTAAAGATTGTCTGCAATTTCAGTTTTGACATAAATAATCAAATAGATCTTTTTGCGTAATCAGAAGATGTGTTTTATGGATTTCGCAGATCGGGTGGGAAGCATTTAGAATTTCTAAGTCGCCCACTTTCGGCATGCAAAGGGCATGCAATTGTTTGATTTGATTTTTGTTTTGTAAAAATTTTAACCCCGAAAAATAATCTGCTTTGCTAAAGCCCTCTTCTTGGACGCGAAAAAAGAGAACTTCTCTTTCATAGAGAAGCGCTTGAATTGCGAAAAAAAGACCTTCGCTTTCGGGCGGAGGGTTGCCTAAAAGATCGATGAGTTCAGGCAATGCTTTAACAATATGCGGCTTTTCCCATTGTCCTTTTTCCGCCTCTCCAAAGAGAGCAATCACCTGTTGCATAAGAAATCCTCCACCTTTGAATTTATCCATATGTGGAAGGACGTTAAATTTCAACGATTATACCGAGCAGAGCTCCCCAGCTCTTCTTCAATTTCAAGCAGCCGATTGTATTTCGCGATTCTTTCAGAGCGAGAGAGAGATCCTGTTTTAATTTGACCTGTTGAAAAAGCCACGGCAAGATCTGCAATGATTGTGTCTTCTGTTTCTCCCGATCTATGAGACATGACGGTTTTGTAGCCATT
>CAYOMT010000052.1:6954-9637 GCA_964405125.1 uncultured bacterium
TAAAATTCAGAAGCTGCGCAATCCAAGGCAAGAGAGATATCTTGTCCGGCTTTATATCCTGCTTTATGGATGGCTTCGAGGATGAGTTCGATCGCCTCTTCATGCGAAGAAAGGGCCGGAGCAAAGCCCCCTTCATCTCCTACAGAAGTGGCATACCCTTGTTGCGAGAGGAGTTTTTTTAGAACATGGAATACTTCAGCTCCATAGCGCAAAGCCTCTCGGAACGAGGGCGCTCCGATGGGTCGAATCATAAATTCTTGGAAATCAAGGCCGCTATCTGCATGGACGCCGCCATTGATGATATTCATCATCGGGCAGGGAAGTAAATGGGCTTTTTCTCCTCCCAAATATCGATAGAGGGGGAGTTTTTTAGCCATAGACGCGCATTTTGCTACGGCAAGAGAAATGCCGAGGATTGCATTGGCTCCAAGCCTTCCCTTATTGGGAGTTCCGTCGAGCTGGATCATAGCGTTGTCGATTTCTTTTTGGTGAAAGATCGATTTCCCTTTCAAATGGGCGTTTAGGGGGCCGTTGACATTGTGAACCGCTTTGAGAACGCCTTTCCCGCCAAATCGCTTGGGATCATGATCTCGTAGTTCGACCGCCTCGTGTTCTCCCGTGGAGGCGCCGGAAGGGACCATGGCTTTGCCGATACAACCGTTATCTGACATTACCGTGACTTCGAGAGTTGGATTTCCTCTGGAATCGAGGATTTCAAGGGCGTGGCACAATTGGATCATGAGTTAACTCCAGGTTGTTTTATCAGAGGAAGAGATGGCTTCATTGAGCAGGGAAAGATAGGATTCATAGCGAAGGAGGGGGACTTTTTTTCGCTCAATCCCTCGGATCACGGCGCATTCGGGCTCTTGCGTATGCGTGCAGTCGGGGAATTTGCATTTTTTTCTCAAGACGGAAAGATCGCGGAAGTGGGCGATGACTTCTTCTTTTTTAAGACTCCAAATGCCAAAACTGCGGATTCCCGGCGTGTCGACGCAATAGCCGCCCCCGGGAAGAGCAAGGAGCTCTGCCATCGATGTAGTATGGGCTCCTTTGGCGGTTTTTTGCGTGAGCTCTCCTGTTTTCAAGGAAAGACCGAAGCAGGCATTGAGAAGCGAAGATTTGCCCACTCCCGATTGTCCTGAGAAGACGGAAGTTTTATTTTGCAAAAGGGAGCGAAGAGCGTCCAATCCAACGCCTGTTTTTGTGCTGATCGAGACAATGGGATAGCCAAGGGGCTCGTAAGCGCTTAAAAAGTCGCGATAGAGCTCTTTTTCTTCTTCTGAAGAAGTTTCGAGAAGATCGATTTTGTTGATTGCGATGATGGGATGGAGGTTCCCTTTTTCTGCAGCAATTAAATAGCGGTCGACAAGAGAGGGTTTTAGGGGAGGCTCTCCGATCGAAACACAGATCACCGCGATATCCACATTCACCGCGATGAGCTGCTCTTTTTTCCCGCTGATGTCTGTTCTAGAAAGGATCGAGGTTCTGGGAGCGATATCGACAATAGACCCTTCTTTTTCGGAAGAGGCTCTGAAGTGAACGATGTCTCCGACCGCAATGAGGTTTTTGGTTAAATTTCTTTCTTTTTTTAAGAAACCTTTGAGAGAGCAAAGATATTGTTTCCCTTCGGAGTCGATAGAGCTTCCTTCTCCGGAAATCGAGAGGACTCTTCCTAGGCGAAGATCTTTTTGTGAAGACAGATCTCTTGGATTTTCTGGTGAAAGATCCGTTTTTTTATATTTGGAGCGGTCGGTATTCTGCGCAATTTTTCTGATTTTTTTGAATTCTTTTCGATCACGGGAGAGGAACTCGTCTTCTTCGTCGTAGTGTTTCAACGAACCATCCTGATTTCATAGAGCAAAATAGCCCCGGCTGCAGCTACATTAAGCGATTCTACTTTGTTTTGTAAAGGGATTGAGATTTTTTGACCGATTTTTTGCGCCCACGGACTCATTCCTTGCCCTTCATGGCTCAAGACAAGAGCGAGAGGACTTTCAAATGCACTTTCTGCAATGGGCTTTCCTTTTGCATCTCCCGCCCAAATCGGAATTTGCCTCTTTTGCGACCAAGAGAGGATTTCCTCCGGTGTTTTGTAAGCGTAGGGCAGGTGGAAAATGGCTCCTTGAGAAGCTCTCAAAGCTTTGTCGTTGAAGAAATCGACGGTTCCCGGCGTGGCAATGACGCCTTCCCAACCAAGAGCTAAAGCGGTTCGGAGAAGAGTGCCGAGATTGCCCGGATCCTGGATTTGATCGAGGATGAGAATAAAATGTTTCTCGTCTACATTTTTTGGAGCTGGCAGATCTACTTCGGCAAGGATTCCTGGGAAATGCCCGACGCCTGCAATTTTTTGGAGGATTTCTTCTGAGACAATGTAATGGGATTTAGCCTTTAAGTGGGAAGGTTCTTTGGAAATGAGACATCGAATGGGAAAAGGGAACTCTTGAATCATTTTTTCTCCGATCAAGAGGAGAGAGTTTGTTTCTTCCCGATAGGCGCGATCTTTTTTTAAGGAGATCCAATGCTTGACAAGTGGGTGTTGAAGACTTGTGATCCGCATTTTACATCAAAATTTGAAAAACTTTACCTGAGAGAATACTTTTCTCACGCGGGAAAGTAAAGAACTAATTGCTCTTTGAAATGCCTGGAACCGGGTGGGGGGAGTGATTGGCTTGGGTTGCGTAGG
>CAYOMT010000053.1:0-2891 GCA_964405125.1 uncultured bacterium
CTTTGCATGAGTTCTGGAAGATCAAGAGTTGTCAATTCACATAGGATTGCAGTCATGATATTTCTCTGGCACGATTTTATCCGATCCTGAGGACGGGTTCAAGTATTTTGAAGTGATTTGGGTATATTTTATTTTGTTTGGTCATCATACTGTTTTACTATGTGCGGTTTTACAGGCTGGGTCGATGCAGACCCAAAGACAATCGATGTTTTAGAGAAGATGAATGGGACGATTGTGTCGCGCGGTCCCGATGCGTCCGGATATTTTTGCAAAGGTCCTTTTGGAGTGGGACATCGCCGCTTGTCCATCATTGATGTTGAGGGCAGCCATCAGCCGATGGTGAGCCAAGATGGCCGCTACGTTCTGGCCTACAATGGAGAGGTGTATAATTTCCGAGAGTTGAGAGAAGAATTAAAAGACTTGGGAGTGCAGTTTCAAACGCAGGGCGATACCGAAGTTGTTTTACAAGCTCTCATTCATTGGGGAGAGGGGGCGGTTTCCCGTTTTTCAGGGATGTTCGCATTTGCATTCTGGGATTTTTTGAGTGAAACGCTGCTCCTTGCGCGCGATCATTTAGGGATAAAACCTCTCTATATTTATCGGGATGGGCAAAGGATTCTCTTCGGCTCGGCAATCAAAGCTCTTTTGGCGCATCCTGCTTGCTCAAAAGAGATCAATCCGAATGCAATCGGCCTTTATTTGGAGTGCCAATATATTCCGGCTCCCGAGACGATCTATCGCAAAATCCAGAAAGTGCCGCCCGCTTTCATCATTCGCTATCAAAGAGGATGTTTAGATCAAAGATGCTATTGGACTCCGAGTTATTTTCCAAAGTTAGAGTGCGATGAAGAGACAGCCTTGCAAATGCTGGAAGGCCATTTAAGAAGATCTGTCCGTTCGATGATGGTTGCAGATGTTCCGGTCGGCGCTTTTGTGAGCGGCGGGATCGATTCGTCTTTGATTGCGGCGTTAATGCAAGAAGAAAGCGGGCGAAAAACGGAGATGTTTTCGATTGCTCTCAATCATACGCATGGAGAGCAGCAGCACGCAGAGAAAGTTGCCGCCCATCTAGGCGCTTCATTCCATCTGCTTTCTGTCAATGCCCATGATCTCATGGGGGCTTTAGATCACGCATTTGACGAGCCCTTTGCAGATCAAGCGATTTTGCCCACATTGCTTCTTTCTAAATTGACGCGCCAGCATGTGAAAGTTGTGTTGACAGGAGAGGGCGCTGACGAAATTTTCGCTGGATATAGCAATTACCCAAAACGGCTTAAAGAGGCAGCTTTATGCGCTCGATTGCATAAAACGCCTTTGCCATATCTCTATCCGTGGATGCCGATGAAATTGCGAAAGAGTAGAATTTGCAAGGCATCGGCGCGCCCTCTTTCTCGGAGATACACGACAATTCCAAATCTTTTTTGCCGAGAGACATACCGCTCTTTGCTCTTGCGTCCTTTCTTGCTTGCGCAAACCAATTCATTGGAGCAGTTTGCCGAAGCCCATTTTTTTGAGTGCGATTCGGAGGAATATCTCGATAAAATGCTCCATATCGATACCCGTCTTTGGCTTGCGGATGACCTTTTGACAAAAGTCGATTTTGCCACGATGGCTTACTCTTTGGAGGCGAGAGTCCCTTATCTCGATCATCGTCTTGTAGAGTTTGCAGCGCAGCTGCCAAGTTCGTTGAAACTGCGCGGGTTCAATGGAAAGTTTTTACTGAAAAAATGGGCTTCCAAGGGATTGATTCCTCCGGATATTGCCCATCGTCCCAAGTGGGGGTTTGTCATGCCGTTGGGAGATTGGCTTGCAAAGGATCTAAAACCCATACTCGATCATGCTCTTTCAGAAGGAGGTCTTTTGAAGAGGAATATCTTCCAAAAGAAAGCCGTATTGCAGCTTCGAGATCAAACAAAGAAATCCGATGCCATGCGTCTTTTTTCCCTTCTTTCTTTAGAGCTTTGGTTTCGCAAAAACGCTCCGGATTATCGTTTCTGAATCACGAGAGGTATAAATAAATTCTTTTAATTTAGTGAAAGGGGGAGTAATCTAGACCCCTTTAAGAGGTGATTATGAATCTAGAATCGCAAGATAAATCGATGGATCCTGCCACTGGCAAACTGGTCGTTTTTGAAGACAAACAGATTCGTCGGGTTTTCCATAACGGAGAGTGGTTTTTTTCGATCATAGACATTGTTGAAGTGTTAACGGGGAGCCCAAATCCAAGAAGATATTGGTCTGACCTAAAGATTCAAGTATCTGAAAAAGAAGGTTTTAGTCAGTTGTACGGAAAAATCGTACAACTGAAATTTGAGTCGAGCGATGGGAAAAAGTATCGGTCGGACGCTGCGAACACTGAAACTTTATTGCGAATCATCCAATCCATCCCTTCTCCTAAAGCCGAGCCTTTCAAACTCTGGCTAGCCAAGGTGGGCTATGAACGAATCCAGGAAATTGAGAATCCTGAACTCGCAACCGAACGGACGCGCGCGCTTTACAAAGCCAAGGGATATTCCGACGATTGGATTGAAAAGCGGATGCGCGGTATTGCCGTTCGAGAAGAACTCACTGCCGAATGGGAAAAAAGAGGGATTGAGCAGAAAAGAGATTATGCGATTCTTACAGGTGAAATTTCTAAGGCCACATTCGGAATGACCCCGTCAGATTATAAGAAGCACAAAGGGTTGAAACAAGAGAATCTACGCGATCATATGACTTCACTCGAATTAGTCTTTTCCATGCTGGGAGAAGTCTCTACAAAAGAGATTGCAGTCAACCAAAACGCGCAAGGGTTTGTAGAAAATAAAGCGGCGGCTCAATCTGGAGGAAGGATTGCCGGCGATGCTCGAAAACAGCTTGAAAAAGAGAGCGGAAAGCCTGTTATTTCAAAG
>CAYOMT010000053.1:2991-9577 GCA_964405125.1 uncultured bacterium
TGCTTGTTACATTCAAGCCTCTTCAGTCCAATCCATATCTCACCACCGGGGGCATTGCGGCTGTTGTCGTGGCTCCCGATCAGATATTCGGGATTGTTTTTACCCAAAATTAGGAACGGAATTTGGAAGAAAACATCGATCCGGAGCTCTTGTCCCGCTTAAATATTTCTGTTCCCCGCTATACGAGCTATCCAACAGCGCCCCAATTTTATCCCATGGATGAAACCGTGTATCGAAAGCAGATTGCCCTTTTTGATAGCACGGAAAAACCTTTGTCTATTTATATTCACATCCCTTTTTGCAAGACGATGTGTCTTTTTTGCGGCTGCTCTGTTGTCTTGAATCGAAGGCCTGAAGTGCAAAGCGCCTATTTGCAGCTTTTATTGAAAGAGATTTCCTTACTCCCATTTTCTAAAAAAAGGGAGGTTCTTCAGCTCCATTTAGGAGGAGGGACTCCGACTTCTTTGACGGAAGAAGAATTCGACATATTGATGCGCGCTTTACACTCTCGATTTTTCTTTCCGCCTCATGCGGAAATTTCTATTGAGATCGACCCGAGGACTGTCTATGCCGATGAAGGGAAAAAATTGAAAAAACTCCGGCTTCTTGGCTTCAATCGAGTCAGTTTCGGCGTGCAAGATCTCGATCCGATCGTTCAAGAAGCTGTGAAGCGCAGGCAAACGGAAGAAATGACGGTTGAGACATTTTATCGGGCCAAAGAAGAGGGGTTTTTAGGAATCAATCTCGATCTCATTTACGGCCTGCCGCATCAAACGGTCGATCGATTTGTGAAAACAGCTGAAAAAATTGTCGATTTAAAACCCGATCGGATTTCCTTTTTCTCCTATGCAAAAATTCCTTGGTTGAAAGCGCATCAAAAGGCAATCCCCGATTCTTTACTCCCGACAGAGAGAGAGAAATTTGCCATTTACATAGAGGCGAGAAAAAGATTCATCCAGGGAGGCTATGAAGCCATCGGGATGGATCACTTCTCTTTACTTTCAGATCCTTTGACTCTTGCCTATAGAGAAAAAAAATTAATGCGCAATTTTCAAGGATATTCGATATCCTTGGCAGAAGATATGATCGGTCTTGGCATGAGTTCCATTGGATTTTTACAGGGCGCTTATTTCCAAAATAAGAAGACCATTCTCGAATATGGCGATTGCATTGCAAGGGGAGAGCTTCCGATCGATCGAGGATACATCCTGCAAGAGAAAGATTTTCTTTCTCATTGGACGATTCAAAAGATGATGTGCCACTTTTTTATAGATAAACAAGAGTTTTTGCGCGCATTTCACATTCCTTTTGATGTATATTTTAGAAAACAAAGAGAAAGTCTCGCTCCATTGATCCTCGATGGTCTTGTTGAGGAAACGGAAATGTATTTGCAGGCAACTCCTTTAGGCAGGTTGTTTGTTCGCGTGATTGCCGCAGTGTTTGACGCCTATTTAAAACCGGGGATGTATTCAAGGGCTATATGAAAGAAAAACAAGGATCTGTATTGGGAGCCACCCTTTTAATTACGGGGTGCTGCATAGGGGCCGGGATGCTAGGTCTTCCCGTTGTAAGTGCGGCTGCCGGGTTTATCCCGACCGCGTTTGCGATGATTTTAACTTATTTTTTTGCGACGACAACAGGTCTTCTTCTTGTCGAAGCCGCTCTTTGGTTTGAGCATAAGGTCCATTTGATTTCTCTTAGCCAATTTGCTCTCGGCAAAATAGGAAAATGGGTCGCTTGGAGTTTTTTCCTTTTCCTCTTTTATTGCCTTTTTGTTGCGTATATCGAAGGCGGAGGCGGATTATTCACAAGTCTCATCTCTTCTCTATTCAAAGAATCTTTTCCAAGAGAAGTGGGGATTTTTATTTGCGTGATTGCTGTCGGAAGTATTGTCTACACGGGAACTTTATCTGTGAGCTATGTGAGCCGTGTTTTTCTCTTAGGCGCAGCAATTTCATATGGCGCTTTGGTCGTTCTTGGGATTCCTCACATTGAAGGACGCCAGCTTTTGCATCAAAATTGGAAGGCCTCTTTAGCGACAATTCCGATTCTTTTTATTTGTTTTGGATACCAAAATCTCATTCCGACAGTTTTGTATTTTCTTAAAAAGAACGTAAAATCCATTCGGCGCGCAATTTACTTCGGCAATCTCATTCCCTTTGTCATTTATATGCTGTGGAATTTTGTGATTCTCGGGATTTTGCCGGATATGAACGTATCTAAAATCGTTCATCAAGGAGATATGGTGACAGGGCTTTTGCAAAAAGCCTCCGAGTCGAGTTCCGTTCTCTTTTTTGCAGCCGCCTTTTCTTTTTTTGCCATACTCACTCCGTTTATGGCGTCGACTCTTGCTTTTGTCGATTTTTTAAAAGATGGGTTGAAAACGATCCCTCTTTTTCAAAATGACTCGATTGTATACGGATGCGTCCTTGTTCCTCCGACGATTTTTACGCTTCTATATCCCAATTTATTTTTGTCGGCCTTGAGTTTTGCCGGCGGATTCATCGACGCCGTTCTCTTTGGCGTTTTACCCGTTTTGATTGTGTGGGTTGGGCGCTATGTCAAGAAAATCGAAAGTTCTTACAGGCTCTTGGGCGGCAAGCCGCTTCTTGTCCTCGTATTTTTATTTTCTTTCGCTGTTTTGGTCTATCGCTTGTCTGAGATGTTGGGATGAATATCGTCGTTCTCGGCGGCGGTATTTCCGGCCTTTCCGCCGCCTGGTATTTGAGGAAGAAATATAAAGATGCCAAGATCACTCTTTTAGAAAAGGGGGAAAGGCTTGGCGGTTGGATTCAAACCTTCGAAAAAGAAGGCTCTTTTTTTGAAAAGGGGCCTCGTACATTTGCCGTATCGCGATCCTCTTCCCTTCTCCAATTGATTGAGGAAGCGGGATTGAAAGACGAAATCCTTTTTTCAAATCCGGCGGCGTCCCAAAGATTTCTTTGGCATCAAGGCGCTCTTCGGCCTTTAAAGTCTTTTATGGGGATCCTTTTTTGCGGCCTCATTCGGGAATTTTTTGCTCCCAAAAAATCGCATGAGGATGAATCGATTTACGATTATGCAAAAAGGCGCCTGAATTCCAAAATCGCCGAAACTTTGCTCGATCCGATGGTTCTCGGCATTTATTCGGGAGATATTCGCAAATTGTCTCTTCGCTCCTGTTTCCCGTTTTTATACAATTGGGAGCAAAAAGGGTGTTCCCTTTTACGCGGTATGCTGCAAGGGAAAAAAGAGGGGGGTCTTTTCACTTTGAAGCGGGGGATGTCTTCTCTTATTCATGCCATGCAAAAGCAAATGGATGTCGAGATTGTTTTGCGATGCGGCGTGCAAGAAATAACGCAAGATGGGGTCATGGCGGGCGGAGAGTTTTGGAAGGCGGATCGGATTGTTTCCGCCCTTCCGGGCCCTGTCATGGGGCGCTTAACGAAGAGCTGGCTCGATTTTCCCGTCCAATCGATTTGGGTGGTGAATTTAGGTTTTAAGAAAGAGGTTCTATCGAAAAAAGGATTTGGATACTTGATTCCCACAAAAGAAAAAGAACCTGTCTTAGGGATGGTTTGGGATAGTTCTATTTTTGAAAGAAAACAAGGAGCTTATTCAACGATCATTACCGCAATGGTGCGCGGCAATCAGGTTGGCGTAGAAGATCATGTAAAAAGCGCCCTCGAGAGGCATCTCGGCTGCAGCGCCTCTTTTGATTTCATCGAGTCTTATCTTGCGAAGGAGGCAATCCCTCAATTTGAAGTCGGATACGCAAAACGGCTCAAAGAGGTTTTAGCCTCTCTGAAAGAGAAGTTTCCTCGCCTCGCTTTGACTGGCAATTACATCGAGGGAGCCTCTGTCGACGCATGCATACGGCATGCAAAATTAATAATCTGATTTTTAATTATAAAAAATTCTTTGTTTTAATTCTAATTGATAAATATCATAAATTAATATTATAATATAAAGAATATGTTGGGAATTTTACCGCAGATTTCAAGATCTTCTTCTCGCCTAAGCAGCGCTATTTCTTTGTTGCCTAATGAATGTTTGTTAGAGATTTTTAGTTTTTTATCAGAGATCCATAAATGTCTGATAAATAAAGATTGGGAAAAACTAATCGATCATTCTGAAGTAGGAAACCGTTTTTGGGAAAATATTTCCATTCGCGAGGGAGTTCCTCTTGTAGAAAAGGGGAAAAGTAAGAATGTGAGGAGCGAATTTCAATTCCTCCGTCTTCTTACTTTGAGCCGTAGAGTCATGGGACAATATTTAGGAGAGGCGGTGGAAATTGGGTTTGACGGAAAGGAAATAGAACCGGAACCCCGCTACATTCGCTTCGATCGTTTCCAGGAGTTGGTTTATTCAGGAGATCCTTTAGAACCTAGAAAATTTATGCGCCATAATTATCTGGTGGTTGTGCCTCCTCGGTATTTCAAAATACGAGTGAGTCGAGAAAATAGGCCTCTTGATTTGGACAAATTAGGAACAACGTTAAGAGAAGTTCCTGAGACAGAAGAAATGGATGAGAAAGATTTGGTCATTCCATTTTCATTGCGAAACCTGAAAATGCTTACCAAATACCCTCTTGCCGGAGGAAATCATGGCCCTTGTTTTTCTACATCCGTATTCTCAGCTCTCGGGTCAGATATTTTTGAAAAATACGAATCCCAAGCCCCTGTCCAGGCCCCTTGGGATTCGATATTTATTATGAGAAAAGAATCTATAAACCCTTATTGCGTGGATCCAGAGCATGGATTGGAAATTGTTCCATTGAGTTTGAGAGGACTTACCGATGTTCTTTTGATACTCAGCAGTGGAACATGTCCAGATTCTCGAGTGCGGGATAATAAAAAGATCTTGCATAGCGGGCGAAATTATATAATGCGTTTAGGGGGCTTTGTTCCGGGCAAAGGACGAAACGTCCTCTGTTGTCCCTCCGACATGTGGCCTAGCGACCCGGTTGCGCTCGGTATCCCTGCGGAAGCGGTTATCTCGTAAATAAATCTTGGAATATAAAGAATATGCTGCCAATCAATCCTTCTGTAAGACCTTTTTTTGCCCCAAGCAGTGCAATTTCTCGGTTATTTATTGACTCTTTAGTAGAGATCTTCAAGTTTTTCAATATTTCGGAACTGGGTCAATTATGCCGGACAACGCAAGATTGGCGGAGAGTTCTAAATGCAGAAACGGGCCAAGATCTTTGGAGACATATTTCCATTCGCGAAGGGGTTCCCCTTATAGAAAAAGGAAAAAGTGAAAATCCCAAAGAAGAATTTCGATTTCTCCGTTCTTTGACTTTGAGCCATAGAATCATGGGGCGGTATTTAGGAGAGGTGGTAGACCTTGATCCACAAGGAGAAATTAAACCTCTTGAACCCCGCTACATCTGTTTTGATCGTTTTAAACAGTTGCGCGATGGAGTCGATCCCTTTGATTCTACACAGCCTATGCGCGATAATTATCTAGTCGTTGTGCCTCCTCGGTATTTCAAAATACGAGTGAGTCGAGAAAATAGGCCTTTTGGTCTAGATTCATCGGGAAAAACATTGACAGAGGTTCCTGAGACAGAAGAAATGGATGAGAAAGATTTAGTCATTCCATTTTCATTTCAAAACCTGAAAATGCTTACCCAATACCCTCTTGCCGGAGGAAATCGAGGTCCTTGTTTTCATCGACTTACATTCACATCGTACATGTCAGATCTTTTTGGACAATACGATGAAAAGATCCCAGTACAAGCGCCTTGGAATTCGATATTTATTATGAAAAGAGAATCTATGGAAAATGGGTGGTTATTCGAAAATTCTGGATGGGAACGTGGATTGAAAATTATTCCCTTGAGTTTGAGAGGACTTGCCAATGTTCTTTTGATACTCAGCAGTGGAACATGTCTAGATTCTTCACGTTCAGCAGAAAAAATTTTGGTGCGGGATAATACAACAATCCAGCACCACCTCGGGCTCGATAATAGAATATTTTTGGGGGGCTTTGCTCCGGGTCAAGGTCTACTTGTCCGATGTTTTTCTTCTCATAATAGCGCTCAGCACCGGTTCGCGCTTGGAATCCCTGCGGAAGCGCTTTGATGGGTGCCTCCAAGAAACTTTTCCTAAAGATATATGTCATTGATAATAAACATCTTATGGTTTTAAAATAATTTTTAATTAATCTTTTAAAAATGTATCATTTTAATTTTGATTGTTTTATAATATCTATAATAAAACAAAGGGATTAAAAACATATGCCAACAATCAATTCTACTACACCCAAAGCACTTCAAAATTTGGTTTTTGAGCCGCGCGAAAGCTGCCGAATTTCAACGATCGCAAGTGCCTTAGTATTAGAAATACAAAGGCACTTGCGATCGTTAAAATTCGGCGCTTTGGCGCGCTCAAAAAACCAAATTTTGAAGTGCTTTGGGTATAATCGAACAAACTCCTCTTCCAGAGCAGTCTCTGGAATTTCTCGGTTGCCTATCGACTCTTTGGTAGAGATTTTCAGGTTTTGCAATATTTCGGAACTGGGTCAATTATGCCGGACAACGCAAGGTTGGCGGAGAGTTCTAAATGCAGAAACGGGCCAAGATCTTTGGAGACATATTTCC
>CAYOMT010000054.1:0-9495 GCA_964405125.1 uncultured bacterium
CTAGAAATTTTTAACCCCTTTTTGTATCCGTGATTTATATAGGGAAGATCTTCTCGGCGCAGATTCGCGGAGCTTCTAAAAAAGGGAGTCCTATGTCTTTCAAAAAAAATGGTTTTGCCTTTGCGATTTTGTCCTTTCTTCCTCTACGAATCTATTCTACTTGCCTCGGCGTTCCTCAGACTTGGACAGGAGTCACAGATCAAACGTGGAATACGACGACAAACTGGAGCGGAACCTGCGTTCCCGGAACAGGAGCTGTCACAGATACTGAAACAGTGACTTTTGCAACGCCCGGAGGCGGAGGAGGAAGCATTTCATTGAATGTCCCCTCCGGCGTCGGTCTTGGGTCCCTTACTTTTAACAATGGATCCACCTCTTATACGATCTCCTCTTCTCCGGCGGACCGCTTCATCCAATTCAATGGCGCATCTTCGGTTCTTTCTGTACTGGCCGGAAGCCATACAATCAGCTCTCCTGTCAATGTGAATAATACAACCTTGCACGTCACTATAGCTAGCGGATCTACACTGACCAACGAGGGAGTCCTTGTCGAAGCTGTAGGATCTACCTCATCGCTCATTTTCGATGGCGCGGGCCAATTTATAAACAATCCGGCAGTCGGCGGACAAGGGGTCTCAATCAAAGGTTTGATTACGCAATCCAGCGGATCCGTTTTAAATCAAAATACGACGGCCTCTGCAGTCACCGGAAGCTTTTTTCAAGCAACGCAAGGATTCACCATTCAAGGAGGCTCCTATACACAACAAAATAGCGGAGCCATCACCGCAGCAGGATCGGGCTGTGTCAGCAACACCGCAACCGGCACTTTCACTTTAACAAGCGGCGCTGTCTCAAATATAAATAGCGGTTCTGTCGCAAGTAACTTAGGAAGCACGGGAAGTTTCTTGGGATACGGAGGGATTCTCTTCAATGGAGGGACTTTCTCCAATACAAACAGCGGCCCTATTTCCGGATCCAATGCCATAGGAGCTGCCATTGTTTCATTGGGTTCTATCGCCATAAACGGGGGAGACCTATCCAATACAAATAGCGGGGATTGTTCGGGTAGCGGCATTGGGGTGGTTATCCTTGGATCTGCCATTACAATGAATGGAGGCACTCTTACCCTTTCCAATAGCGGGAATATCAGCGGAACTCTGAACACGGGCTCTGTCCTCTCTTCGGGAACAACTCTGACAATGAATGGAGGGACGCTAATAAATACTGCAAATACCGGGACTCTTACCGGAACAAATACTTTCGGAAGCCTCATCCAAGCCATTTCAAGTATTGCGATAAACGGCGGGACGCTCATCAATCACGATACCGTCCTCACTCCTGCGATCACTTTGGGAACAAGCGGAAATTTGGCAGGGCAAGGCTCCTTCAATACGCCTTCGCTCACAAACCTCATTGCGATTGCAAATTCAGGAACCGTGACTCCCGGCAATCCGGGCGTGGGCGCCTCAAATCCGGGAACCATGACAATTCACGGAAGCTACACCCAACTAAGCTCCGGAAAATTGATTGTCAATCTTCTCAACAGCAGTACTTTTTCGCAGCTAAATATCGACGGAACTCTAGGAACTGCTCAATTGGCCGGAACTTTGCAAGTCGGTTTATCTCCAGGAGCTACAGTTTCTCCGGGAGATATTTACACAATTGTGCAAACAACCAATGGCGTCACAGGAACTTTTGCAGAAATCATCAATAGCACATTGAGTTTGACTCCCCAAGTTACCTACCTCGCAAATACAGTAGAGATTTCCTTCACGCCAACTCTCGGACCCTCTCTTACATCCTTTACCGAAACCCTTCTTTCTTCGGTCAATGAAATCAATACGCGCCTTAGCAGGCAAATGATGCGGCTGCGGGGCCGTTTTGCCTCTTCCAAATTAGAAAAAGAAATAGCGCGCAATACACAATTTATTGCTGCGCGCCAAAACTTCCAAGTCGACTCCCCCAAAGAAAGGGTCGATTCTCATCTTCCTTGGGATATCTATTTTGGTCCGACCGGAAACTTCGGCAGATTGGACTCCAAAGGGACTCAAACCGGCTTTGACTACTGGTCAGCCGGAGCTCTGGCCGGTTTTGACTACGCATTTTCTCAAGCAGGCGTCGGGTTTCTTTTCAATTACGACCATATTGCGGGCCATAAATCCAATACGGGCAGATTTACCTTGGATGAAGCCCATGGAAGCCTCTATGGAACATACACTCCGATCCTCGATTTTGCTTTGAATGCAATTGTCGGAGGCAGCTATGAATGGTATCAGATGCGCCGCGCGATTGGTCCCGGACTTCACGATGCAATAGGGAATCCTGATGGAGGCGAATTCGACTCTCTTTTGGGCATCGAATATACATTTTCCCGCAGAAAATTCCAAAACCTTCCAAAGGCCCTTGAAATCACCCCTTTTGCCTCCCTCCAATATATTTATCTAACTGTCGGAGAGTATACAGAAAAAGAAGCCGGTTTATTTGATTTGCACATCAAGAATCAAAATGTCGAATCGCTCCGTTCGACTCTCGGAGGGCGGCTCAATTACACCTGGCAAAAAAATGCTTCTGCCTTTCCCAACCTAACGATGATCCTCGATCTTGCCTGGCAAAGAGAGTACCTGGATCACAATCGCTCCATTGGATTTTCTCCGATTGCCTTTGTCCAGCCTTCCTCAACTTTAATTGCTCCGGGAGCCGGGCGCAATTTCGTCCTCGCCGGAATTGATTTCCTAGCCAAGATTTCCGAAAAGTATGGATTTGAAGCGAGCTACGATTTTCAGTGGAACGAAATCTTCCTCGACCATAACTTTTATCTCGGCTTTGATATGAAATTTTAACAAATTCCTTTTTAATGCTCCAATCTTTACACTCTGTTGCAATCCTATGCAAAATACGCTCAATCCCCAACAAAATAAAGCGGTTCATCATATAGACGGGCCTCTTCTCGTTTTAGCCGGAGCCGGATCCGGGAAAACACGCGTTGTCACTCACAGAATCGCCCACCTCATTGAAATCGGGATCGACCCTTCTCAGATTCTCGCAGTGACCTTCACCAATAAGGCCGCAGAGGAAATGAGGCATCGGATCCGCACTCTAAAAAATGTCCACGTCCTTGCCAGCACATTCCACAGCTTAGGAGCTCGCATCTTACGCGAATCGATCCACGCTTTAGGCTACCAACCTACATTTGCGATTTACGATGAAGAAGATAGCGAAAAACTCCTAAAAAATTGCCTCGATCAACTGGGCGTTGGAGGCGATAAGGCGCTTCTCAAAGAAACAAGGCTCTATATCTCTTCTGCAAAAAACGACATCCTCTCTCCTGAAAAAATCGGGAAAAACGACATCCTCACTCAAGTTTACAGCCTCTACCAAAAGAAGCTCAAAGAATGCAATGCACTGGATTTTGACGATCTCCTTTTTCTCACGGTAAAACTTCTGCAGGAATTCGAGGATATCCGCAAAATCTACCAAAACAGATGGCGCTACGTTTTAATCGACGAATACCAGGATACAAACATAGCTCAGTACACGCTTGCAAAAATCCTCGTTGCGACGCATCAAAATATCTTTGCCGTCGGCGATCCCGACCAGTCCATTTATTCTTGGAGAGGCGCTAGATATCAAAACATATTGAACTTCGAAAACGACTTCCCCGGCGCAATTGTCATTACGCTCGATCAAAACTACCGAAGCACAAACACCATTCTAAAAGCGGCAAACGCCCTCATCCAGCAAAACGAAAACCGATTTGAAAAAAAACTCTGGAGCCGCCTTGGCGAAGGAGACAAGATCGGTCTTTACTTGGGCCACAATGAAAGGCAGGAAGCCGAGTTTGTTGCGAACCGAATTCTGAGACACCTTTCCCTCGATTGTAGTTCTCTCAATGATATTGCCGTCTTTTACCGAACAAACGCCCAGTCGCGCACCTTTGAAGACGCTTTTCTCTCAAAGAGAATTCTCTATAAAATCATTGGAGGCATTTCTTTTTACGAAAGAAAGGAAGTCAAAGATCTTTTATCTTATTTGCGTCTCGTTATTTCAAATGCCGACTTAATTTCCTTCTTGAGAACAATCAATGTCCCTAAAAGAGGGATTGGAGCGGCTTCTTTAGATAAAATTGTTCTCGCGGCAAACAATTACAGCATGCCGATTTTGACATTTTGCGAAGAACTTTTAGATCGGCCCGATCTATGCCCTGATCTTAAATTAGGCCCAAAGCAAAAAGAAGGGCTCAAAAACTATCTTCGGACAATTCACTTCCTCCGCAATGAAGGGCCCAAACTCAAAATCTGCGAGCTTCTCAAAGAGGTTATTTCCTCTACAGGCTATCTCGCGTATCTGCAGCAAGATCCGGAAACGGCGCAAGATCGGAAAGAAAACATCGATGAGCTCCTTGGGAAAGCTACAGAGTGGGAAGAAGAGAGCGAAAACCCAACGCTTGAAAAATTTCTCGAAGAACTCGCCCTCCGCGTCCCCATCCAAGAAGACGCTTCTACTCCTGCAATTAAAATGATGACCCTTCACAATAGCAAAGGGCTAGAGTTCCCTGTTGTATTTTTTGTCGGGCTGGAAGAGGATCTGCTCCCTCATATCAACACAAAAGACGACCCAAGCGCAATTGAAGAAGAAAGAAGGCTTTGCTACGTCGGGATGACGAGAGCCAAAAAAAATCTGTATCTCTCGCTCGCTACCTATCGGTACATGTGGGGAACGGAAAGGCTCATGCGCCCTTCCCGGTTTCTCTATGAAATCCCTTCTGAATACACAATGCAGCTCAGCGCCAATTTCTTAAAGCCGAGAAGCAGCTTCTCGACCGGAATGAATTTTTAAATTATATATCGAACTCCTAAAGAGATCACTAAAATCAATCCCACCTCTTTCCAAGAAAATTCCTTTTTCTGCCATCTGCTAATCCCATATTCGATAAAAACCCCGCCCAAACAAAAACCAAAAACCTTGCTGCTTACAATATCTACTAATAATTCACCCGGGGTATACATTTCTTCTCATCCATTCCATTGCGTGAGCGCTAATTTCTTAAAACCACGCAATACTTTGCCAACTGAAATGAATTTTTTCCAGTGAATATCCCGCAAACGAAATCCTCGGATATTCGGAATCAAAGATGAGGGGGTAATCACAACGCTTTTATGAAAACTTGGCGCCCACATATTCGCCCACGCCTTTCTCCGGCACAGCGTCAACGTCGGCACTCCCAAGGCTGAAGCTAAATGGCCCAGCCCCGAATCATTCCCAATCAAATACCCCGACTCATAGATATATCTCGCAAGAGCGTCCAAAGAAGGAAAATCAAAAACTTCAAACCCCAAAGCCTCGACATCTTTCCACTCCGCTAAATCTTTTGCCCCGGGAACAAACGTCAGTTGGTATCCTTCTTTTTTTAAATGTAAAGCAAGCTTTACAAATCGATCTTTTGGCCAATTTCTCGTGATGCGGGCGCTTGTCGGATGGACCACGACTCTTTGAGGGTATTTATGGAGGCTAAGTCCTAGAGGCGGAATAAATCCATTGCTTTTCGTGATTTTAGGAAGGCGCAGAATTTTTTCAGAGACGCCTCTTAAATTCTCCGCAATCGATAACTTCGGATTCGTCAAACAATCTGCATAATACCGTTCATTGACGATATTTGGAGATGGATAGAGGTAAAGCACCTTCACTCGATCGGGGAACCGTCTCTTTCCTTCCCGAATCAAAGCTTGCACAAACTCATCTGTATCGTTTTGCACAACAAAAAACCAGTCGTAGGAAGACAAAATACGGGGAAGCTCTTCTAAGAGAGGATACGGCTGGACGGGCAAATGAGGGAACCAATTCTGCATCGAGCCAATTGTATTTTGATAGGTGTCCACGACCCATCCGTTGAGGTGCAAATTATTCGACAAAACAAGGCAATTTACCCCATCGCCAAGCCCATTATGGCAGAACACCCCAGCCTTCGGCCCCATTGTATACCTCCTGCTTTCAAACAAAATAACTATATGTTATGGGGAAGAAAAGATAAAAACAATGAAGCATCACTTACAAGCGTCCCATCACCTGCGTCTTGCGATGACCTTCCGCATGCAGCAGTCCCTCGCCATTTTACAAATGCCCCAAATCGAACTGCGCGAGCTCATCCAAGAAGAAATCGACAAAAATCCTTTGCTCGAAGAAATTGGAAACTCCAAAAAACAAATCTTCGAAAAGGAAATTGCTGCGCAAGATTCCCTCTATGAAAATCTCTTGCGCCAGATCCGAGAGAACTTGCCCGAAAGAAAAGAGAGTCAAATCGGAGAGAAAATCCTCGAAAACATCGACGAAAAAGGCTTTCTCTCCGTTCCTTTAGCTGAAATCGGGGAGGAATCTGAAATTCAAAAAGTGCTAGAGGTCATGCAAACATTCCATCCTCCTGGAATTTTTGCCCGCAATTTACAAGAATCGATCCTCATTCAGCTCAAAGCGCAAGGGTATGAAAATACGACTCTATTTACTTTGGTCCAAAACCACTATCCCGATCTCTTGCACGGCAGATACAGCGTCTTAAAAAAAATATATCCCTATCTCGATCTTGCGGAGGCCATTCAAAAATTGGCATCCCTCCCATTGCGCCCTTTAAACTGTTTAAAAGAAGAGATTCTAGCTCCGATTATCCCCGATATCACAATCCGAAAAACAGAAACGGGGTGGAGTGTCGGAACAAATGACGAAGAGCTTCCCAAATTTCTCATCCATTCTCGATATGACAGTGTAGAAACTTCTTCGCTCGAAGAACAAAAAACAATGCAAGCCTGGCGCTCGCAAGGAAAATGGCTATTGAATGCCTTGAGCCGCCGCAAAAAAATTCTCCTCGAAATAGGCATTCTTTTAACGCGCCGCCAAAGCGCTTATCTCTCTCAAAAAGGGGCGCTCAAAGCCTTCACAAATCAAGAATTGAGCTTGGAATTGGGACTTCACGAATCGACTATTTCGAGAGCTCTTTCGGGAAAATACGCAGAAACGCCGCAAGGAATCATTCCCTTAAAATCGCTTCTGACCTCTGCGCCTCTTATCAAAGAAGCCAAAAAACTTCTCCAAGAATTGATCCGCCAGGAAGACAGAAACAGCCCCCTCACAGACGAAGAGCTCTCGGAGAAATTAAAACAAAAAGGGTACTCGATTGCTCGGAGAACCATTTCGAAATATCGAGGAGAGCTCAAGATCCAATCCGCCCCGAAAAGAAAAGGCATTAATAAACCATATGTTTCCCCGTAATCCTTTCCAATATGCTAATCGGCGCTTCTTCCGGGTAGAGAAGGGCGTTTCGAGGAACGAAAAAAGTCTGCTCTAAGGCATATTGCCCTGAAATGGCCGCATGAGACACCTGATCGGTAAATACCGCCCAGCAAGAATTCGGAGGAAATTCCCACTGCGTTTTAGCGCATCCTTTTTGAAAGGCCTCGTTTTCCTTTAAATAATTATGCATATTCAACATGAAATGATCATAGGGAGAGCGAAGAGGTATTTTAAAACCCATTGCTTTCAGCCCTTGTTTTACTTTTCTCTCGAAAAAATCTTTGAAAGAGTATCCCGCGCCTCTCGGAAACGCCAACCCCGGCATCCCTCCATATTTCTTCACCAACTCCTTGAATGGATCCGATGTAATCCAACGTCTCGATTCAACAGGGTTGATATTCGTAAAAAAACGGAGAATCCGATCTCCATGCATCGGCCTTGTCGGAAAAGAATCGACATGGAGCAGATCATTGCGCGCGCGCAAACGGAGCTTTCTTCCCTTTTCCTGAAAAGGACGGAAACTTGCATAATCGATCTTCCACTGTTTTGCATAAGGCGCCAAAAGAACGCTTAAAAATTGCGTCGCTCTTTGAGAGTAGTTGCGCAAGATTTCATGCATCTGAAGAGCTTCTTCCGGATTTGCAGCCGTATGATTTGTGATTTTATCGAGCTGCGGCTTGTATGCAATATTTTTGCGGCCAGCTAAATTCCCTTGCTTTTGACGAAGAAGAAATGCAATTTCTTCCTGAGGAAAATCAAAAGGAATTTGAGAGAAAAAAAGGATATTTCCCTGTTCTAACTCCTGACAAAACTGAAACTGATTTGCTTCGTTTCCTAAATGTTCAACAATGATTTTTTGTGCCATATTTTCCTTTCATTAAAAAAAGCAATCGAGAGCGCAAAGAAGCCTCTTTCGACTGGATCGAAGTAAATATATCGACTCCCTTTGCAAGGTCTTTGATTTCAGAGCCTGTCAAACGAAGAAGAAGGGAGCGGACGGATAGATCTGAATATCCCCATTTTTTTAAAGTACGGCTTGCTTGATCTAGTGTGCGGTGAGCGCGAATTAAGCGATAGAATCCGGCCGAGATCCAAAGAAGAGATCCCAGAAAAAAAAGGGGCAAGGCAATTCCTAAAAAACAAAAAATGAGAAAAGGCCAAACTTCCCAAGGCCTCTGAACAATCGGACCCAAAACTCTTCTCCAGGCCCTATCCGAGGTCATGTAGGCGAAAAATTCATCCCATGAATCGGCAGGGAATGCCGATCTTGCCGCATGAACCGATTCGTGGGCCAATATTTCGCTGCGCTGATAAATTCCTAAAAAAGAGCCTTTTTTAAACGACTCGCGCAACTGGATTGCCAGAATTTGCCCGCGCTCTACCCAAGCTGCGGCTCCCTGCCAGGGGCGCAAAGAACGATTGGAATAAAAAACAGGAAGGCAGGAGGGGGTAAAATCAAAGAGATCCCTCAATTTATTTCCCACCCAATCCCAATGCGAAGAAGGGATTGCGCTCACGCCCAGCTTAAAAAACGCCTGTTTTGTCGATTCAATTCTCTCTCGAAACTCATTTTCCGATTCAAAGGGACCTGGAATAAATCCCGACTGATTTAAAAATAATAATTCTTCATCTGTCATAATCTATCGAAAATTTTCCAAGAAGAGGCATTCCGATCGGGCGTCTGAAATAATTCAACAAACATAAACCCTCCCATCACGACAAAGGCGCTATATGTAATCCAGGAAAAAGATATTTGAAAGACAAGCCCCATCAAAACAATAAATTGGAGAGCTGTCGTCACTTTTCCAGCGCGCACAGAGCGAAAAACAATTGTATTCCACCGCCGCATCGCGAGCATAAAAATTCCATACATGCAAACAACAATATCGCGCGAGAGCATGGCAAAAACATGCCAAAGGAGCAATCTTCCCTCGAAAAACAAAGTGATCAAAGCAAAGTAAACAAAAAATTTGTCTGTTGCCGGATCGAGAATGGCGCCAAACTTACTGACAGAGCGGCTCCTTCTCGCTAAATATCCATCCACGCTATCTGTAATCATCGCCAAAAGAACGGCGAAAAAACGCAAATTGGGGCTTTCTACCAAAAAGAGAAAGGCGAGGGGAACCCGCAAAAAAGACAAGCTATTCGAGATCGTAATCATTGAGAATACTTATACCAAATCCGAGGGATTAATAAGAATGTAAAACCGCTTTACAA
>CAYOMT010000055.1:0-2189 GCA_964405125.1 uncultured bacterium
AAAATGTATTGGTTTTATTGTTTTAGTTGTTGTATAATAGTATTATTAAAACAATAAAAAGTTAAAAATTTATGGAGATATAAATTATGACAAATCCAATACGTCCTAATTCTTCTTTAGAGGGACAGATGCAGGTTCCGGGAGAAAGAGAAGATACTGCAAGCACGCCTTTAACGATCCCCGCAGCGCGGCTCACCACTCTTGTTGCGCCGGTGATTCAATTGTCTTCTTCCTATCAAAGGGTGGTTTCTAGAAGAAAATTTTCCGATGAGGAGCGGGGTTTTTTGAAAACCGTATGGCCGGAGCGCCCGCAAGGTAACTATCCTTTCATAGTCACCAACGAGTCAAGACTTCCGAGTAAATTGTCCCAGTTTCTGTCGTCGGAGACTTTTTTAGTCGATCGTCAACCGGAGTGTTGCAGTGAAATGAGCGAGGAAGAATTTTTGTCACATGTGGGTACCCCTCAACATCTTACTAAGTTGTCTGCAAAAATCAGGGAGGAATTTACATCTGAGGAGCAATCCATAGGGTCAAGGCATTATCCGCTGAGGAGGGAGGAGGTTGTTTTTTGTGTGTACTGCGCTCAAGACTTCTCGGGGAGTTCCGTCCACCTACATGAAGGGGGGACTCTCCATCGTCGTAGGTGGGAGAATCTGGGAAGCTTTGATCCCGCGGCTGTTCCACCTTTTTAAGTTCGGTAGAAATTCAGATCACTCGATAAGGCGAAAAAATCCTTTGGATAATCGATTTGTTATTCCGAAAAAAAAACCTTAATTTTATCCAAAAAAGTTTTTCTTCTTGGATGATTCTGGGGTGTTTCCATTCCTTCAAAGGATCGGAGCAGCTCTTTTTGTTTTTCTGAGAGTTTTACAGGTGTTTCTACAGAAACGCGAACCAATAGATCCCCTTGTCCTTGTCTATGGACATTCGGGAAACCCTTTCCGCTCACGCGGAGCAATTTTCCGTTCTGCGTCCCTTCCGGAATCTGAATGCGGCAAGACTCTCCGAGAGGTGTGGGCACTGTTTTTTTGCTCCCAAGGGCCGCTTCCGGAAACGTAATGGGAAGATCGATGTATACATCGTCGCCTTCTCTTTCAAACGCTTCATGCGGTTCTAGTTCGATATCGACGAAGAGATCCCCGGATGGCCCTCCGGAAATTCCCGCATCTCCGTATCCGCTCATTTTTAAGCGCATCCCCGTATCGACTCCCGGGGGGATTTTAATTTTGACCCGCTGTTTTTCCTTATTTCTTCCTTGTCCTGAGCAAGATTTGCATGGGTCTGTGATCATTTGCCCTGTGCCTTGGCACTGAGGGCATGTGCTCGACATGCTGAAAAAACCGCGACTTTGATAGACTTGTCCATTCCCTTTACAAGAAGAGCACGTCTTGATCCCGCTCTTTGTTTTCGCGCCAAGTCCATGGCAGGCATTGCAAGCAACATAGTTATGGATCGCAATTTCTTTTTCTACGCCCTTTGCCGCTTCTTCAAAGGTGATTTTTACAGAAATCCTCTTGCTCGCTCCCTTCCTGACTTCCTCCTCTTCGCCACCACCGCCGCCGCCGCCGCCGCCAAAAAAGGACTCAAAGGGAGATCCTCCCTGTCCGCCTCCTCCGCCGAAAGCGCCCATAAATGTGCGCAGCGCTTCTTCCATGGAAGAAAACCCCCCTTGAGAAAATCCGCCCCCGCCTCCGGGACCGCCCATGCCCGCTCCCCTCAAACCGTCTTCTCCGTATTGGTCGTAGATGCGGCGCTTACTTTCGTCGCTCAAGACTTCATAGGCTTCGGAAACGCGCTTGAACGCGTCAGCGGCTTTGGGATTATCGGGATTGCGATCGGGATGGCATTCAAGAGCCTTTTTTCGATAGGCTTTTTTGACTTCTTCGGGAGAAGCTTCGCGAGAAACGCCAAGGGTCGTGTAAAAATCTTGCATGGGATCAATATCCGCGGCGCGCCGCGATTTTATTTCGTTTTACCGCAGCTTTGGATTTAAGACGGCTTTTTACAGAGGGCTTATCGTAAAAGCGGTGGGCTTTTGCGGATTTCATAATCCCTTCTTTATCTAACTTTTTCTTGAGGGCGCGGAGGGCTTTGTCGATTGGCTCTCCCATTCGGACCTTAACACTGGGCATTGCATCTCACCTTGATTGAGGGTTAATTCTTTAAGAAACTCCTCCATCGTATCGCAC
>CAYOMT010000055.1:2289-7087 GCA_964405125.1 uncultured bacterium
TTATAAAATTGCTCAAAAATTGAGGTTCCCTTGGCCGAACAGAATGACGATACAAATTTTATCGATGAGATATCTCTATCCGACAACGAAAGCCGGGAGGAGGCGAAGTCTTCTTCAAAAGCTCCTTTGTCCACTTTGTTATACCCGAGCGAACTGTATCTTTTGCCTTTGAATAGACGCCCCTTTTTCCCGGGGATGGCAGCGCCTGTTGTAATCGAGCCCGGCGCCTATTACGAGGTGTTGAAGATTGTCGCGAAAACAGACCACAAATGTTTGGGCCTTTTTCTCACGAAAGAAGAAGACGCGAATATTTATAAAATCAATAGCGATGACATCTATCGCGTTGGGGTTGTCGCGCGGATTTTGCGGATCATTCCGATGGAGCAAGGCGGCGCCCAGGTTGTTTTGAACATGGAAAAACGGGTCGTTTTAGATAAAGTGGTCAAAAATAAACATCTCTTAGGCAAGGTTCGCTATCAAGACGATCCGACGCTCGATCACTTATCTCGGGAATTGAAGGCCTATTCAATCAGCATTATTACGACGATTAAAGAGCTTTTAAAACTCAATCCTCTCTTTAAAGAAGAGCTGCAGATTTTTCTTGGCCATTCCGACTTTACAGAGCCGGGACGCTTGGCTGATTTTGCAGTGGCCTTGACAACTGCGACGCGGGGCGAGCTGCAGGATGTTTTAGAGACATTCGATATTGAAAAGCGCATTGATAAAGCCCTTCTTCTTTTAAAAAAAGAACTCGACATTAGTAAATTGCAAAGCACAATCAATCAACGGATTGAAGCGACGATTTCAAAAAGCCAGCGCGAATTTTTTCTCCGCGAGCAGCTCAAGGCGATCAAGAAAGAGCTCGGGATGGAGAAAGACGATAAGTCGATTGATGTCGAAAAGTTTGAAGAGCGGATTAAAAAGAGAAAGATCCCCGAAGAGGTGATGAAGGTCATCCGCGAGGAGATGGACAAGCTCGGTGTTTTGGAGGTTCAGTCGGCAGAATACGGCGTTTGTAGAAACTATGTCGATTGGCTGACAATTGTTCCTTGGGGCCTCACCAGCAAGGAAACGCACGATCTCAAAAAGGCCGAAAAAGTTCTGGAAGAAGATCACTACGGCCTCAAAGATATCAAACAGAGGATTCTCGAATTCATTGGCGTTGGTAAATTGACGGGCGGCGTGAAGGGGAGCATTATCTGTTTAGTGGGCCCTCCTGGAGTGGGGAAGACGAGCATTGGCAAGAGTGTCGCAAGAGCCTTGAATCGGAAATTTTATCGATTTTCCGTAGGCGGCATGCGCGATGAAGCAGAGATTAAAGGCCATAGAAGAACCTACATTGGCGCGATGCCGGGCAAAATGATTCAGGCGTTGAAAGCGACTCAGACGATGAATCCCGTCATTATGTTGGATGAAGTCGATAAAATGGGGGCTAGCTTCCATGGAGATCCCGCTTCGGCGCTTCTCGAGGTATTGGATCCGGAGCAAAACAAAGATTTTCTCGATCATTATTTGGACGTGCGCGCCGATTTGTCGAATGTTTTATTCATTGTGACGGCAAACGTTCTAGATACAATTCCGGAGCCTTTGAAAGACAGGATGGAGATGCTTCGGCTCTCTGGATATATTCAGTCGGAGAAAATCGAAATTGCCCGAAAATACTTGGTTCCGAGAAATCGGGAAGCCATGGGACTTCGCTCTTCCGATGTTTCTTTCTCCGATCGCGCTTTGGGAGCGATTATCAATGGATATGCCCGCGAAGCCGGCGTTCGAACGCTCGAAAATAACATTAAAAAAATCTTGCGGAAAGTGGCTTTGAAAATCGCAAGTAAAACGAAGAAAGGAACCAAGCGCGCCAAGACGATTGTGGATGAAAAAACATTGACCTCGTATTTGGGCAAACCGATTTTTACAAGCGATCGCTATTACGAAATCAATCCGGTGGGAGTCGCAACCGGTCTTGCATGGACATCGATGGGCGGCGCTACATTGTATATAGAAGTCGCTAAATATCCTGCGGAAAAAACAGAGATGAAGCTGACGGGGCAAGCGGGAGATGTGATGAAAGAATCGGCGCAAATTGCGTGGACTTTTGTCCAAAGCAATGTAGAAAAATATGCGCCGGGGATCCCTTTTTTCGAAAAATCTCAGATCCATATCCATATTCCAGAGGGAGCCACTCCAAAAGATGGCCCTTCTGCCGGAATTACGATGGTCACAGCGCTTCTTTCTTTGCTCTCCAATACTCCGATTCGGAAAAATTTGGGGATGACGGGGGAGTTGACTTTAACGGGCCGGGTTCTTCCGATTGGAGGCTTGAAAGAAAAGCTCATTGCGGCGCGGAGATCCAAATTGGAAGTGCTGATTTTCCCCAAAGAAAATTTACGCGATTACGATGAACTGCCTGCCTTTTTGAAAAAGGGGCTTGAAGTCCATTTTGTAGATACATACGATGCGGTTTATAAGATCGCGTTCCCAAAAGAGAAACACCATGACAAAAGCTCCTTGGCTCCAAAGAAAACTCGTAGAACCAGAGCAACTTGAGAAAAGCGTTGCGAATCTAAGGAAGATGGGCAAGACCATTGCGACGCTCAACGGCTCTTTTGATTTGCTGCATGCGGGGCATTTATATATTCTCGATCAGGCCAAAAGGCAAGCGGATGTTTTGTTTGTGGCTTTGAACTCGGATGCGTCGATTCGCGCGTATAAATCAAAGGATCGTCCGCTCATCTCGCTGAACTATCGGCTGGAAATGATGGCGGCAATCGAATTTGTCGACTTTGTGACTTGGTTTGATGAAGTGGATCCTCGGGCTATTCTTGCAAAAATTAGACCGGATGTTCATGTGAATGGCGCAGAATATGGCCCTCATTGTATAGAAGGGGAAGTGGTGCGGTCATTCGGGGGCAGGATTCATCTTGTCGATCGAATTCCCTCTTTGTCTACATCCTCGATTATAGAAAAGATTCAACTATGCGTTTAATAGGTCATTTAGAAAACGAAAAAGATGTGGAGCGATTGACCCGCTTTTTGAAAGCCAAGGGGATTGAAACCAATTCCGATGGCTTCTTTGATGCGAATACAGGCCATATGTCGTATTCCATTTGGGTATATGAGGAAGATAGATGGGATGAAGCCCAAAAAGAATTTGCCCGATTTATTCAAGAGCCAACGCGCTCCACTTACGACCCTCCCATTACAGAGCAAATTTCGAGCGAGGATGCTGCGATTATGAAGGGAGAAAAAGTCCTTCCGCAGGCAAAAGCAACCCCATTTACTGTGTTTGTGATTGCTCTTTGCGCGTTTATTTTTTTTCTCAATTGGATGCAGGAGACTCCTTCTCCTGAGAGAAACTTTGAAATCACGCCGATTCAAGAGGCTCTTTTTTTTGATTTCCCGCAGATTGAGAATGTCCAAAAATTGGAAACCACCCCTTTTTGGAAAGGGGCTTATGCATGGGTGCTTTTGAAAATTCAGGGAGAGCCGACAGCGATTGTCGAAGGGCCTATGTTCACTCGGATTTTGGAAGGGGAGGTGTGGCGCCTTGCGTCTCCGGCTATTTTACATACGGAACTTCTTCATATCCTATTCAATATGATTTGGGTGTGGATTTTGTGCCGCTCGATTGAACAAAAAATTGGGATTTTTCGATTGATTCTTTTGACGCTTGTCGTTGCGATCGGCTCGAACGTGGCGCAGTATTTGATGAGCGGTCCTTTTTTCTTGGGCTATTCGGGAGTTGTCATGGGACTTGCCGGATTTATTTGGATGCGCGAAAGAATCGCTCCTTGGGAAGGGTATCCGCTGCACCGCTCGACTCTTTTATTTTTGCTTTTATTTGTGGGCGGGATGTTTTTTGTGCAGATGGTTTCTTTTGGATTGCAAATTTTTACAAAGATTGGATTTTCTCCGAGTATTGCAAATACAGCGCATATTATGGGGGCGTTCATCGGAGCTGTTTTGGGTAGATTTTCCTTTTTTGCAGAGCGGGTAGAGCGATGAGTACGCGCGATCTTGTGATTCTTGGATGTTCCAGCCAGCAGCCGACCCGGTTTCGGAATCACGGCGCATATCTTTTGCGGTGGAATGAGGAAGGGTTTCTTTTTGATCCGGGAGAAGGGACGCAAAGACAGTTTATTTTTGCAGACATACCGCCTCCGACGGTCACTCGCGTTTTTGTCAGCCATTTCCATGGAGATCATTGTTTGGGCCTTGGCTCGATGTTCATGCGGCTGAATCTCGATAAAATAACGCATCCGATTCACTGCTACTATCCTGCGAGCGGCAAGAAATTTTTCGATCGGCTTCGCTATAGCTGCATTTACCGGGAAAATATCAAAATTATCGAACATCCGGTGAAGCAAGAAGGGGTTGTGGAAGACGATGGGAAATTTCGGATTGAAGCGGCCTTTCTCGATCATGGGGTGGAGAATATTGGGTGGCGAATTACGGAAGCCGATACGATTAAATTTGATAAACAGGCGCTCAAAAGCGCAGGGGTGGACGGCCCTTCTGTCCGAATCCTCGAGAAAGAAGGAAGGATTTGCGTAAAAGATCGATGGGTTCTTCTAGAAGAGGTGAGTTCGTTAAGGAAAGGGGATTCTTTTGCCTATATTGTCGACACGCGGCCGTGCCCTTCGGCGCTTAAGTTAGCGCGCGATGCAAAAATGCTTGTTTGCGAGAGTACATATAGCGATAAAGAAAAGGAATTGGCTGCAGAATATATGCATATGACAGCTAAACAGGCGGCGGAAATTGCAAGAGATGCAAATGTTCAGATCTTGATTTTAACCCATTT
>CAYOMT010000055.1:7187-9448 GCA_964405125.1 uncultured bacterium
GATATGCCTTTAGAGAGCGTTTCTAAAAAGGATGTCCGCAGATTTTTATCCTTTCTTCACGAAAAAAAGAAAAATCCAAAGACCGTTTTGCGCGCTCTTTCCGCATTGCGCAGTTTTTATAAATATGCAATGCGCGAAAAACTTGTGCAAGAAAGCCCTGCGGCAGAAATAGAAAGTCCGAAAAAAGAAAAAAAACTTCCCGTGTCCATCACATATATTCAAGTGGAACACCTCATGCAGCAGCCGGATCTTTCTTCGTATTTAGGTTTTAGAGATCGGGCGATTATGGAGCTTTTTTATAGCTCGGGGCTACGCTTGAGCGAATTGACGGGATTGAATCGAAAAGATTTTGATTCGAGAAACAAGATTTTGACAATTTTTGGGAAGGGGAAGAAACAAAGGCAAGCCCCCATTACAGAAACCGCTGCAAAATGGTTGACTGAATATTTAAATCACGTTGAAAGACCTCTCATTGAGAGGGATCCGGCGGCAATTTTTTTGAATAAATGGGGGACGAGGCTCAGCCCTCGGTCTGTCGATCGCAATTTTGCTGCATATTTAAGACAAAGCGGCCTGTCGGAAAGAATTACGCCCCACACGATTCGCCACACAATTGCAACCCACTGGCTTGAAAAGGGGATGGATCTCAAAACAATCCAGCTCCTCTTGGGCCACACATCGCTTGCTACGACCACGATTTATACCCACGTCTCTCCCAAGCTCAAACGGGAAGTCTACGATAAGAGCCACCCGCGAGCGCATTGATATTGTAAAATATTTTTTTAATCTGGTAAAATTTCCGGTATTTTTCTAACTAGGAGGTTTTATGATCGACGTAATTTCTGTTGGCTTGGGGTTGAGTGAATATGGTTTGTTGCCAGGAGTTGGTGAGCAGGATCAACGAATGATGGATGTTTTCCAAAATAAGGTTTTTTTGGCGGGTTGTATGCGTCATTGTGGGATTCAACAAATCGAATTTACAGGTTCATACACGGATAAAGAAGGAAGAACGTATACAGGTGGGGTAAAGATTGTAGGGGCGGATACGGAAAATTCTGAAAATCAGGATAACATATCTGCTGCTGAAAACGACGATAAAGCAGATCCGCGAGACCATGATTACGAATAGAAAGTGGATCGATGTTTTATTCTGTATATTATGTTTTTCTTCTTGTTCTTCTTTGAAATTCACAGAGGAACTTAAGAATCCGTTTCAGATTGCAATTCATTCCATCGCCTGTAGCGACGCTCCCTTAGTTAAGGCAAAAATAGAAGGGACTGAATATTTATTGATGTTGGATTTGGGATGTAGCAGCTGTCTTATGCTCAAAGATCGCGTTTTAAATCAGTTAAGCCACAAAGAATTTATGGGGATGTCTCGGATTTTTGATATCAACGGAAATATCTACGAGCAATCAGAATATAAAATTCCTCATGTTCGTTTTGGGTCTTTTGAGATTGCCGATGTGCAGGCAATTGAAGAGAATTATTTGTTTATTCGAGAGGGCAATAAAATTGGGACAAAACGATATCCGCCTCGCACTCAGGATCAGATAGATCAAATTGATGGAAAGATAGGGGCCGGTCTTTTTGATCTATCTGAATCTATTTGTTATTTTGATATGTCTCGGTCTATTTTTTGTATGGGAACTGCGTTGGATCAGGTGATAGAAGACTATCCATTGGTAGATTTTGTGGAAAATAAAATAGAAGTGATCGATGGGTTTGTTTGCCTTGACGTTCTAACAGATCGTGGAATGAAAAAATTCATGTTAGATACAGGGGCTAGCTGTTCTTTAATTCAAAAAATGGCTGAGGATGGGCGAGAAATAAAAATGGATTTGGAACTATTTGGACGCCGTCGATTTTTTACTTTTGATCTTCCGGAGAATGTTCCATTCGATGGAATCCTCGGGATCGATTTTTTTGACGACTACAAAGTGTGTTTGGATTTTTCAAATCGAAGAATCTATACAAAGTAGAGAAAAGGAAGGAAAGGCGATAAGCCGGATTTTGTCGTGAGCCATCATTCCTCTTATGCGGCAAGTTCAAGTCTTTCCGCTTTGCAGCGGGCGGTGCGGAAAACACCTCGACTTTTATTCTGCCTTGCTTCGGATAGGGTTTACAGCGCTCTTTAGTTACCCAAAGAGGATAGACTCCCAAAGTCTAACTTTTCACCCTGTTTCTCTATTGCTAAAGAACGGTTTGGTCTCTGTTGCACTTTCCGTCGCCTTGCGGCGCCCAGCCGTTAACTGGTATCC
>CAYOMT010000056.1:0-9393 GCA_964405125.1 uncultured bacterium
ATTTTTTTGAAGGTCTATATGAGATGGGTTTTTCTTTTATTTGGCGTCAGCTCTCATTTGTTCGCAGGATTCTTTGATGATATTACCCCTTCCACGTCCGATGAAATTGCTTCATTGAATGGGGATCTCATTGTCGATGGATTTGTATCGGCTATGTCGGGGCAGTTTATTTTATCGGAAGTGGATCTCCATGTAAAAGGGGCTCAAGATCTTATTCTTAAAAGGACCTATGTCCCTCCTCAAGTTTTGGGTCGTTATCACGATAAAGACGAAAGAGATCGATTGGAGTTAGGCAACGCATTGCTTCAGTTGAATACAAAGGGATGGGTTTGTTTGCCCCACCTTTGGGCTGGATACAATCGCCATTCTCCTTATTTTCAAGTAAGAGATCCTGGGGGATATGTCTTAGAGTTCGAAATTCAGGGGAATAAAGGTATTCTCAAGGCTTCTTCCTATGGATGCAGCAATTTAAGATCAGGAGAGCCAAATAGTGCGGCAGATATCCGCAATATTGAGTTTTTAGTAGAAGGAACTCAAATCAAGGTCACCTGGCCCGAAGGGGTAACGCGTATTTATCTCCATCAATCAGGCGGGCGTTATCGATTAGACAGAGAAATCCTTTCAAATGGAAAAGCCATTTGCTATCGCTGGGATCGTGGAGAACTTACGCAAATTACCTCTACGGATGTCAGAGGAAGATATACCTATGCCTCCATCGATCGAGTAGGAGATTATCGTTTTAGAGGATCTGATGGGAGAGAAATGAAGCTCTCTTACGAGGACAGAGTCATTAAAGGAAAAAACAAAAAAGAGGGCTTGGAAGCAAAGTTCCTATTTCCGGTGATGACAAGATCTACGAATCCTGTCTATAGCAATAGCGTGGGATATAATGAGCGGACGCTTCTTACTTCCTATGATGCTTTAAATTATCCAATTTCGTGTAGTTACTCGGAGCAAAAAACTGCTTTAGCGCGCATTCAAACTTTTTCTACTCCGTCTTCAACCATATCTTTTTCCTATGATCCACCGATAGCAGGGCAAAAGGCAGGTTCTACGATGGTGAGTTATCCTGATGGCGCTGTCGTTATTTATCGGTTCAACTCATCTCTTCTTTTAACAAACCTAGAAAATTGGCTGGGCGGGCAACTTTATAATCAAAAAATTTTCACTTATGACCATAAACAACATCTCGCAAAAGTGGAAATTGAAGACGGCAAAGGAAACTGCCTCATTACAAAAATTTATGAATGCGACGCATCGGGCAATCCAACTCTAGAGACGCGTATAGATGATTGTGGCACATTTTCAATTGAGCGCACCTTTTCTAAAAACCGCCTTATTACAGAAGACAGAGAGGATGGTCTTAGGTTTGAATATTCTTACCTTGGGGATACTTGGTTACTTCTTTCTAAAACAACCCTTATGAATGGGAAGATAGTTCGAAAAACTCTCTATGCATATGACGATGCAAATAATTTGATAGAAGAGCAAGAAGAGGGAAAAACTATCACAACTTATCAGCTCAATAAGCAAGGCCCTCACTTGCATCGTATTTTCTTAAAAGAAGAAAGAGACTGGGAAGGGAATTTAATCCATAAAACTGGATATGTTTATGACCGTTTTGGAAATATAACGAAAGAGGATCACTACGGTTCAGATGGAAAATTTGTCTATTTCATTGAAAAAGTCTACGATGAAAAAGGTAATCTTCTTGAAGAAACAAACCCATTACAACAAAAAGCTGTCTATACTTATGATGGGAGAAATCGTCCTATCAAAGAAGTCCCTTTTTCCAATCGTATTATCATTGAAAGAACCTTTGATGCAAAAGGACGCATTATCCATCTTCAGGAGGGAATTCACGGGACCAATTTTTCTTATAACGCGTCTGATGAGTTGATTGAAACGATAGACTACTTGGGCCTAATAACGAGTTATACCTATCATCCCATTCACGGGAAGCCCACGTTGATTGAAGTAGAACCAACCGTCCAAGAGATCGCTTATGATGCTTTTGGAAGGGAGGTAATAAGAAAAAATGCGTATGGAGCGATAACTCAAACAAAACCAAATAGTTACGGGAATCCTCTAGAGATTGTACATCCGGATGGCGGGAAAAAAACATTTCAATATGCGCCAAATGGCTTATGTCTTGAAGAAACAGATCCGGATGGACTAAAGACCCGTTATTCTTATGATCCGTTAGGCCGCCTCCTTTCTAAAAGAAAGGTCTCTTATGAGACAGCTTACTTTTATGATGCTTACCATCTTATCGAAGAAAAAGACCCGATAGGCCTTTCTACTTTTTATGCCTATAATCTAGCCGGTCAAAAAGTAAGACAAGAAAGAGCGGGTGTAGTGACTGAGTTTAGTTATGATTCTCTTGGCTTTTTGTCTGCTGAATCTAGATCTCTAAGAAAAATTTCTTTCAAAAATGATGTTTTGGGAAGAGTTCTTGAGAAGAATATCGACGGGGTTTTAAAGACCGTTTACACCTATGATTCTTCTGGAAATATTGCCTCTATTGCAAAAGGTGACCCTGTTTTCTTTTCTTATGATTCTTATGATCGTCTTATAGAAACAGTCAATGCAGAAGGAGAAAAGACAACATTTTTTTACGAGGAAGGGGATCTAGTTCTTACAAAGAAGATTGTGGATCCAAGAGGTGTTGAAACAACTGAACTCTATAACGCCCACGGACTTCTTTTAAAAAAAGAAATTCCGAGCGTCCTTCTAGAAGAGTTTGAATATGACAAAGCCCTCCGCATCATCTCTCAAGACAATCTTGCCTTTGCCTACACGCCTGGAGGGTATCTTTCTTCAATGTGCGAAGCGGGGAAAAGGATAACCCGTTGGATCTATACTCCAGGGGGAAAGATTCAATCTAAAGTCAAGCCAGATGGAACTTTCATTTCCTATGAATATAATTTGCAAGGGCAGCTCATTCGAATGGGGTCTCGGGAATTTCGATATGACGTACTTGGCAGACTTATTGAAGGCAGTGGATTTGTAAGAGAGCTAGACCCATTTGGAAATATTCTGCGAGAAGAACTTAGCTCAGGGCTTATTGTGACGAGTTCTTACGATGATTGCAGCAGACCGGTTCAAAGAATTTTACCTGATGGCAGCCAGATTCTCTACTCTTATGAAGGTCCTTTTTTAAAAACAGTGACCCGATTAGATAGTGCAGGCTCACCGCTCTATTCTCACACTTATGAAAAATTTGATGAGAAAGGAAATCTTCTTCTTGAAACAGGACTTTTTCACACCTCGTATGGTTACGATAAAGAGGGAAGAAGGATCTTCCAGAAGAACTCTTATTTCTTGGAAGAGACGAAATACGATCCATCAGGGAATCTTATCCAAAAGGGAAATGCTAGATATTCTTACGATGCGGCTTCTCAGCTTATTTCCGAAGAGGGGAAATTTGAGTTTACTTATGATTGCTACTACAATCGCAATTCCGAAAATGGGGCAGAAATTCAAATAGATGCTCTCAACCAAAGAAGAGATGCCGAATACGATCTCAACGGCAATCTGGTAAGGGATGGCTTCGTATATGATGAATATGATCAGCTTATTCAGACAGGAGAGGATCAATTTACCTATGATGCCTTGGGTAGGAGGCTGATCAATGGATCTACTGCTTACTTTTATACTGGGGAAGAAGAGATTGGATCTTTTAAAAATGGGCGGATTCACGAGCTCAAGATATTAGGATCTATATCTCCTATTGCCATTGAAGTTCAATCTAAACCTTTTGCCCCCATTATTGATGTGCAAAATACGATTAGATTCCTTGTCGACAGGAATACTGGAGAGGTGGCTTTTGAAAATCCTTGCGATGCATTTGGAAAGGGTCTTTCAGGAGACATACCCTATGCATATGTGGGTAAGAGATATGATGTTTCTTCAGGACTTGTTTATTTTGGAAAGAGGTTTTACGATCCTAAGCTGGGAAGATGGCTCAATCCCGATCCATTAGGGACTGTAGATCATTCAAATCTGTATCAATATGTTTTCAATAATCCATTTTGTTATTTTGACCCGGATGGACAAGCCGCTGCCATGATGGCTCTTACTCTGTATGGAACTTCTGAAATGGGGGGACTTTCCTTGGCTGCTTTGACAGGGCCAGTTGGCTGGGTCATTGGAGGGACTTTTCTTCTTTCCGCTGCGATTGTTTGGAAGGGACCTGAAATTTTTAATAGAGTAAACCATTGGATAGATCATAGGAATGACAGCCCTGATTTTGCAGATATTGTTTGTGCTCAGAAAAATTCAGAGAATCCAATATTATTAGAGAATTCAGATGATCCAGACTGTAATGAAAAGGAAAAAAAGACACCTGGGAATTTACAAAAACAAATTGAACAAGGAAAAGCTCCTAAATCAGTTGATAGAGCTGATAAAGGACGTGGCCCATATGAAAAAGATCACCTTCATTTTAAAGATGAGTCTGCTTTAAATTCGGATGGAACATGGAA
Source organism: uncultured bacterium (assembly GCA_964405125.1). Lineage (GTDB taxonomy): Bacteria > Chlamydiota > Chlamydiia > Chlamydiales > SM23-39 > DAIDHZ01. The sequence goes on from CAYOMT010000056.1 coordinate 4,488, forward strand.
ACATGGAAGTCGAGAATTAACAAAACAAGAAATTGAATGGTTACAAAAAAATGGATGGAATCCTCCTTCATTGGTAAAAAGATGAAATATTTTACAAAAGAATGGTGTTTCAGCAAGTTGGATGATGATGAAATCGAACAACGGTTACAATCTTATAGAAATTATATTGAATCGATATATAAACAATTGCCTTTTGTTTTAAAACTTCTAGTACAGAGTATAAATCTTCATGATGGAAGATTAAAGGTTGTTTCTTTTAGCCCGGAGAAAAAAAAATTAGTAATAAGAGGTGTTTTTGGTGATTTGGAATCTAATTATTTTATTTTGGAAATAAAGTATTTGATGGTTTCAAATGTGAGTATAGATTCGTTATTGTGTATTTTTAAAAATCAAGAATTGGAAGTTTTAAGTGACGAAATAGAAGTTTTAGCAAAAAATTTGTTTTCCCATCGAATATTATTTTCCACGCAAAAGGATATTGATATTCAATTTCAAGACATTGAATTAACAGTTCAAAATTCATCCCCTGAAAGTTACAAGAAATTATGCTGTGAATTTAAAATCGGATAAAGAACTGTTTTGCTCTTATTATCAAGGCATATGATCTTTCTTCGGGACTTACGGATATACCTCTCCTAATTCAAAAATTGGTCTTTAAGTGGCCTCGAAGGATCGAAAATCTCAAGACACCTTCTTACAGCTTGTAGATAGTTCGGTATTTGTTTTTTAAATAGGCGCAATATGCGCTTTCATCAAACGGTTTGCCTGCCACTTTTTTCGCAAGTTGTTCGGCATTGTACGTTTTGCCCCATTTGTGAATATTGTTTTTAAGCCAGGTTTTTACGAAATGTAAATCTCCGGCCGCAATTCTTTCTTCCCAGTCGGGATGTTTTTTAATGAATGCGGTAAAAAAATGGGCAGCTAAGAGGTTGCCAAGCGCGTATGTTGGGAAATACCCGAAATCGCCGAGCGACCAATGGATATCTTGCAAACAGCCCATCGCGTCATTCGGAGGCGTCATGCCAAATATTTCTTTCACTTGCGCGTTCCAGGCTTCGGGCAGATCCGCCACTTGCAAAGAGCCTTGAATAAGCTGTTTTTCTAGCTCGAAACGGAGGATCACATGCAGGCAATAGGTCACTTCATCGGCTTCCACCCGAATGAAAGAGGGCGTCACTTTATTGATCGCTCGATAAAATCTTTCCAAAGGGATTTGTTTGAGCTGTTTTGGCAGCTCTTTTTTGAGCTCTGGGTAAAAAGATTTCCAGAAAGGGAGGCTTCGCCCGATGCATGTTTCCCAAAATCTGGACTGGCTTTCATGGACGCTTAAGGAAGTAGCTTCGCAAAGAGGCGTTCCCCAAGCCTTTAAGGGAAGTCCCGTTTCGTACATCGAGTGTCCCGCCTCGTGGAGAATCGAAAAAATATTGCTCATGAAGAGATCCGGGATGATTCTCGTTGTAATTCGGCTGTCGTGAGGATGGAGAGCTGTGGAAAACGGATGCGAGGAAAAATCTAATCTTGTATACCCCTTTTCCAAAGGCAGTAGGCTAAGAAGCTTTTCTCCAATTGATTTCTGGGTTTCAGAATCCACTTTTGTGTGGAGAAAATGATCCTCGGTTTGTTTTGCTTTTTCGATTTTTTTTAAAAGCGCGGTAAGCTCCTTTTTCAATCCGGCAAAAATCCCATCCACCCGCTTTGTCGTCATGCAGGGCTCATAGCCTTCCAATAAGGCATCGTAAGGATGTTCTTCGAAGCCAAGAATCGCCGCTTTTTCTCTAGATAGGTCGATGATTTTCTGTAGGAAAGGAGCAAATAATTTAAAATTGCTTTCTTTTTTTGCGGTGGCCCAAATTTGACTTGCTTCAGATGTAACTTGCGAAAATGTCTTCACAAAAGAAGAGGGGAGTTTTGTCGCCCTTGTAAAATCTCTATGCCATTCTCTCAATATCACTTGCTGTTCTTTAGAAAGTCCCTTCACTTTCGGTTTTCCCGAAGGAAGATGGACCAGTTTTTCGAGAAGATTCTTAAATTGTTTTCCCGTCTTTTCTTCGTGGATCATGGTAGAAAGAAGTGCGATTTGTTCGCTGCGCGGCGCGATGCTCCCTTCTGGCATATAAGTCTCTTGATCCCAGTGTAAAAGAGACAAAATAGAATGGTATGTTTGGATTTTCGTCGACAGTTCTTTCAAATCTATGAATGGTTGCGGTATTTTAGCCATAGATTCAACATATACTTTTTTCTGAAAATAGTCTTTAAATTTTTGTGGAACATCGGAGGAATCAGGGCGAAGATTGGGCCCCATATGGCGATGTAACTCGGAAGGACTTGGTTTTCCCCTAAAATGGCCATGCCTTCAAGAAGAGTCATGAAGCCGATGAAAGCAAGTAACGAGATGGCTCCGATAAAAAAGGTAGGGACCGATCGATTGAACTGCATGGTAAATGGGGCCAGAAGGATCAGGAGGATAAAAAGGAGCCAGGGAGAGGCGAGTTTATAGTGCAGGGCGGATAAAACCCCCTGTTTTTCCGAAGATTCTTTCATCGATTGCCGAAATAAGGTCGAAAGGGGGCGGTTTTCAAAAGGAATAAACGTTTCTAAGCAGATATTTTCATCAAAATAAAGATCGGGAAAGGAGCGCTCTGAAAAACTCTCTATCTTTTCAAGCTGCCCATTTTTATTTCTTTGGAAATGATCGACAAATTTCCCCACGGAAGGATCGATTGTCAAATACTTGATGTGCCAGATGTCTTTACTATTTTTAATCCAAAAAACATCGAATAATTGGTTGTTTTGTACTTCTTGGTAGATAATTTCCGATTTATCCTGCAGCGCCACGCTAAATAAATGGGGCTTTTCTTCTTTTTTCGGGCGTTTTGCGTTTGCTTTGAGAAATGTATCCGCTCTTGTTTGCGCAAGAGGAGAAAACCATTCTTGATTGGCATAAGAAGCCAAGGTAAGCATTATAGCCAAGCTAAAGAAGGGAAGGAGGAGTTTTTTTTGAGAAAGTCCTGCCATTTGCAGCGCGATGAATTCATTGTGGATATTTAAATCGAATAATACTCTGAGCGAGGAAAGAAGGAGCGTCAGGGGCAAGAAAAAGTTCAGGTGGCCTGCAAAGCTGTATACGTAGTATGCAATGATTTCCCAAGCGCTCCCTCCATGAAAAAAACGGATTCCATGAATCGAAAGATCGACGATTGTATAGATGAGAAAAATAGATATGAGGAAGAAAAAGAAGGTACTGCTGATTTTGCCAAATAGATAGCGAAACCACATTTTCATAGCGCGCCTTTGCTCATTTGTCTGATTTTTAAAGCGCTTGCACACCAAATCATCAGGTGAGGCAAAGCAAAGACTCCGAGCGCAATGAAAGGAGATCCTTTGCACTCTTTTCCAAGAAGATAGCTCAGCATAAAAAGAAGGGTCATTCCAAGGGCGTAAAAGAGATGTTTTTTAGACGCATTTCTCCCCAATTCCATCCCGAAGCAACAGCCCAATAGAGTGAGGCTGAGCGTCGCAAGAGACAGCGTGATTCTCCGCTCCATTTCAATCAAAGCCTTTTTAGCTATTTTTCCTTTTTGCATGCTCTGTAGACGGAGCATGGGGAATTCAAGAGAAGATGCGTCGAGGCGGGGACGGTTTTTTTTTAAGGAAGAGGAAAGCGTCGAGGCGTCGGTCGACATGCGCGCTTGATTTTCGATGATCAGAGGATCGAACATTTCTTCTTTTTCCGATTGGAGATGTGTGATCACTGCGACGTCTTTTCCTTGCAATTGTTCTTTTTTCATTTGGAGTTTTTTTGCAGAAATCAAGGAAAGGCGGTGATTGCTTTGGTTATGTGTAATCAGGATCAGATCTTTTGCAATTTGCCCTTCGTTTCCGCTTTTCATTTGAATATAGCTTTTCTTCATTTTGACTAAGTTTTGTCTTTGCAGAAGAAGGAGGGGATTGGTCGATGTCTCGTAATAAAGAAGTTCTTTGGACGAGCGCCTGCAGTAAGGAGCGATATTTGCGCCCAAAGTAAAATTCAGAAGAGAAAGGATTAAGGACATCAGGAGGATCGGGGCTAAGATCGAGTGAAGGCCGATGCCTGTAGCTCTTAAGGCAGTTAGCTCGAAGGATTTACTCATTTTTTGAAATAAAAGAAGAGAGGCAATCAGCGCCGAAATGGGGATGGCAAGCGGGAGAATGAGGGGGATTTGATAGGCTACAAAAAGGAGGGTTTTTCCAAAGCTTGCGCTGAGAGCCCCGAATCTTGCGATTTCTTTAAAACGGGAGACGAGGAGCACTGCGAGAAAAGAGCTAGCCGAAAGAGAAAAAACGGGCAAAAACCCCAGGAGAAGGTATCTCCATAAAATCGGCATGAATCCTCTATAACAAATAAGATGTATTGTTATAATGGATTCATGAAAAGAGTAAAAGAGTTTCTGCAGTTACATCACGACGGGAAAAGCCCTGTATTGCTCGGCTATTCGGGAGGTCCTGACTCAAAAGCTCTTCTCTATTCCCTTTTAGATTGGGGAAAGCCTTTTCTTCATGTCGCGCACGTAGATCACGGCTGGAGGGAGGAAAGTCTTGCAGAAGCTTCTTTGATTCGAGAAGAAGTGGAAGGGCTTCAAATCCCTTTTTATTCGATTCGGTTAGAAAAACATCCTTTGCGCAATAAAGAGGCTTTGGCCCGCGAAGAGCGGCTCGCGTTTTTTCGATCTCTTTTTGAAAAGATTCCTTTTCAAGCTCTTATTTTAGGACATCATGCCGATGATTTAGCAGAAACTTTGCTCAAGCGGATTTTTGAAGGGGCCCATCTTTCTTTTCTGGGAGGGATGGAGCCGATTAGCGCCTGGGGCCAAATGCCTATTTGGCGTCCTCTTTTGCCATTGAAAAAAAGAGAAATCGCCTCGTTTTT
>CAYOMT010000057.1:0-9308 GCA_964405125.1 uncultured bacterium
TCCTTCTCGCGATGCCAAAATAAAGATCGCGAGAAGAAGTTTTAATCATTCATATTTTGCGTAATCCACATCGGGGACATCTTCAAAATTACTCCCGAGTAAAGTCGGCGGACCGCTTAAGCCTGGCCAGGGATGGAGAGGGAAAAACACTTTAAAATGGGAAAATGTTTTGCTGAAATCAAAGATCCCTGGGATTTCATTTTTCCCATCAATCCGTTGATAGCATACTCCCAACTCGTCCGAAGCATAGCAATCGCAGTCGTGAAGAATAATGAATTTGATTTTATCTTTGATGCGGAGGATTGTTTCTGTTCTCGCTTGGCCTGGCGATTGATCTACAAATGCAAGATCAAAATCCATTGTTTGCAGGGGAGAAAAATGATCTAGAAATTCAATCCAGTGCAAAGCCACTGTATCGTTTTCTATATTGAGTTTCCCGGGCACATAATAAAATTTGTGCCACCCAGAATTGTCCTCTTCGTATCCATCCCCTTTATATTTTTTCTTAAACTTATTGATCCAGTCGAGATCATCTTCTATGGAAATCAGCGTTCTTCCTTCCGCTTTACAGATTTCATGCAACATTTCCGTGCTATTATAGCCGCAGCCAAACTCTATAATCGATCCCTTCGTTCGCATCGCCATTTCATAAAGGACAGGTTGATGTGTAGCCCAGTCATTTGTTCTATGGACAAATTGGATTTTTGCCGACAATCCAACGCTTATGCACATAAAAAAGAATAAATACTTAGATAAATTCACGTGTCCTCCGTAGGTTTTTAACCTGAGTTTTGGGTTCGATTTCCTCAAAATCCATGGGGATTTTTGAGAAAAACGAACCCAAAATTCAGGTTTTTATATTCTATACACTGAAACATGGATTTTCTCTTAGTCAAAAAACACTCGATTCCTTTAGGCTTAACTGTTTCGTATTTTGAAAAAAATCAAGGTTTTTATGTCTGCCGCAGCTGTTGCTCGTTATGTTCCTTATCGATCTCTCGAAGAGAGGGATTCGCCCCCGAGTTCTCCTGTCAATGGAGAGAAGAGAAGAGAATCTCCTCCAAGAAATCCCGGTGAGATGTTTCAAACGATGCACCGGGATCAGTTGAGGGTCGCTCTTGAGGCTGCCGGGATTCAACATACGCAATTGATTCAGGTCAATGGAGATCTGCGCGAACAGCTCGGGAAATTGAAGGAACGTTTCGAGGCAATCAAGCTCCATTTGAAAGGCGCTGAAGCGCACATTCAGGATTTGGAAAAGACAATTGCAACAATACAAGAGAGATTTTTTCGAGAAAGAAATTCTCTTCATGCGCAGCATGGGAGAGAAATCGCAGCTCATGTTTCGACAATTCGGAACTATAAATTTGCGTGCATCGGTCTTGGACTTAGCACTATGGCTGCGGGAGTTTTAGTATGGCGATTATCCAATCGTTCTTTTATCTTCCGCGCTTAGGCACTCTCTTAAATTTTTTTTCTTTAGATAGATCAGTTGATCGAGATTCCATTCCACTTCATATGTAGTTCCGTCGGCGGATATAAAAGTTCCCAATCCATGTTTTCGATTCTTGTCCCAATTTCCGATATATGTGCCTTCTTGACAAGTGAAGGTTCCCTTGCCATGGGGTTGATTGTTTTCCCAATTTCCTTCGTAAGAATCTCCATTTGTCCAGACAAAAGTTCCAAGGCCGGATTTGGCATCTTCCTTCCATTCTCCTGTATATTGACCCGTCTGATACGTTTGGACGCCTTCGCCATTGCGTCGATTGTTTTTCCATTCTCCCGTGTATATATCTCTATTTCTCTTAATAAAGGTGCCGAATCCTTCCTTTTTGTCTTCATGCCATGAGCCTAAGTATAGCGCTCCTTGATAAGACTGCATGCCGTATCCTTCTCGATTATCTAGAGACCAACCGCCTTGGTAAGCATCGCCATTTTCCCACTGATACTCTCCCTCGCCATCGCGTCGATTCCCTTTCCAAGTTCCTCTATATCTATCTCCATTGACCCATTCGAAAAATCCGAAACCTTCTTTGAGCCCTAAGTGCCATTCTCCTGTGTATTTGTTCTTGCAGTAAGTTTTTTCCCCAAAACCTTCCCGCATATCTTGTTTCCAAAACCCTTTGTACACATTTCCATTGGCTTCTTCAAGAGTTCCAAATCCATGTTTTAGAGCGCCGAATAATTGCCCTGTATATTCCTTGATTTTCGGCGATGCAATCGCTTTGATTGTAGGCGGCATAGGGGATTGTGTTGAAATTGGGGTGCACATATTTTTTTCCTCTCTATTTGGGCGCAGGATTTTATGGAAATGTGTTTTTAAGAGAAAGAATTTTTTCCACGGCCTCGGAAAGCCTTTTTTCCGGAATTCTCCCGCTTTGGACTGCCTTAAGAATCGAACCGTGAATTCTTCTGACATCGGATAAAGTGAGTTCTAACTGCGCTTTTCCTCCCAATATGATCATATCGAGGCCTGCCTGAATTGCGCGTATGGCCGCTTCATCGATCGACTCGCATTGATTCAAAACTCCTTGCATCACGAGAGAATCCGAGAGAATCAACCCTTGAAATCCAAGGGTTTCCCGCAGATATGCAACCGTTTTTGAAGAAAGAGTCGCGCAATATTCTTCATCGAGAGAAGGAGTCAAAATATGCCCCATCATGATCGCACCCGCTTTTTTGCTGAGCCGCGCGAAGGGGAGAAGTTCCACTTTTTCTAGCTCTTCCAAGGATTTAGAAAGTATGGGTAAATCTAAATGGGAATCGACTGCGGTATCGCCATGGCCGGGAAAATGCTTGAGCGTTGCGATGATGCCCGATCTTTCATATCCTCGAAGAGCTCTTTCTCCATGGATATACACCATTTCCGGAGAGTGGCTGTATGCGCGAGGGCCAATGATCGGATTTCGAGGGTTTGAATTGACATCGACGACAGGCGCTAGATTCATATTCACGCCGGCTTTTTGGAGTTGCTCTCCAACGAGGAATGCCGTTTCTTCCGTAAGATCGGGATTGTTGATTTCCCCAAGTCTTTCAGCGCTTAAAGAAGAGGTGATCCATTGACTGAATCGAGAAATCTTTCCCCCTTCTTGATCGATCGCGATGAAAAGAGGAATTCGGGCGATTTCTTGCAAACTGCGGCTTAGATTCTTCACTTTGTCCGGGGAATTGAGATCATTTGCCCAGTTGTAGTAAATGATGCCGCCCACATGCAGCTCTTGAATCAACGCCTTGGCTTCTTCGTTCGCAACATTCCCATGAAAATGGACCATGAATAATTGTCCGACTTTCTCTTCTAAAGTGAGTTCTGCGAATAAAGAGGCTGCAGCAATACAAAACATCAAAATTTTTATCATGGGATTGATTCTATGAAAAATTTTCTTTTTTTGGAAAGTTGAACCTATCTTGACACTTGAAGAAGATCTGGAGTACGCTACGTTCATGCAGGTATTCAAGCGTTGGTTTGACGAGCACTTTTTGCAAATTAAGGAAGACTATTTCCGCTTTTTGCGATTTTCCTCTGTAAGCACCGATGCGGCATATCGCCAAAATGTTTTGGATTGCGCAGAGTTTTTGACCTCTTATTTAAAAAAAGGGGGGCTTCATGCAGAACAAATTCCTACGAAAGGGTATCCCATTGTATATGCAGAGGATTTATCTGCAGGACCGAAAGCGCCCACTCTTTTGCTTTACGGCCATTACGATGTACAGCCCGTCGATCCTTTAGAACTTTGGGAAAGCCCTCCTTTTGAACCCGCCGAAAGAGAAGGAAAAATTTTTGCGCGAGGCGCTGTCGATGATAAAGGGCAGATTTTTTATGCTTGCATGGCGGCTATTGCATGGAAATCTTTAGGCAAACCATTGCCTGTTAATCTAAAATTTTGTATCGAGGGAGAAGAGGAATCTCAAAGTATGGGCCTTTTCGCGTCCCTTCCCAAGTTAAAGAAAAAGTTCTCCTCCGACGCCATTTTGATTGTCGATTTTGATTCCAAGGGAGATGGATCTCCTTCTGTGACTCTCGGCGCTCGCGGCTGTATTGCTTTGGAAGTGATTTTAACCGGCTCCGATAAAGATCTTCACTCCGGACAAATGGGAGGCCTTGCGTATAATCCCAACCGAGCGATGGTAGAGCTTTTGGCCAAGTTATGGAACGAAGAAGGGAGCATTGCAGTTCCCGGATTTTACGATGATGTAGAAGAACCAAGCCCCGAAGATTTACAAAATTATCCGTTCTCTGTCTATCCGGAAAGTTTGAAAAAAGAGTTCGGCATTGAAGCTCTCGGAAATGAAAAACGGCGCTCTTTGCAAGAGGCCAACTGGTTTCGTCCCACCCTCGATATCAATGGTCTTTCCGGAGGCTATGCCGGTTTGGGAAGTAAGACGGTGATCCCGGCGCGCTCTATAGCCAAAATTACGTGCAGATCTGTCATTCATCAAGATCCTGAAAAAATTGCCAAGGCCATTGAAAAGTTTCTTAAGTCGCATGTTGTTCATGGAATGAAAATCGAAGTCATTCATCAAGGAGGCATTGGAGCCTATCGGAGCGCTTCCGATGCGCCCCTTGCGAAAGCTCTTGCCAAAGCCGCCTCGGAAGTCACGGGAAAAAAAAGCTCTTACGTCCTTTCCGGAGCCTCGATTCCAATTGGGGCCGAGTTTGTTCGGCATCTTGGCGTCCCCGTCATTGGAATGGGGTATGGCTTGCCGGGCGATAATATTCATGCGCCGAATGAGTTTTTTGATATGCGTCGGTTTGAACAAGGTTTTTTGACTGTGGCAAGGACAATTGAATTACTATGAAAATTCTCGATCGGATCGATAGTCAAAGCGATGGGGCCTTTACTTTCTTTTGGCAAATGATCGGCCCTCTATTTATTCTTTGCACCTTTGCTTTAGCTCCCTCGCATCTTTTGATCTTCTCTCTCGGCGTTTTAGGCCTTTTTTTAAGCGCCCGCTTTCAAATCAAGGGCTTTTTTGCCGCTCTCGCCGTTTTGAGCGTAGCTGCCATTGGAGAACATATGTTCTCAAATTCGCCCCATCTTTGGCTTTTTGGTTTGGAAATTTCTTATGCCCTTGCGTTTTTAATTACAGCTTTGAATGCAGATTATTATAATTATTTTGTTAAAAATTTATTGCTGCAAATTGAAGCGAAGAGTTCTTTTATTTTGAATGCAGAGGAAGAGTTTGCGAAGTCTCGCGCCGAGGTGAGCTCGCAGCAAGTGCTTTTGCAAGAAAAAGTGGATTTATTGCAAAGGCAAATTGAAGAAGTCTTGGCAGAGCAGTCCTCTCTTTTGATTTTGAATGAAGTGCTTCGGAAGACAACTTCGCGGCATATTGAAGACCAAGCTCTTTTGCAAGGCGAAGTCCTTTATTTGCAAAATTGCGCGGAATTCAGTTTGCAAGCGCAAAGGCAAGCGGAAGAGGAGATATCCCGTCTTAAAAATGAAAGTGCGCTGATACAAGATCGAGAGAATCTGATCGATGAGATCAATCGGGTTCGCTTGGATCGAGAGCAGACGCATATGATCAATGAAACGCTTGCGTGTCTTCATGCGAAAGAAAGCATGAGGGCGGAATCTTTGGAAGAACAAAAACGGCAAATGGAAACGAAGTTTCGGGCCGAGTTGCAAGAACTCGAGCAAAGAAAAGAGCCGGCGCTTTGTCATTTCGAAGAGGAAAAGAGTGCAATTGACCTATCGCAATATGTGCCAAAAGAGGAGATGGTTCATTTAGAGCGTTTGCATAAGCAGTTGAAAGGGCAATTTGAAGAGAAAAATGAAGTTTTGCATAGAACGCGTAAAGAGCTTTTTCATCTCGATAATGCTTTGCAGACACTCCAAATAGAAAAGGAATTTTCTCAAGAAGTTCCTAGAGAAGTTCTCTCTGAAATGATGAGTCTTCAAAAGGAAATTTCCGATCTTGCAGAGGAAAATGAAGAGCTTGAAAATTTAGTCACCATCTTAAGTTCTTTAGAAGAATCGGTAAAACGAAAAAAAAAAGTCAAAGTGATTCCGAATCAGGGATATCTATTCTAAAGTGAGGATCCGATGGCCCGTTTCCGTAATGAGGATCGTGTGTTCCCACTGCGCTGAGGGTTTTCCGTCTTTTGTCCGCACAGTCCAATGATCTTTTGAATCGACGATTCCTTCGCGAACCCCCGCATTGATCATGGGCTCAATTGTGAAAATCATCCCGGGAACCATGAGGATGTTGTTTTTATTATAGTGATGGGGAATATCGGGAGGTTCGTGAAATTCTATCCCGACGCCGTGGCCTACAAATTGATTGACGACAGAGCATTTTTGCTCAGATGCAAAATCTTCGATGGTTTCTCCGATTTGCCAGATGGGAACCCCCGGTTTGCATATAGAAATCGCTTTTTGCAAACAGGCAAAAGAGACGTCGACGACGTGTTTTTTTTCTGGACTTACGTTTCCAATCAATACCATGCGGCTTGAGTCTCCAAAAAATCCATCGACAATACAGGAGACGTCGATGTTGACAATATCCCCATTTTGCAAGGGTCTATTGTCTGGAATGCCGTGGCAAATGACTTCGTTTAAGGAGGTGCAAATTGTTTTTGGATAGGGAGGGCTTCCGTATCCGAGAGGAGCGGGAATGGCCCCTTCTTGTTTGTGGAGAAGTCTCGATAGATCGTCTAGCTCTTGCGTTGTGACCCCTTCTTTTGCATGGGAGCAAAGGAGGTTTAAAATTTTTGCTGTCACTTGGCAGGCAACCCCGATTTTTTTGATTTGCTCTTCTGTTTTAAGAATAATGCCGTATTTCTTTCGGTAGAGCTCAGAGGGGGATTGTTTGGGGGGCGGGGAGGGATAATGGCATTTTTTCCATTTTTGTCCGCTACCGCACCAGCAAGGATCGTTTCTTGAAATCATAACGCAGAGTATAGCACGCGCTTGAGAAAAAGGCCATGAGCAGGTGCTGTGACCCCTCCTTTTTTTCGATCGGGAGAGGAGAGAAGGCCGGGGATGGATTCTAAAGGCATTTTTCCGCACCCGACATATACGAGGGTTCCTGCCAGAGTGCGGGCCATTTTGTAGAGAAATCGATCTCCCTTGAGTCCGATTTGCAGCTTCCTTTCGGGGAAACTCAATTCAATTGAAAACAGGGTGCAAATGGGGTTTTTGGGACGGATCGATGTAAAAGAACTAAAATTATGGGCGCCGAGGAGCAACTGTCCCGCTTTTTCCATGAGATCGATTTGTAGAGGATGGGGAAAATGCCACGCATAAAGACGGTCGATCGGGGCCTGGAAGGATTGGGGAGATATCCGGTAATGGTATTCTTTGCTCTTCGCTTGTAATGTCGGATGAAAATCGGGAGATGCGGGGCTAATTTGAGTTACGCGGATATCTTTCGGCAGGTGCGCATTCATGGCGCAAAGCAGACGAGAAGGCTCCCATGGCTTTTCTAAACAAAAAGCAATTGATTGCCCTTCTGCATGCACGCCTCGATCGGTTCTGCTGGCAGATTCGGGAATGACCTCTTCTTGACAGGCGCTTTGAATTGCTTTTGTTAAAGCTTCCTGAATACTTGGCCCCATGCGGGTTGTCTGCCAGCCAAAGTAGTGGGTTCCGTCGTAAGAGAGAAGAGCGTGAAAATGATTTGTCACGATTGCATGAATGTATGTAGACCGCTTAAAAACATCTGCACGGCAATTAAGATCAAAACAAGCCCCATTAAGCGTTCAAGAGCTGTGAGGCCTCTCCATCCGAGTAGGGTTTTTAAAAAGGAAGAGGAGAGCAAAATAACAAGCGTTGCCGCCCAGGCAATAAAAATCGCTCCGATCATAGACCAATAATAGATCCCTTGCCTTGAATAAATCATGACAGCCGCAAGGACGGCAGGCCCTGCGACAAGGGGAACGGCGAGGGGAACGACGAGAGGTTCTTGATCGAGAGGGACTCTTTCCTGAGGATCGTCTTTGGAAGGGAAAATCATTTTTAAGCAGATGAGAAAGAGGATGATGCCTCCCGCAATTTGGATCGTGCTATCGGAGATGTGGAGGAAATCCATGAGCCCATCGCCGAGAAACATGAAAAGGATGATGATGAAAAGAGCAATGACAAGCTCTCTAAAAATCACAATCCGCTGTCTTTTCCCGTCGAGATTTTTTAAAATTCCTAGGTAAAGAGGGACGTTCCCGATGGAATCCATGAGAAGAAATAAGGTGAAGGCTACGGAAAGGACGTTCATTTCCTCATCATATGAAAAAGGGATGTTCTTTTCAATTGCCAGGTTTTTGGGAGGAAGTCTCGAGCGCATGCCAGATTCGGTTCATGGAAGCTCTTTGCTCTTCGTTGAGATTGTGGAGAAGAAATAAGCAATCGCTATTTTTACTAAAGGCGGCTTTTGTCCAGTTTGCAGAGCCCATCACGAGCGTTCGTTCATCAATGTAGGCGAATTTATGGTGCATCAATTGAACGCCGCGGCTTAGTAAAGTGCGGATATTGGCCTTTTGCAGGATTTCGATGGCCTCTTTGCTCGCTCCGAGCGCCGAGTGCATGTCGATGATGACTGTGACATCGACCCCTCTTTTTTTTGCCTGGATGATTTCATCGAGAAGGACATGATGCGTGAGAGTGAATAGCGCGATGCGAAGCGAGCGGGAGGCTTCTTTGATTTTTCTTCTTAGATGGGTGAGTGCATGCCCTTTGGGATCCGGCAGAAGCCATAACTCTACATCCTGCCCTCCCACAAGGCAGCGTAAATATCCATTTGCATGAGGCACTTTTTCTTTAAGAAACGCAGCGATTTTTCGGTTTTTTAGGCCGATCACTAGATTGTCATGCATTTTCAGCGATTGGGGCGTGAAGTTTGCAGAGCCGAGGAATACGGTCTCATCATCGAGAATCAGGATTTTTTGATGCATAATCCCGGAAAGAAGGATGGGATGGATGTTGGCTCCCTGCAATACTTTGCGCACATCGGGAGATCCTTTCGCATCATAGTATACGGTGACGGGCAGACGGCGATGCATCTTCTCTGAAATGGCCTTTAAAATAGCCGGGTCATTGAGGCCGAACATGCAAAGAAAGATCGATTCGCGGGCCTTGTGGATCGCACTTAAAAAGGTGAGTCTCAAATCTTCTCTCGAGGGGTTGGAGTAGATTCGGGGCGGCTTGGATATTTCCGGAAGGGTGGGGGTCAGAGAATGATAGATGAGCCAAATGCAAAAAATGCAAACGGCGAGAAGGATATAGGGAAAGGACTGCTTTTTTGCTTGGATTTTTTGAGAATAGACGACCCTTCTGTACTGCCCTGGAAACTTTTTAGAGGCATTCAAAGACATA
>CAYOMT010000058.1:0-9132 GCA_964405125.1 uncultured bacterium
TTGCGCAAGTACATCCGATTGATAATCTAGACTCATGAACCGCAATATATCACGAGAGCTATAGTATTTATCGAGAAAATAACATTTTTTTATCGGTTTCTGTAAGATGTCGGTATTCGCCCGGCGCCAAAGGTCCTAGAAGAAGACCTCCGATCCGAATGCGAGTCAAGTCAGTCACTTTCAAACCGGCTCTTTCGGCAATAATCCGCACTTCGTGCTTTTTGCCCTCTTTCACGCAAATTTTAAAAGTGCCCCGTCTTACTTTTTGCACAGATACAGGACGAACCCATTTCTCATCGACTCGCGCTCCTTGCGAAAGCATTTCCAAATGCTCTGCTGTGATTTCCTGCATCGTCTTCACAACATATTCTTTTGTAATATTCGAAGAAGGGTGGATGACCTGATGGGCAAAAAGACCATCGTTTGTCACAAGAAGCAGCCCCGTTGAATCCTTATCGAGCCGCCCAATTGTAAATAATCTTTCGTGAGATTCGGGAAATAAATCGAGAATGATCGGCTTTCTGCCCACTCTCACATTCGTGCAAATGATCCCGGAAGGTTTGTTGAGCATATAGCATACTTTTTTCTGCTCCCCTTTCACAGAAGCGCCATCCAATGTAATCCGGTCCTTCTCCCAATCTACGAGAGTCTGCGGAATTTTCACAGTCTCTCCATTGACTTGGACCCGACCCATAAAAATGATCTCTTCGCAGGCTCTGCGAGAGGCGACGCCGGCGGCGGCAAGAGCTTTACTCAAACGTTTTTTTTCCATAGCGACGGAGAGTATATCAGAAAAGAACCTTTTGGTATACTCTCTTGCAATATGACAGCAAAGCTCATTTTAATGCGCCACGGGCAATCCGTGTGGAATCAAAAAAACCTTTTCACAGGCTGGGTCGATGTTCCCTTAACTGAAAAAGGGGTGCAAGAAGCCATCGAAGGGGGCCGAAAGATCCGCCATCTCCCCATTGACATCATCTTTACTTCCACCTTGATTAGATCGCATATCACACTCACAATGAGCATGTTACAGCACGATTCAAAAAAGACCCCGATCTTCCAGCACGCTGACGGAAGCCGGCTTGAAACGTGGGGGCAAATCTACAGCGAAGAGACAAAAAAAGAGATCATTCCGGTGTTCACGGCCTGGGAGCTGAACGAGCGCTATTACGGCCATCTCCAGGGGCTCAATAAAACGGAAACCGCAGAAAAATATGGGAAAGAGCAAGTCCATATTTGGAGACGAAGCTTTGATACGGCGCCTCCCGAAGGGGAAAGTCTTGCCATGACGGCCAAGAGGACCCTCCCCTATTTTCAAGAAAAAATTATTCCCTGTCTTCAAAAAGGGCAAAACGTTTTTATTTGCGCCCATGGCAACTCGCTCCGATCGATTATTATGTATTTGGACAAGTTAAGCAAAGAAGAAGTCATCAATTTAGAACTTGCGACAGGAGATCCCCTTGTCTACGGATTCGATAGAGGAACATGGACAAAGATCGCATCTATTTAGCCTCTCACGCAAAAACAATCCCCTGCAATGCAGCTTTGGAAAGACAAGACGACGAGACGATGATTCCGCATCGGCTCGAGAGAATTTACGATCTTGTCGATGCAGATAAAGAGGATCTATTCGTCTTTACCTCATCTAGCGCCGAATCGACAACGCAAGTTCTTTTATCGGTTTTTTTAGAAATCTCCCGCAAAACCGGGAAATGCCACTTCATCACATCGATCCTCGAAGATGCGCCGACAATGCAAATGATGAAAAGACTCGAGGATCTCGGGTGTTTTGTCAAAATCGCTCCGGTCGATGAGCGGGGGCAAATTGATCTAGCCTCCTTAAAAGAGCTCATCAATCCGCGAACCGCTTTGATTTCAATTACAATGTCGCAAGGGCTGACCGGCGTCATTCAACCCGTGGAAGAAATTGCAAAAATTGCGCACGAAAAAGGGGTTCTTCTCCATCTCGAGGGAACCTATTCTGTTGGGAAATATTACTTTTCATTCCGCGATCTTGGCGCCGACTATCTCACCTTTTCAGGAGATCGGATCCATTCGCTGATTGGAACCGGTGGACTTTTTGCCAAAAAAAATGCCCCTCTTGTTCCCCTAATTCTCGGAGGAAAAGATTTCCGCGGAGGCTCAATTGACACC
This sequence comes from uncultured bacterium, assembly GCA_964405125.1. Lineage (GTDB taxonomy): Bacteria > Chlamydiota > Chlamydiia > Chlamydiales > SM23-39 > DAIDHZ01. The sequence goes on from CAYOMT010000058.1 coordinate 2,155, forward strand.
TCTTCTCTTCTCGCCCTTTGCGCAGCGAGCGCTCAAAGCGCGCTTTTTCTCGATGCAATGAGCGTAGAAGTGGCCAGGCTGCGAGATCTTTTTGAAAAAGAAATCATCCGTCTAATTCCCGATGCCCACATTCTTTTCAAAACAGAAATCCGCCTTCCCAATACGACAGTGATTTCCTTTCCTTTTGCAAATCAAGAGGCGCTCCACTACCTCCTTTCCCGCAAAAATATCGAAACGCTCCTCGGCGGCGCCTATTCCCAGCATCTTTTTTCCCTTCTCACCGCCTCAAAAATCGATCCCAAAATCGCTTCCTGCGCTTTGAACTTTTCTCTCAGCCGGATGACCACAGAAGAAGAACTCTTCAAAGCGGCGGCTGAAATTGCAAAGTCCGTTTACTTCCTTAAATCCGCCGCGCCAGAAAATATACACCCTTTAGAAACATCTGCTTCCACACAGTTTGGAAAAAAATTGCGGGAGAAAATCGACCGCCCCCGATTCGTCGGCTCTTTTACAGAAAAAGAGGCCAAAGAAAAGGGCATGCGGTGGGTTAAAGCAGAAGAAAAAGGAATTGTTTTCTACTGGCTTGTCGATGAATCCGACGGAGTCATTGCCGATGCGAAATTTCAGTTTTTCGGGCCCATTGCGCTTCTTGGAATCGGCGAAATTATAAGCGAACTTGTCATGCGGAAAAATACCGCCCAAGCCTCGCGCATTTCTGCAGATCTCATCGATGGACATGTGCGCGATAAAAAAGATATTCCCGCATTTCCAAAGCAAACCCATTCGCTTCTCAACCAAGCCCTCAATGCAATTGACATCGCGGTGCAGCAATGCGCCGATCTTTCCCCTCAAGCCAAAGATTACGATGTCACGCCAATTAGCTGGGATGCGGGAGAAAATCCAAATGGAATTCCCGGCTGGGAAGCATTTTCAGCTGAAAAAAAGATCGATCTCATCGAAGAAGTGATCGACAAAGAAATTCGTCCCTATGTCGAACTCGATGCGGGCGGAGTCAAAATAGTAGATCTTAAAGAAAATAACGAGCTTCTCATTTCCTATCAGGGATCTTGCACAACGTGCCATTCCTCAACAGGTTCTACGCTGACTGCGATCCAGCAAATCCTCCGCGCAAGAATCCATCCCGCACTCACCGTCATTCCGCAATTTTGACTTTGAATTGCCTCCAAAATATAATGAAAGCTTCATTTAAGTAGGAGTGTCATGAATCCAAAATTTACCGATGCTCTCATGCAAGCCATCCAAAACGCATTTCAAATGGCTGAAGAGAGCCATCATACTGAAGTTGCGGAAAACCATCTTCTTCTTGCCCTTGCCTTAGAAGAGCAAGGGTATTTTGTAGAATTTGCAAAGAGCTTGGGACTGAGTCTCGAGAGCCTGCGCAAACAACTCGAATCTGCCTTAAGTCACTCTGCTAAGTTTACAAGCGAAGGGCAAAAACCAAATGTCTCTTCCCATTTGCAAAAAAGGATATACGAGGCGGAAAAACTGGCTAAAAGCTGGAAAGATGAATATGTCGCAACCGATCATCTTCTCCTTGTTTGCTGGCAGCACACAGGAGAGCCGTTTGCTTCGTGGAAAAAAAGCATTCCTGTATCTACTGTCGAAAAAAAAATACAAGAACTTCGAAAAGGCAGCCATATGGATTCTCCCAATGCAGAAAGCAGTCTCAACGCCATCCAAAAATACTGCAAAAATTTAACGCAGCTTGCCAAAGACGGGAAACTCGATCCGGTGATTGGCCGCGATGAAGAAATCCGAAGAACCATGCAGGTATTGAGCCGAAGAACCAAGAATAACCCTCTTCTCATTGGAGAGCCCGGCGTTGGAAAAACCGCCATTGCCGAGGGCCTTGCCCTCCGCATCATCCAAGGAGATGTTCCCGATTCTTTGCAAGGCAAACAACTTTTTGCCCTCGACATGGGGAGTCTGATCGCCGGAACAAAATACCGGGGCGAATTTGAAGAGCGCCTGAAAGGGATTTTAAAAGAAGTCGAGCAAGCAGAAGGCAATATCCTCCTTTTCATCGATGAAGTGCACACTCTCGTTGGCGCGGGAGCCTCTGAAGGCGCCATGGATGCAGCCAATCTTCTAAAACCGGCGCTCGCACGCGGAACGCTGCACTGCGTTGGAGCCACAACACTCAATGAATATAAAAAATACATCGAAAAAGATCCGGCTTTAGAAAGAAGATTCCAAACCGTCCTCGTCCCGGAGCCTTCCATTGAAGATGCCCTCGCCATTCTCCGCGGCCTAAGAGAAAGATATGAAAATTTCCATGGAGTCCGGATCACGGAAGACGCCCTCCATGCCGCCGTCATCCTCTCGAATCGCTATATTCCCGATCGGAGACTTCCCGATAAAGCCATCGATCTCATCGACGAGGCCGCGAGTATGATCCGGATGCAAATCGGCAGCCTGCCCCTCCCGATCGATATCAAAGAAAGGGAACTTGCCACGCTGATTGTCAAACAGGAAGGCTTGAAAAGGGAAGAAATGCCTTCGAACCAAAAAGAGCTCGAGAAATTGAGTAAAGAGATCGATTCGTTAAAAGAAAATTTAAAAATACTGCGTCAAAGATGGAATCAAGAAAAAGAGCTGATCGCCGTTGTGAAGGAGAAAAAAGGCAAACTAGAAACGATTCGATTCCAAGAAGAAGAAGCAGAAAGAACCGGCGATTACAATAAAGTGGCGGAACTTCGCTATGGAATTCTTCCTAAAATTAAAGGCGAAATCGAGGAGGCTGAAAAAAAACTCGGGAGCCAAGAACATCGCCTTCTCAAAGAAGAAGTCGACGAGCAGCTCATCGCCCACATCGTAGCAAAATGGACCGGAATCCCGGTGCAAAAAATGCTCCAGAGCGAAAAAGATAAATTCCTCCACCTTGAAAAGACTTTGGAAAAACGGGTAGTTAGCCAAGAATTTGCGATCCAATCGATCAGCGAAGCGATCCGAAGATCGAGAGCCGGCCTCAACGATCCAACTCGCCCGCTTGGGGTCTTTCTCTTCGTCGGCCCGACAGGCGTTGGGAAAACGGAACTTGCCAAAGCTCTAGCCGAACAGCTCTTCAACCAAGAGGAGTCTTTGATTCGGATCGACATGTCGGAATACATGGAAAAACACAGCGTCTCGCGGATGATCGGATCTCCACCGGGATACGTGGGACACGAAGAAGGAGGGCAGCTCACAGAAGCGATCCGCAGACGCCCCTACTCCGTTGTGCTGCTCGATGAAATTGAAAAAGCCCACCACGATGTATTCAATATTTTGCTTCAAATCTTTGACGATGGAAGAATCACCGATAGCCAAGGGCGCACAATCAATTGCAAAAACGCTCTCTTCATCATGACCTCCAACTTAGGCTCGGAGGCTTTAATCGAGTCTCTAAAAGCAAAAAAGGGGAAACAAGATAAAGAAACGATTCTACATACCTTGGAGCCTATTTTAAGCCGCCACTTTAAACCTGAATTCTTAAATCGCTTGGACGATATCCTCCCCTTCTTGCCTCTGCAGGAAAAAGATATGGAGCAAATCGCAGTCATCCAAATCAATAAAGTGGCAAATCGGCTCAAAGAAAAACATATCCAGCTGCATACGTCGAAAGAAGCGCTTGCCTACCTTGCGAAAGAAGGGTACGATCCGTTATTTGGGGCGCGGCCGCTCAAACGATTCATCCAAAATTTTGTGGTAAATCCTTTGGCAACCGCTCTTTTAGAAGGGAAAATCCACCCCCATAAAACGGTTGAAATCACACTGAAGAAATCGGCGGCGGGCAAACAAGAGATTTTGTTCACTCAAACATAAGTGAGATCAAAATTTCTACGTTTACTTCATAAACGCGTCGACATCTTGCATGGACGTTACAATCTGATCGAGAAGGCCGAAATTTTTCGCTTCCTGCGCTGTCATCCAATTGTCGCGGTTGATCGCTTTTTCAATCGCCGCAATATCTTTCCCTGTCGCATCGGCATACAATTCGACAAGCATCGCGCGCGTTTTGAGCATCTCTTTAGCTTGAATATCGAGATCCGTCGCTTGGCCGCGAATCACGCCCCCAATCAAGGGCTGGTGAATCATAATCCGCGCATTTTCAGTAGCTAAGCGTCTTCCCTTTCCGGCAACCAAGCTGAGCAAAGAGCCCATGGAAGCCGCAAGGCCTGTCACAAGGGTGACAACCGGGGATGAAATCATTTTAAACTGATCCCAGATCGCAAATCCGGAGTCGACAGATCCTCCGGGAGAATTGATGACGAACAAAATCGGCTTTCCCGGGGCCACGTGATCTAGATACCAAATTTTTCGAATAATTTCTTTCGCCGAATCGGAATCGACGGCATCAGAGAGAAAAATCCGTCTCTTATCCAAAAGGGCCTGATCGATTTTATCATTCACTTTTTTTGAAGGTCTTTCCTCGCGTTCCACTTCTGCCATATATTCTCCTATTTTCTATTATCTTCTCTCAAATGATCAATTTTCGTCGATCAGCAACTCAGGATACAAGGGAAAATCCTTCAATAACTCGACGACCCGATGCCGCGCTCTCTTCATAACCGCCTCCGGCACAAAAGCCTTGGCCTTCGAAGGTCCCTTCGCATCCACCAAAGGTTTTGCCTCTCTCAATAAATCCACCACAATCGAAGCAATTTCTTTCATTTCGATCGGCCCCATGCCGCGCGTTGTCATCGCCGGGGTTCCCATCCTCACGCCGGATGTATACCAAGGTCCATTGACATCGAACGGGATGGCATTGCGATTGACAGTCAAAAAGGCCTCCCGCAATAACGACTCCGCCTGCCGCCCATTCAAATGAAAACTCGACGCCACGTCAAACACCAAAAGATGGTTGTCCGTCCCTCCCGTCAATACGCGCACCCCCTTTTCCATCAAAGAATCGGCCAAGGTTTGCGCGTTTTTCACCACCTGATGCGCGTAGGTCTTAAATTCCGGCTTCAGCGCCTCTTTAAACGCAAGAGCTTTAGCTGCCATGACATGCGGAAGAGGGCCTCCCAAGACAAGAGGACATCCCTTGTCTACGGCGTCTTTGAATTCCTGCGTAGCAAGAACGAGGCCTCCGCGGGGTCCTCGAAGGGTTTTATGCGTTGTAGATGTCACAATGTGGGCAAAAGGAATTGGATTGTAATTTCCCTCCATCGCCTTTCCCGCGACAAGTCCGGCAAAATGGGCCATATCCACCATGAGAACAGCCCCTACCGCATCGGCAATTTCCCTCATTTTTGCAAAATCGATAAGGCGCGGATAGGCCGAAAACCCGGCGATCAAAATCAAAGGTTTTTCTTGCTTCGCCTGTTTTTCGATCGCGGCATAATCGAGCCTTCCTGTCACGGGATCGACATCGTAGGTGGAAGCATGCATCATTTTTGAAGAAATATTGTGTCTATATCCGTGGGTTAAATGGCCGCCGGAACCCAGAGCCATCCCCATGACTTTTTGATTCACCAAGAGCTTGCGCACCGCTTCATATTCTTCGGGAGATAACTCGTCGAGCGTTTTCTTGCCCAATCTTTCGACTTCCTTTGCCTGGACTCTTTGGACAATGACCGCCCAGAAAGCGACCATATTCGCATCGGCGCCGGAGTGGGGTTGGACGTAGGCGTGCTCGGCCCCAAAAAGTTGCCGAGCGAGCTGATTTGCCTTCCCTTCGATCGCATCGACATTTTCGCATCCTGCATAAAATCGATGGCCCGCAAACCCTTCGCTGTATTTGTCGGTCAGTAAATTGCCCATCGCAAGCTGGACCGGGAGGGAAGAAAAATTTTCAGAAGCAATCAGCTTTAAATGGGAGCGCTGGTCCCGAAGCTCTTGAACAATTGTTTTCGCAATGTCCGGATCTAAAGAGGCTACGGAGTCGAGAGCGGCCATGTAGGCGATGGCCGAAGAAGTTCTTTCGTTTTCTTTCGTTTTGTGAAAGTAATTTTTTAAATAGGACATAAAAACTCCTTTCTTTGACGGAAATATACGTCGTTTTGCGTGGAAAATCAAAACAAATTGCATGTTTTTTGACTGCTAAGGTATAATTCCCCTATAACTTCACCCGAGGAATCCATGCACCCATCCCTTAAGACTATCCTTGATATTCAAGAACTCGACATGAAAATGCTCCGTCTTATGCGCGTCAAAAGAACTCGTTTAGGGGAAATAGACCACATCGATTCTCTCCGCCAAGAGCTGCGCAAACAGCAAAAAGATAAAGAGACCGAAATCACAGAACTCAATCGCGCCATCTCGATGCAAGAAGCAAAAATCATCGACATTAAAGATAAATTAAAAAAACTAGAATCAAAACAAACTTCTATTAAAAAAGTCGATGACTTCAATGCTTTAAACCAAGAGATGTCTTCTTCAGAAAGAGAGCGTGTTGCGACAGAGCAAATTACGAGCGACATGATCGACAAGAGGAATCTCGAAGAGGAGATTCTCGAGAAAATCAAAGAATCTCTCCGTTTATCTGAAGAGAGCAGCAAGAATTTAGAAGAAGAAATCCAAACCAATATTCGGATGATCAATCAGGAAGGATCTGAGTTGAAAGTGAGCCGGGATGCTTTGGCAAAAACAGCCGATCCGGAAGTGCTCCGCATCTATGAAAGACTTCTCAATAATAAAAAAGATCGGGTTGTGGTGCCGATTGAGAACAGAAATTGCAGCGGATGCCATATTGCATTGACAGCGCAGCATGAAAACATCGTAAGAAAGGGCGAGCGCCTTGTGTTCTGCGAACATTGTTCCCGCATCCATTATTGGCAAGAGAGCGAAGATCTCGAAGGGACAACGGCCGCGACAAAGAAACGAAGACGCCGCGCTCCCGTAGGAGTATAGAAAAGGAAGGAAAGGTAAGTCATCGCTGTTTTTGGATAAAAAACAGAGGAAAGTCTGGACTTCGCAGGAAGGGATACCAGTTAACGGCTGGGCGCCGCAAGGCGACGGAAAGTGCAACAGAGACCA
>CAYOMT010000059.1:0-6784 GCA_964405125.1 uncultured bacterium
GTAAGGCAGCGGTTTTTGGTACCGCCATGCGGAGGTTCGAATCCTTCCACCCCAATGTTACTTAGGTTGATCCAGGAGTGATTTATGAAATTATCAGTATTCCCAAGAGCTACAGAGAAAAAAAGCGATACGAAAAAATTGCGTCGTCAAGGTCAGGTTCCTGGTGTTCTTTACGGTTTAGAAAAAACAAATGAGAATGTTTACTTTCAGTTGGATCAGCTCCAGGCGATTTTTCGTCAGCTCGCTCCAGGTATGCTTGCAACGACTCTATTTGAATTGGAAGCAGAAGGAAAGACACATAAAGCAGTGATCAAAGAAATTCAGTATCATCCGGCTTCCTATGCCGTTTTGCATCTTGACTTTGCGCTTGTTTCAGATGAAAAGCCTGTGACTGTCAATGTTCCGATCCAGGTGGTAGGTCTTGCGGATTGCGCAGGGATTAAGCTCGGCGGTTTTATGCGCCAGGCGATTCGCTCTTTGAAAGTGAGCTGCCTTCCGAAGGATATTCCTCAGGCGTTTATTCTCGATGTTCGCGAGATGGATTTAGGTCATTCGAAGACATTGGCTGATCTTTCCGTTCCAGAGGGAGTTCGTCCTTTGGCTAGAATGAAAGAAGTCGCTGTTGTGATCGCGAAGAAGGCTGGCTAAAAGGAATTGTGGATCGGTATCTCATAGTGGGGCTTGGGAATCCAGGCAAGGCTTACGAGGGAACGAGGCATAATATTGGCTTTGTAGCGGTCGATTCTCTCGCGGCAAAGCACCGGCTTGAATTTCGCGAAAAAACAAAGTTTAAGGGACTTGTTGCCGAAGGCCAAATAGATGGCGTTTCGGTATCGATTCTAAAACCGCTGACATTTATGAATCTCAGCGGAGAGTCAGTGGCTCTCGTAGCTCACTACTTGCAGATTCTTCCTTCCAAGATTCTCGTTGTTGTCGATGACGTAGATCTTCCGCTGGGTTCTCTCCGGTTAAAAATCAATAGCGGGCCGGGAACTCACAATGGATTGAAGAGTGTGGAAGAGCATCTCCAGACAAACCGGTATGCGCGATTGCGCCTCGGCGTCGGAAATGATTACGAAGGGGATTTGGCGGACTACGTGTTGAGCCATTTCTCAAGGGAAGATGAAAAATTTCTTCCTGAAATGATTAAAAAATCGGTTCAGTCGATTGAAATATGGCTGAGCCTTGGTATTACCCGTGCGATGGATTTTGCAAATAAGAATCCATCAAACCCAAGCAATGGAGAAAAATGAGTAAAGAAAGAAAAGAGCTTTATGAAGGGATGTATATTCTTAGCGCGACGCTAAGCAATGAATCCCGCAAAAAAGCCCTTGATAAAATTATCGATGGGATTGTTGAGAAAGGCGGAGAAGTAAATAAGATCCATGATCAAGGCAGACGCAAACTTTGCTACGAGATCAAAGGAAAGAAAGAAGGTCATTATTACCTTGTTTATTTTACGGCTCCTACCCGTTCTATCACTGATCTTTGGAAGGATTACCACCTTCACGAAGATCTCCTCCGCTTTATGACGATGAAGACAGCAGTTGTATTGGAGAGTCTTGAATTTAACCCTATTAGAGTGCAAGGTTGATCATGAGAGAACAATATAAGTCAGCAACTTCTCACGCATATAACAGCCAAGGTCAAAATCAGCAAGGACAGCAGGGCCAAGATTCTTCTCCGTTTTCGAAGAAGAAAAAGGCATGCCCGTTTACTTCTGCGAAAGTAAAGACAATTGACTACAAAGATATTGAGACCTTGAAACAGTTTGTTACAGAGCGGGGTAAAATTATGCCTCGTCGAATTACCGGGGTTTCCTATTTTTATCAGAAAATCTTGAAAAAGGCGATTAAACAAGCCCGTTACATGGCTTTGCTTCCCTTTGTAGCTGAGGAATAATATGAAACAACAATTGTTATTATTAGAAGACGTGGAATCTCTTGGCCGTAAAGGCGAGATTGTTTCCGCCAAGCCCGGATACATGCGCAATTTTCTTCTTCCCCGCGGGTTTGCTGTAGTGGCAAGTCCCAACACTTTGCGTAAACAGGCTGCCTTAAAAGCAGAAAGGGAAAAGCAGGCGATTATCGATCGTCAAGAATCGGATGCTTTGGCAAAACAACTCGAAGGACTCGTTCTTGAGACAAGAGTGAAAGTGGATCCGGAAGGACATATGTATGGATCTGTAACGCCTTTGGATATCGTCCGCCTTTTTGAAGAAAAAGGGTTTGCTGTCGAAAGAAAATATATTCAAATGAACCGTCCGATCAAAGAGACAGGGCATCATAAGATTGCCTTGAAGCTCAAGGAAGGGGTGCAGGTCACTTGCCAATTGTCTATCATTCCAGAAGGGATGATTGCGACAGGGGTGGAATCTGTAACAGCTCCTATTCCTGCAGAATCCGAATAAGTACGTCTATTTAACCCCATCTCATAGATTTATGAGATGGGGTTTTTTTATTTTTTTCTCTTTGCTCTCTGTGATATAGTTATTTCGGAATGAATCAGAAATTTTCAGAACGGATGATTGTCGTTACAGGCGCTGCCGGCATGATTGGCTCCGGTGTCGTTCGTCATTTGAACGATTTGGGCATCGACCGCCTTCTACTCGTCGATGATTTGGGCTCCGGCGAAAAGTGGAAAAATCTTTTGGGCAAAAGATTTGTCAATGTGATTTCTCCGCGCCATATTTTTGAGTATTTAAAAGGAAGAGAAGATGAAATTGCCGCGTTCATCCATTTAGGCGCTTGTTCTGATACAACAGAAACAAATGCCGACTATCTTCTCGAAAATAACTTTCGCTTTTCCATTGCATTGGCAAGTTTTGCCCTCAAAGCCAATAAACGTTTTATCTATGCCTCTTCCGCCGCCACCTACGGCGATGGAAGTTTGGGGTTTTCCGACGATGAAGAGAGAATTTCTGAATTGAGACCTTTGAACATGTACGGCTTTTCCAAGCATCTGACCGATCTCTGGATGCAGAGGGAAGGGGTATTGGATCGCGTTGTCGGCCTCAAATACTTCAACGTGTTTGGCCCCAATGAATATCACAAAGCCCATATGGCTTCTTTTGTTTTAAAAATGACCGATATTGCCAAAAAAGATGGGGTCTTATCTCTTTTTAAATCGAATGATTTAGCCCGTTTTGCAGATGGCGAGCAGCAGCGCGATTTCATTTACTTGAAAGATGCGGTCCGAATGACTTGCCTATTTTTAGATCCAAAATACGAGCATGTCGGAGGGATTTTTAATATTGGACTTGGGGAAGCGACGAGCTGGAATCAGATGAGCCAGTTTTTGTTTGATGCCTTGCAAAAGAAATCAATCATTTCTTATGTCGAGATGCCGAAAGAATTGCATCGCCAATATCAGAATTATACTTGCGCGGACATGCGCAAATTCCATACTATCTTCTCAATGAATTCAGAAATGACTCCGATACGCGAGGCCGTGCGCGAGTATGTCTCTGATTATTTATTGAGGGATGCTCGATGGTGAATCTTTCTAAAACATTTCATCTTTTACGGCCTTTTAAAGTCCTTGTTCTAGGCGATTTTTTGCTCGATACGTACACGACAGGCAAAGTCCGAAGGATTTCTCCCGAAGCGCCGGTTCCTGTCATGGAAGTTTTGCGCCATGAAGCAAGGCCGGGAGGCGCCGGCAACGTCGCTTTGAATTTGCACGCCTTTGGCGGATCGGTGATCTGCGTTGGTAGAGTCGGCAACGATGTTCATGGAGAAGAATTGAAGAGCCTCCTTTCTATGGAGAGGATGGATCTTCGCATGCTCGTTGCGGAAAAAGGATACATCACCCCTGTGAAAAACCGATTGATTGCAGAGAGCCAGCAATTGATGCGCATTGATTCAGAGATCATCGTCTCATTGAATGAGGAATTAGAGGCTTTTTTATTGAATCAGCTCGAATCCTTAATTAGAGAGGTTCAGGTTGTCGCTCTTTCCGATTATGGAAAAGGTTTTCTTACGCAGAAGATGATTCGCTTGGTTCTAGATTTGGCAAAAAAAATGAATATCCCCGCCATTGTCGATCCGAAAGGAACCGACTTTGCAAAATATAGGGGAGCCACGATTTTAAAGCCGAACTTATCTGAAGCGTATGCGGCTGTGAAAAGGCCTCTCTCGTTTCCTCTTTCTGAAGTAGCTAAAGAGATCTTTTCTCAAGGACCTTTCGATTTTCTCTTAATCACTCGATCGGAAGCCGGAATGAGTTTGTTTGAAAGCCGAGGGGCGAGAACCGATTTTCCCGTTGTTTCCAAAGAGGTGAAAGATGTCACGGGAGCCGGAGACACTGTGCTCGCTATGCTTTGTTTGAGCCTTTCCAATGGCTTGGATTTGGCAGATAGCGTCCAGCTATCGAATATTGCCGCAGGCCTTTCCATTGAAAGACTCGGCTGCGTCCAAGTGACTTTGGCGCAAGTAGCCAAGCGCCTTTTGCAAACAGATAATCAAACAAAGATTTTCGATGAGAATCATACCTATGTTTTACAGCAGGTTTTGCAAGGGAAAAAAGTATCTCTTCTCGTGCTTTCGAAAGATAACTCTTTATCGCTCAAATCTTTGCAGGCCATTCAGCACTTTGCGAGAAAAAAAGATCGCGAAATGATCGTGTATCTCGAAAGAGAGCCGGAGGATGAATTGGTCCAATTTCTCTCTTCTTTGCATGAGATCGATACGATTATTGTCCAAAGCGCGAGTGCAAAACATTTGATCGAGATGCTCTCTCCGGAGATTTATATTTTAGAAGCAGATGAGCTGATTTTAGCGGATGAGAGCGCCGCCAAGGCATAGATCGCCCTCGTAAAAGACAATCGATTGGCCCGGGGTGATGGCTCTTTGAGGCGCATCAAAGAAGACTCTGCCGTCTTCTTCGAGCGTGCAGATTTGTTCTACTTGTCTGTAGCGGATTTTTGCGCTGCATTGATAGGGGAATTGAGAGGGAGCCTCTCCAATCCAAGTGAATTGCGAGGCGTTTAAAGAAGAAGCGAAGAGGGCGGGATGATTTTCTCCCCTTTCGACAAAAACAATATTGCGCGAGATATCTTTTTCAACGACATACCACGCGTCTCCCTCGCCTCCAAGACCCAAGCCCTTTCTCTGTCCGATTGTATAGAAAGCCGCCCCATCGTGAGATCCTACGGTTACGCCGCCAAGAGTTTGAAAAGGGCCCGGCGCGTAGCCGAGATATTTTGAAACAAACGATTTAAAATCTCTTTTCCCAATAAAACAAATGCCTGTGCTGTCTTTTTTCTCGGATGTGGGCAGGTTGAATTTACGGGCAAGCGCGCGGACTTGTGTTTTTGCGAGATGTCCGATCGGGAATAAAACTTTTTGCAAAGCGTTTTGCTTGACGGCGTGGAGAAAATACGTTTGGTCTTTCTCCGGATCTACCGCTTTGAGAAGCTGTTTTTTTTCATTGAGCCTTGCATAGTGGCCTGTTGCTAAAAAATCGGCGCCGAGATGCATCGCTTTTTCTAGAAATACATCGAATTTGATTTCTCGATTGCACAGAATGTCGGGGTTAGGAGTCATTCCTTTGCGCAAATTTTCGAGAAATGAAGAGAAAACCCGATCTTGGTACTCCTGAACGAAATTGACGCTATAACAAGGGATTTGAAGCAGATCGCATGTCCTTTTGACATCTTCATATTCCTTGGCTGCTTGGCAAACGCCGCTTGCATCGGCCTCTTCCCAGTTTTTCATGAAAAGGCCGATGACTTGATATCCCTCTTCTTTTAGAAGAGCGGCGCAAAGGGAGGAGTCGACGCCTCCCGACATTCCAAGGACAACTGTCATACTAGGAATGCCTTGCGAGGCGTTCAATCCTCTCTTCGAGGGGTGGATGCGTTGAAAAGAGGGAGAAAATTCCCTTTTTCCCTCTTTGCGATATTTTAAAAGCCGCAATCGCCTGGGGTTGTTCTTTGAGATCTTCGTTGTGTTTCAAAGCGCCAAGGCTTTTTAAAGCGGAGATCATCGCGTCTTTCCCTGCGAGATGAGCGCCTCCTGCATCGGCTTTAAATTCTCGATATCTGGAAAATGCCGCAATGACGAGGAAGCCAAGAGCCATAAAAATGGTTTCAAAAAGGAATGTAAAGAGGGTAAAGCTGAGATAGCTCCCTTGCTCTTGATTGTTTCTATTTTTCCCAAAACCGGAGGCGAGCGAAGCTAAAACGCGCGCCAAAAACATGACAAATGCGTTGATTACGCCCTGAAGAAGAGTCATGGTGACCATATCTCCATTTGCGATATGGGCAATTTCATGGCCCAAGACTCCTTCGAGTTCTTTTGGGCCCATCCGATTGAGAAGGCCGGAGGAAACGGCAACCAGGGATCTATTTTTGGTAGGCCCTGTTGCAAAAGCATTCACCTCATTGGATCTATAGACTCCGACTTCGGGTACGGGGATCCCGGCTTTTTGGCTCAAATTTTGCACAGTATGTAAAAGTTCTTTGAATTGAGGGTCTCGAGAAGAGGGGTCAATCACGGAGACGCCAAGCATCGATTTCGCAATCACCCGGGATAAACAAAGAGAGACGAGGGCTCCTGTCATCCCCCAAACAAGGCAGAAGATCATGAGCGAAAAATAGTCGATTCCATGGGCGTTTAAGTAGGGCTGTACGTGAAAAATATTGAGGACGAATGTAACCATCAACATGACGAGCAAGTTGAGGGCGAAAAAAAGAAGAATTCTTTTGAACATCGGTTTTCTCTTGGGTTGAAGAAGACCCATTTTATAGAAAAGAAGGGTTATATACAAACCCCTCTTGGAT
>CAYOMT010000059.1:6884-9079 GCA_964405125.1 uncultured bacterium
CTCTTTGCGCGAGGACGGCTCATCGCTTTTGCTTGTTCGACAGCTTCCGATAATTTTCTTTTCGTCGTGGAAGCAATCGGTGTAGTTGCGTGAGGAGAAAGAGCTGCGACTTTTTGCGCAGTTGTTGAGATGTCGATAGGTGGAAGAGATTGCCGTCTTCCTCTAAAAGCTTCTCCTGCTAAAGGACTTATAGTGTCTGTCCGCCCCGAGGAGCTCGCAGAGGATAAAGGTGAAAGTGGGGATGTTGGAGCTGACATTTTAATAATTTCCTTGAAATGGTGAATAATTTCTTTTCCTATTTCATTCTGGTAGGTTTATTACCGTGAAATAAGGAATTTTTTCCCTTATATAATAACTAAAAAGAGAATACTTATGCAATGTTTTTTAGCGGGGGTATATTTAAAATATTTATTTGTCAATCATGTTTTGGTTGCATGGAAATCCGTTTTCTGTCATTTATTCGGGCAATATTTAATTTTTCTTGAGGGAGTCTTGATGAGTAAGAAACTCTTTTGCATGGGTAAGTCAGATGGGGAGTCTCTTGCTCGGATGAAAAAGGTATTGAAAGATCAATGCGCTTGTTATGTTTTGATTACTTGTACAGAGCCTGCATCAGATGGTAAGATGGAAGTCGCAATGGATTTTGAAGGCGATGAAGATTTAGCCGCTTTCTTGGTAGATAATGCTTCGCAGGTGTTTGATACTAGGTTTTCCCGCCGAGAATCGAGATAATAAAAAAGGGTGATATGCAATCTGATATTGGGTTAATTGGCCTTGCTGTAATGGGGCAAAATTTGGTTCTCAACATGGCCGATCATAAATATAGAGTCTCTGTATTCAATCGAACGACTTCAAAAACGGATGAATTCATACGAGGTCCTGCAAAAGGGAAATCGATTGTTGGATTTCACGATATTCCTGCATTCATTGCGAGCTTAAAACTGCCCCGCAGGGTCATGCTCATGGTCAAAGCAGGAGATCCTGTCGACGAGTTCATTGAGCAGCTTCTTCCCCACCTTTCCAAGGGCGATATTATCATCGATGGCGGCAATAGCCACTTTCCCGATAGCCAGCGCCGTTTTGCGATGCTGAAAGAGCACGGGATTTTATTCATCGGCGCCGGTATTTCCGGAGGAGAAGAAGGAGCTCGCCACGGCCCTTCGATCATGCCGGGAGGCAATCCCGATGCCTGGCCGCACGTGAAGGGGATTTTTCAAGCCATTGCGGCGAAGTCCGAAGATGGACAGCCTTGCTGCGATTGGGTGGGAGAAGGGGGTGCCGGTCATTATGTCAAGATGGTGCATAACGGGATTGAATATGGCGATATGCAGCTCATTTGCGAATCTTTTGATCTTTTGCGCAAAGGGTTTCATTTTGATTTCAAAGAATTGCACGAGGCGTTTCTTGGGTGGAATCAAGGATCTCTCAATAGCTATTTGATTGAAATTACCGCCGATATTTTTTCTAAGCTAGATACGGACGGGAAGCCTTTAGTCGAGAAAATTCTCGATGTGGCAGGGCAAAAGGGAACGGGTAAGTGGACGGGGATTGATGCGCTAGATCGAGGGATGCCTTTAACCTTGATTGGAGAGGCCGTATTTGCTCGGTGTCTTTCTTCTTTGAAAGAAGAGAGGGTTTCTGCAAGCGCTCTTTATAAAGCGCCGACGTATAAAAGCTCTTTTTCCAAAACAGAATTAGCTCCACTTGTGGCGCAAGCTCTCTATGCTTCAAAATTGATTAGCTACGCGCAAGGATTTATGTTGATGCGGCAGGCGTCGGAAGAAAATCGATGGAAGCTCAATTTTGGCTCCATTGCTTTGATGTGGCGAGGCGGCTGCATTATCCGGAGCAAGTTCTTGGGTAAGATTAAAGAGGCCTATGATGCAAATCCGTCTTTGCGAAGTCTTTTAGTGGATCCTTTTTTTGTCGGGGAAGTGAAAAGGGCTGAAAATGCCTGGAGAAAAGTGGTCGCTGAAGGTTTGATGATGGGGATTCCTTTGCCCTGTTTTTCAACGGCTTTAGCATTTTTTGATGGATATCGGAGTAGAGAGCTTCCCGCGAATTTACTTCAAGCGCAGCGCGATTACTTTGGCGCGCATACTTATGAGAGAGTCGATAAAAAACGGGGGCAGTTTTTCCACACAAACTGGACGGGAACGGGCGGCTCGGTGAGTTCTAGCTCATATAACGTTTAA
>CAYOMT010000060.1:0-9009 GCA_964405125.1 uncultured bacterium
GCCAGAACTGGAATCGAACCAGCGACACAAGGATTTTCAGTCCTCTGCTCTACCATCTGAGCTATCTGGCCAAAATGAATGCTGACATCATAACCTTTTTCAAACTTTCAAGCAACTACTCATTCATTTAAAAAATTGTATATCAAGGACCCATTGCTTTTGGATTTCTCTCAAAATCTTTCGTTTATCCCAAATTTTCCCCGTTTCGTTTTTGAGCGACGTTGCCGGTTGGTCTATTTTTGCCAAATCTTCTATTTCCATATTCACATTCAGCCCAAATCCTAAAATTACTTCGATATGCGTTTTGTGAAACTCTGTTTCGCAGAGCACTCCCGCGATTTTCTTCCCTCCAATCAGTACATCGTTCGGCCATTTCATCGCCGCAGGCATTCCCAATTGCTCTAAAACTTTTTTGATGCTCTTTGCCAGAATCAGGCTTTGTTCTGTCAGATGAGGTGTATTCAGGGGGAGGTGAAAATAAAAAGTTGCATAGAGATTCACGTTGGGAGGGGAGATCCATTTTCTTTGGAACTGCCCTTTCCCGCCCGTTTGCTCTTCTGCTGTAATGCAGGTGATTTTATCCTTTGCAAAGTGAATTCCGTGTGTTTTTGCGTATGTATTTGTCGAATCGACGCTTTGTAAATGAATTTCTACGATTTCCATCCCTTTCAGTATACTCGTTCTTGCTCTTTTTTTTCATTTCATCAACACTTATTTTGTATGTGGGATCCTCGCGTTTTATCCCGCCTCGATTGGCGGATTTACCCTTTGGTTTTCTTTTTGATGACCATCAGTTTATTGGTCATTTCTTCCATGACCGGAAGTGTCAATGAATGGGAGGAACCTCTCTTTTTAACGCCCCTTGTTAAAACCCAAATCCGTTGGTTTTGTTTGGGCTGGCTCGTTTTTCTTTTTTTTACCGCTTTTGACTATCGCAAGCTCCGCGATTGGAGTTTTTTCTTATATCTCGGCATGATCCTTCTCTTGGTGGGTCTATTTTTCGTAAGCCCCATTCAAAACGTCCATCGATGGTATCGCATTCCGGGCTTTGCCAGTTTTCAACCCTCTGAACAGGCAAAGTTGGTTCTCATCATCGTTTTGAGTTGGTTTTTGGAAAGAAAGGGGAGTCTCGTTCACTCTTTCCCCGCAGCCCTTCAGATGTCGCTCATTGTCGGCGTCCCTTTTCTCCTCATTCTCAAGCAGCCCGATCTCGGAACCTCTCTCGTCCTCTATCCAATCTCCCTATGCATGGGCTATTTCGCCGGAATTCACAAGGGAGTTCTTCGCCTCATGATCGTTGGAGGTCTTTTCATTTTCGGCTTCGCTGTTTTGATCTTTATGGGCGTCTTATCTCATGAAAAAATGCAGCCTTTTTTTACCAAATTCGTAAAGGAATATCAGTATGAGCGCTTAAATCCAAATACGTATCACCAAAAAGCCGCTCAGACTGCCATTGCAATTGGGGGACTGACCGGAACCGGTTGGCATAAAAGCGAGTTTTCCGGCAGAAAGTGGCTCCCCGCCGCCCACACCGATTCCGTCTTTGCCGCTTTTGGCGAAGAGTTTGGCGCTTTAGGGCTTGCGTTCCTACTGTTTCTTTTTTATGCTTTGATCTATTGTAGTTTTCAGGTAGCGGCGGTGGCAAGGGACCCCTTCGGCCGGCTTTTAGCAGCAGGTTTGGCGGCCTATCTTTCCATGCACGTGTTAATGAATATCGCGATGATGTGCGCTCTTTTGCCTATTTCCGGAGTGCCCCTTGTCTTCGTGACGTATGGAGGCAGTTCTCTTTTAACGACCATGGCGGCTTTGGGCTTGCTCCAAAGCGTCTATAGCAGAAGGTTTATGTTCTGATGATGAATCATATGTTTATTTTTTCCCCAGGCCTTTGGCTCGGCGAAGGCAAAATCACTCTCAATATGGTCGAAGAAGATCTCTTTTTCGGAACCAAATGGGCCATCCAAAATACGGATTTCACAGGCAAGATCAATTGCGCTCAAGAAATTCAGATTCAAGGTCTCCCAGAACAAATGCGCAACGAATTGTCCTTCTACGATTTCCAGGCCAAAAGTTTTTTAGTCGAAATGGATAATCAAAATGTAGGACGGATTTCTGGAACCGGGATTTTTGATGAAACTATGATCGCTTGGGAATTTCGGAACAATGCAAACTTCGAAGGCTATGAAACTTACACCTTGCAAGAAGATGGCAGCTATGTCATGAAAGGCGAATACATCACAACCGATCAATTCCGCACTCAAATTGAAGCGCGCATTTGGCTCCAGTCCAAAGAAGTCCCTTCTCCCGATGAATCTCAAGAAAATGAGGAAGAGCCTTGAAATCAACAATTTGGATCTTTTGTCTCTTTTTAGCCGCGTGCTCGTCCGGTGGATCGGCGATGAGTATGAATTCCTTTTACGATGTTCCGATTGGATCGACGCAAGAGGAAGTTCTCGCAATGATTGGCGAGCCCATTGCAACCCATCGAAAAGAAGATGGAGCGATTGAATATGAATATGTCGAAAAGTTCAAAACAGGCGATCGGACAGTCAATGAGCGCCATTATTTTATTTTGATCAAAGATGGAAAGGTTGTTTCAAAAAAGATGAAACAAACGACTCCGCTTCCTTATGGCTTTGATAGCTACGAAATGCAGACAACCCAAAAAAACTCAGGTTAAAAACCTGAGTTTTTTCTGATTTTTGTAAATTTCAAATTTTTCTGTTGCGAAGGTTTTAAAAAAGAGGTAAAACCAAAACTCTGGCTCAAAACAGGGTAGCTAAAGAAATTTGCGCAAGAGTGCATTTTTTCGAAAGCACCCTCTACATGGAGTGCTTGGTTGTATGTTAAATTTTCGCAAAATGAAACAGGATTTCTCTCCTGCGATTCTCAAGGAAGGAAAACAGTTATTTGATAAACAAAAAATTGTTTCTGCGAAAATCATTCGTCTCGACAATGATACCATTCGATTCAACAGCCGCATTCTCGGAAATTTTGAAAATACCTATGAAAGCGAGATCGAGGTCGATCGCTTCGAATCTCAAGCAGTGCATACAAACTGCGATTGCCCAAGCCGATATGACTGCCAGCACCTTGCCGCGCTCATTTTCTTTTTAGAGGAGAAAATAGATTCTCTTCTCATCGACTACTCCAAAGAATCCGATATTGCAAAAAGCGATCATCTAGACACGGAAGAAAAAAATGTTTTAATTGAAGCGATCAAAGAAGCCGAGACAAAGGAAGTTGTCAAGCAAGACGCCAGGTATCAAAAGCAGATTCTTCAGGAATACATTACCGCGTCGGAGATTTTGTCCCATTCGCCTTTTTTCTTGTCCAAAGAAGAAAATGCCCTTTTGTCTGCAGAGCTTGCTGTCATTTTTAATCCGCAGACTCTCATTCAGGGCGATAAAAAGGGGAAAGTTGAGTTTCAGCTGGCTTTGCGGTTGCCTTTCCGCTCAAAGCCTTTGCAGATTTCCCAAATGAAGGCTTTTTTAGATGCCGTTCGCTATGAAGAGCCCATTTTTGTCGCAGGGCGCCGCCTTTTTTTCTCTCTCAAATGCTTCGACGCCGCAGGAAGTTCTTTGCTTCAACTCATTTTAGCCAATGCCCGGTTTCAAGAATCCGGCCAAAATGAACGCTCTCAAAGAATTGCGCAGTTAGACACCGAAGTATTCGGTCTTCTCCTTGCAAATACGTATGAAATTGCAAGCGAGATGGCTTCTCCTCGCGGCTTTAAAAATCTCGAAGATGAGATGCCTGCTTTACCGTGTCTTTACTTAGGCTCTCTAGAAACGCCGCTTCGCTTTTCTCCCTCTCCGGTGGTTCTCAGGTTTTCTCTCGAATATATCGAGCCTCCCGCGGCTAAAATTCTCTTGAAACCACAACTTTTTGCAAGCGAAAATATCCTCAATTTAGATGAAGCGGTTCTCTTCGAATGCGCTCAGCCGGGCATGCTTTATCAAGACGTATATTATCGCTTCCACGCGCACATTAAAAGAACCCATTTGCTCAGCTTGCCTTCGATTCGCGATATGGCGATTCCTGAGCCTTTATTTGGAACTTTTGTCGAAAACTCTTTGCAGGAATTGAAGAGATTTTCCGAAGTTGTCAATGGAGAAATCATTGAGAAATTTGTCACGTTGCCCTTCACCGGAAAATTGGGGGCCCGCTGCCATTTATCCTATCTCGATGGGGAGCTAGAGGCTTCTCTTTTCTTTTCTTACGATGGAGAGGAGGTCCCTTCCGTTGCGACAAAACTTGGGTATGAAGAAATCCTTACTTTTGTGACAAAGCAGGGCGTTTTAGCGCGCAATCTCGTCGAAGAGCGGCAAATTATCGATGAATTATTCCAAGATTTTGTTTTTAGTCCTCAAACCGGTTCCTATGTCGCAAAGACAGAAAAGAAAATCGTAGAATTTATGACGGGCGTGATCCCTCGCAACCAACACCGAGTGCAATTCGAATGCCCGCAAAATCTCTTGGATCAATTCCTCTATGATCAAACAAAGTTTACGCTGACCCTCGATGCGGCCAATGTCGTTGGCTATTATGAAATTTCCATCCAGGTCGATGGCGCTTTAAAGGGCGTCAAGCTCGAGCTTCTTTGGGAGTGCATCTCTGCAAAACGGGCCTATTTAGAATTGGATGCCGGCAAGCAGAAAAAAGAAGTGTCTTCCCGGTTTTCGAAAATTTTAGTTTTAGATCTAGAAAGAATTGGAAAGATTGTTCAGCTCTTCGATGAGCTCGGAATCAAGCAGCTCAGCGATCACGTAGAGAAAAAACCTCTTTGGAATCTCGTCACAATCGATGTGGAGGCCTTTCAGGGTCTGCCTGTCGATTTCAAAATGTCCGATAGACTCTTGGAAATTCGCAAGCAGATGCTAGGCGAAGTCGTTCTCGAGCCTATGCCGCTTCCAAAAGAAGTGAAGGCAGATTTACGGCCCTATCAAACAGAAGGGGTAAACTGGCTTGAAAGACTAAGGCTCATGTACTTGAATGGAATTCTTGCCGACGATATGGGTCTTGGCAAAACTCTCCAGGCCATTGTCGCCATCACGCAGCACCACAATACCAATAAAGAAGCCCATTCTTTAATTATTTGTCCGACTTCTCTTCTTTATAACTGGAAAGAAGAATTGCATAAATTCAACCCGAAATTGAAGGCGATGGTCATCGACGGGATTCCGGGACAAAGGAAAAAATGGCTCTCCCGATTGAAAGAATTCGATGTAGTGATTACCTCTTATACATTGCTCCAAAAAGATATTGAAACCTACTGCCAAATTCCTTTCAGCTACGCCATTTTAGATGAAGCGCAGCACATCAAAAATCGGGGCACGCGCAATGCGAAATCAGTCAAAATGATCCAGGCTGCGCATCGGTTGATTTTAACGGGCACTCCGATTGAAAATTCCTTGGAAGATCTCTGGAGTTTGATGGATTTCCTCATGCCCGGATTTTTAAGCACATTCGATCGATTTATGGAAAAATACATCCGCATTACAGGCGCGCAGCAGCAACAGAATTTAGAATATTTGCGAAGAAAAATTTCGCCCTTCATCTTGCGCCGCATGAAAAGCGATGTCTTGAAAGACTTGCCGCCGATTGATGAGATTGTATACCACTGCCAACTCTCAGAATCGCAGCTTGAATTATACAAATCCTACGCAGCAACAGCCCGCGATGAACTCGTCAAACTCGTGGCGCGCGAAGGATTCGACAAAGTGCAAATCCATATTTTGGCGACATTGACCCGCTTGAAGCAAATTTGCTGCCATCCTGCCATTTTTGCGAAAGAAAAAGCGGAGATCGGCGATTCGGCAAAATACGACATGCTATTGGAGCTTTTACAAGCTCTTGTCGAAGGAAATCATAAGACGGTGATCTTTAGTCAGTATACGCGGATGCTCCACATCATGCGCGAAGACTTTGAACAAAGGGGCATTTCTTTTGCTTATCTCGATGGAACATCCAAAAATCGACTCGAAATTGTTCGGGAATTTAACGAAAATCCAAAAATCATGGTTTTCCTCGTGTCTCTCAAAGCCGGGGGCACCGGATTGAATCTCGTGGGCGCAGATACAGTGATCCATTACGATATGTGGTGGAACCCTGCCGTCGAAAATCAGGCGACGGATCGCGTTTACCGCATTGGCCAAAAAAAATCAGTTTCCTCTTACAAGCTCATTACGCTCAATACAATTGAAGAAAAGATCGTAGAGATGCAAAAACGGAAAAAAGGATTGGTCAAGAAAGTGGTAAGCTGCGATGATGAAGCCATCGCGAAGTTGACATGGGAAGATGTATTAGAACTTTTACAAACTTGAAAATATATGCAAGAAACAGTAACAGAAAAGTCGCTTAGAACACTCAATGATTTACAAAAGCTCATGAGCGCCAAGTTTCATCGGCTTTCAGGGATATTTTCAAGCGATATCGGGATTGATTTAGGAACGGCCAATACACTTGTGTACGTTCGCGGAAAGGGAATTGTTTTGGCAGAACCTTCTGTCGTCGCTGTCGATTCCTTGACAAATGAAGTGCTTGCAGTCGGCCACAAAGCCAAGGCGATGCTCGGAAAAACACCTCGAAAAATCCACGCTGTCCGCCCGATGAAAGATGGGGTGATCGCCGATTTTGAAATTGCAGAGGGGATGTTGAAGGCTTTGATTAAGCGCGTCACGCCGACCCGCTCTCTTTTCCGTCCTCGCATTTTGATTGCAGTCCCTTCCGGAATTACAGGCGTAGAAAAGCGGGCTGTGGAAGATTCCGCGTTGCATGCAGGCGCTCAGGAAGTGATTTTGATTGAAGAGCCGATGGCTGCAGCGATCGGTGTCGATTTGCCTGTGCACGAGCCTTCGGGCAATATGATCATCGATATTGGCGGCGGTACGACGGAAATTGCGATTATTTCCCTTGGAGGGATTGTCGAATCGAGATCGCTTCGGATTGCCGGAGATGAATTTGACGAATGCATCATCAATTACATGCGGCGTACTTATAATTTAATGATTGGTCCGAGAACGGCCGAAGAAATTAAAATTACAATTGGTTCTGCCTATCCTCTCGGCAATAATGAACTCGAGATGGAAGTGAGGGGACGCGATCAGGTGGCCGGTCTTCCGATCACAAAACGGATTAATTCCGTGGAAATCCGCGAATGTTTGGCCGAACCCATTCAGCAAATCATCGAAAGTGTAAAACTCACGTTAGAAAAATGCCCTCCGGAACTTGCTGCCGACCTCGTCGAAAGAGGGATGGTTTTAGCAGGCGGGGGAGCTCTCATGAAAGGGATTGATAAAGCTTTGATTAAAGAAACGGGCTTGCCTGTTTTTGTCGCTTCCAATCCATTGCTCGCTGTTTGTCTTGGAACCGGAAAAGCCCTCGAACATCTCGATAAATACAAAAAGAAAAAAGCGCTTTAAAAATAAATAAGGTGTCCGCACTTTGCAGACACCCTGATTTAAGTTACGGCGTTACAACTTCTTCTGTTTTAGGCTCAAGTTTTATGTCTTGATCTACAAAAGCAATTTGTCCGTCTTTTGTTGTGATTAAATATTTCTTTTCTGCATCGGGATCGTGGAGCAATTTTTCTGCAAGGGGATCTTCCAGATACTGCTCGATCACTCGGCGCAAAGGTCTTGCGCCCATTTCCGGCATGTAGCCTTTGTCGACGAGGAAAGTGCGCGCTAAATCGTCCAGACTGACTGTGATTTTTTTCTTTGCCAATCGATCTTTGAGTTTTTTGAACTCGAGGTCGATCACATGGCGCAAAGAAGGCTTGTCGAGCGTTTTAAAGATCACAAGGCCATCCAATCGGTTGATGAACTCAGGCTTGAAGTGTTTCTTGACTGAGCTTTCAATTTTTTCTTGCATCACTTTGTAATCCATGAGGGTTTCCTTTGCCTGGAACCCTACTTCGGTCGATTTGCGGATTAAATCGGCCCCCAGATTGGATGTCATGATCACAATTGTGTTGCGGAAATCGATTTTGCGGCCGACAGAATCTGTGAGTCTTCCCTCTTCGAGAATCTGAAGAAGGAGGTTCATGACGTCGGGGTGCGCTTTTTCTACTTCATCAAAAAGGACAACGCAATAAGGACGTCTTCGCACTTGTTCTGTCAGCTGGCCGCCCTCTTCGTATCCAACATATCCAGGAGGAGATCCCGTCATCCGGCTGATTGCAAATTTCTCCATATACTCGGACATATCCACTTGGATTAAAGCGTCTTCTCCGCCAAACATATGGGAAGCAAGGAGGCGGGCTAGATGTGTTTTTCCCACTCCGGTCGGCCCCAAAAATAGAAAGGCTCCAATCGGACGGTTCGGGTCTTTAATATCCGCTCTGCTTCTTCGAATGGCTCTGCAAACGGTTTGAAGCGCATCATCTTGTCCGATGATTTTTGTCTTCAGCTCTTCTTCCATTTTCAGAACTTTCGTTGTTTCTCCTTCAGTGAGGCGCGTGACGGGGACACCCGTTTGTTTTGCAACGATATTGGCAATCTCTTCTTCATCCACAATCGGGAGATGCTCTTCTTTGCGCGCTTCCCAGTCTGTTTTCGCTTTTTGCAGATCTTCCCGCGCTGTTTTTTCGTGATCGCGCAGCTTCGCCGCTTTTTCATATTCCTGACGGCTGATTGCATCTTCTTTTGCAATGCGCGCTTCTTCCACTTTGGCCTCGAGTTCTACCAGATGAGAAGGCTGGTGCATGATCGAGATGCGGGCCTTGGCTCCTGCTTCATCGAGAAGATCGATGGCTTTATCGGGGAGGAATCTTCCTGAAATATATCGATCGGACATCGTAACGGCGGCTTTGACCGCGCTATCTGTATACACGCACTTATGGTGCTCTTCATATTTGGATTTCAGTCCAAGCAAGATTGAAATGCTCTCTTCGGCATTCGGCGGCTGGACGATGATTTTTTGAAATCTCCGCTCTAAGGCCGGGTCTTTTTCGATGTGCTTTCGGTATTCATCGAGCGTGGTCGCTCCAATACACTGGATTTCTCCGCG
>CAYOMT010000061.1:0-8998 GCA_964405125.1 uncultured bacterium
GGTATCTGTAATTCCAAAGTCTTGGTAATTTTCCAAAATTGGATCTCCAATATCAACAAACTGGCATACTGTTTCATCGAAATCGGTGCCAGGGGGCTCCCCTTGGATCCACGCTCTTCTTTGATATGCTTTATCAGAAATATGATGTATTTTCCTTAAATACTCATTTACAATATATTTTTTATCATCATCTGTTAGCATGATTAATCTCTGTATAAAAATTCATTATAAGGGATGTGAGCTTCTGGGGTTTCTGAAGCACCTGTCTTTACTATTTTATTTCCAAATTTATCTACACATTTCCCATCTTTCATATGAATTACATATGGTTGTTGTTGATAAGGAAATGGACTATGAGGTTTCCCTGGCATAACTCTTATGGAAGTATGGGTATGTTTTGGGTGTATATATTTCATTCCAGCTCCTCTATCTGAGATTTGGACTCTAAAATTATCAGGTATCCCTTGTGGTCGAGGAAAAGTGCTAATTCCGGTTTGATGTATGAGCTGCCTTACTTCCGATTCAGGCATAAACCCTTTGTATGATTTTAAAAACTCTTGTGCGTTATCGAATAACTCAAAGGATTGCTTTTGTGAGGGGGTTAGATGTTTATAAGCATGAGCAACTGTTTTGTTTAGCTTTTTGGTTTTCTGTAATTGGGCAATTTCTTGTGTAGAGAAGCCCAGTTCTTCTCCGGTTGCTGCTGCTTTTTTACCCATTTTGACAAGTTCGCAAACTTTCATTGGGGTTCCTGCTCCAGAAATCGTCTCAAGGATCAGAGTTTCTTGAGCAATGTGGATGTTTTTGCAGATTGTTGACAATTCACTTGCGCTATGCACGCTTTTGCTAGCTACTTTGGCGATCGCTCCTGGAGCTAAGAGCTCTGTTCCGACCTTGCCTAGAGCGTATCCAGCAAGTTCTCCTTTTGTTTCGGAGGGAAGAGTGTCCCATTGCGTTACGAGCTGGTATAGTTCTGGAGAAAGAGCCTCAGCAACAACACCAAATTCATCATTTTTAATTAAGATTGCCAATTGATTTAGTGAATTGACTACTTGTTTAGAAGTCTCAATTGGATGGGCTATAAAATCTGAAAGGAATAGAAGAGTCCCTTTACCGGATTCATAGGCTCCCTTTGGAACCCCTTTGGCAAAGCCTAGGCTGAAATCAGTAACTGAGAACGGCTCTCCCTTTTTTTCTACATATTGAGAGTAATCGGCTATCGAGTTTTCATAATTGCCGAGCTCAAAATTAGCAATGCCTCTTTCGAGATACAAAATTGGATTGGTAGGATCAAGTGAGATTGCTTTCCCAAAATCTTGCACCGCTTGGGTATAGCATTCAGAGAATAATGCTAAATCTCCTCGCGCTTGGTAGGACAATGTATTCAAATCGTATCTACTTGTCGCATAAGTCGTTGTATAATCTGTAGAAAAAGCAAGATCCGTTGAAGGGTGCGGAGCAAGTGTAGAGTTTTTTGGATAGGTTTGCAGCCATTTAGGAGCGGGGCATTGTGAGTTGAATCCAAAATCTTTTAGTTCATTTATATTCAGTGGGTTATAGTTGAAGTAATTTGTGACTGTATCGACTGTTTTATGAGCGAAAAGAGACCCAACAAGTCTCCCATTTTCTTCTATAGAGATTCCATTTGATTCGGAAACAGCTTCAAATTGCTCTTTTGCAATTGTTTCTTTGAAGGAAAATACTTGTTCTTGCAATGAAGAAACAAGTGATTCACCATGTTTTTTTTCTACATATTTTGGTTCGGGAGATACAGCCACGCTTCCAGCTGAGGCAAGCCCACCTGCTGCAGCCGTGCTGGCTGCGGAAGCCGATATGGCTACTGCAGCCACAACTACAACTGCTACAGTCACAACCACGATTGCGCCGATAATAATTGCTTTTTTGTGTTCTTTAACGAAAGATTTCGTTTGATCCCACTGCTTTTTAAACCAACTTTTGCACAGAACAATATCTTGAGGCTTTTGAATGTAGATTGCCGGTGTGGCGGTATATTCGTATTCCGGATTGATAAATAAGGCATATTGGATGTCGTTTTGTCGAAAGAGGGAGGCTGTGGCGTTTGCCATATCGATTTTTTCGTCATCGGTTACGCCTTCCATGGCAAGAAACGAGATGAATCGGTTGATTTGATCTAGTTCATCCGCTGAGTAGTGATCTTCAAAGCAATCGGATTCAATCAATGCAAGCAGATTAACAACTTCATCATATGAAAGTGTACGTAAATCGGGAAGTTGGAAGGTTTGATGATTTGTTTGTTCAATGATAATTTTTGGAATTTCATTTATTGGATATGCCATTAAGGCGGGAGTTGTGATAAGAAGAATGGCTTGAATGATCTTAAAAAAAATTTTCATATATACTCCGAAGATGGCGGAGTTTACAAGAAATTGTATTACATAGGAAAAGAATTTTTTTAGCTAAGTAAAGCGTCTAAATAAGAATTCAGGTCGAACGGGGTGAGGTCTTCTTCTCCTTCGCCAAGGCCGACCCAGAGAATGGGGATATTGCATTCCTTTTGGATAGGTACTGCGATCCCGCCTTTGGCTGAGCCATCGAGTTTTGTGAGGACGATGCCTGTGATGGGCGTAAATTGGTGGAACGTTTTTGCTTGGTCCAGCGCATTTTGCCCGACTGTCGCATCTAAAACAAGCAATGTCTCATGCGGCGCATTCGGGATTTGTTTTTGACAGATGCGGCGCAATTTTGCCAGTTCATTCATCAGATCTGTTTTGTTTTGCAATCTGCCTGCTGTATCGATGAGGACGACATCGGCATTGCGCGCTTTAGCGGCAGCAAGAGCGTCAAATGCAACTGCGGCAGGATCGCTATTGGATTGCGATTTCACCAGTTCAACACCAATTTTTTTCGCCCATGTTTCTAGTTGCTCCACTGCGGCCGCTCGAAATGTATCTCCAGCCCCAATCAGCACTTTTTTGCCGAGTTTCCGATAGTGATTGGCAAGTTTTGCAAGGCTCGTTGTTTTCCCGCTCCCATTCACGCCAATCATCAAAATCACGTGGGGCGTTTGGAGAGAGGGAGGGGCTACTTCTTTGGGAAATAGTTTGTGGAGTTCTTGTTTGAGAAAGGCGATCACTTCTGCCGGCTTTTGGATGCGGATTTTTTGGACAAGATCCATTGCAATCGCAGGGCCTAGGTCCGCTTCATACAAAAGCTCTTCGAGTTCTAGGTAGGAGTTTTCATCGATATTTCGAGAGAAAAGGGCGCGGATTTTTGCCCCAAGATGCGACTTGATTTTCGAAAAAGGAGAAAAAATTTTTTTGATGAAATGCAACATAAATGTTTACCGAAATAAGGATTCTATCAGATAACTGATTTTTATGAACCTACATGAATATCAAGCCAAAGAAGTCCTCGCAAAATACGGCATCCCGATCCCTCCCTTCGGAGTCGCCTCGGATATGCACGAGGTTAAGCATTGCATCGAAAAACTTGGCGCTACAACCGCTGTTGTGAAAATTCAGGTTCATGCAGGCGGCCGGGGCAAGGCGGGCGGAGTCAAATTTGCCAAATCAAAGGAAGAAATTATTAAGGTTTCCGATTCTTTGCTTGGAATGAAAATGGTCAATGAACAAACCGGCTTGGATGGCATTATTGCCCAAAAAGTCCTCATTTCAAAGCCTGTCGATATTGCCAAAGAATACTACATGAGTCTTTGCATCGATCGGGATCGGGCCATTCCCATTTTGATTGCTTCTCCCGAAGGAGGGATGGAAATTGAAGAGATCGCCCACAAGATGCCGGAGAAAATTTTGCAGCTCCCTTTGACTTTAGAAGGCAAGTTGCGAGGATATCAAATTGTTCGTCTTTGCAAATTCATGGGCTGGAAGGGTCCTCTTGCAAAAAAAGGCGCTTGGATTGCCCAGAATCTTTCTAAAGCCTTCATGGAAACAGACGCTTCGATGCTCGAGATCAACCCTCTTGTCGAGACAAAGGAAGGGGATCTCGTGGCAATTGATGCGAAGATGAGCCTCGATGACAATGCTCTTTTCCGCCACCCGGATTTGGTCTTGTATTACGACCCTTCGCAAGGCTCTTTGCAGGAAGCCAAGGCCAAGGAATTCGATCTGACTTACATTTCTATGCAAGGAACCATTGGTTGCATGGTAAATGGCGCAGGTCTTGCGATGGCAACCATGGATATTATTGAATTGCATGGATCTTCTCCTGCAAATTTTTTGGATGTCGGAGGCAGCGCGACAAAGGAAAAGGTCGCCGAAGGATTTAGAATCATTCTCTCCGATACTCGGGTCAAGGCGATTTTAGTCAATATTTTCGGCGGCATTATGAATTGCCGGACTCTTGCCGAAGGGGTTATTTTTGCGGCAAACGAGCAGCACATTCAGGTTCCGATTGTCGTCCGGATGGAAGGGACGAATGTAGAGGCCGGGAAGAAGCTCTTTGCAGAGAGCCGTTTGAAAATCATTGTCGCAGAAAATTTGGAAAAAGCAGCGCAGCTCGTTGTGGCTGCAGGAAAATAAAATTGGGCATTTTAATCAATAAAAAGACAAAAGTTTTAGTGCAGGGGATCACCGGCCAGGCAGGGGAGTTTCATGCAAGGCAATGTCTTGAATATGGAACGGACATTATAGGCGGAGTCACTCCGGGCAAAGGCGGACAAACCATTTTAAATCTTCCCGTATACGATACGATTTGGGAGGCGAAAAAGGAAAGCGCCATTGATGCGAGTTTGATTTTTGTTCCAGCTCCCTATTGCGCCGATGCAATTTTAGAGGCGGAAGACGCAGAAATCCCTTTGATTGTTTGTATTACCGAAGGGGTTCCGATTCGAGATATGCTCGAAGTCAAAAGGGTTATGAACGCTTCGAAAAAATCCCGTTTGATTGGCCCAAATTGTCCCGGATTGATCACTCCGGGAGAGTGCAAAATCGGGATTATGCCCGGCTATATCCATAAAAAAGGAAAAATAGGAATTGTTTCGAGATCCGGCACGTTGACTTATGAGGCCGTCTGGCAAACAACCCATCTCGGATTGGGCCAATCTAGCTGCGTTGGCATCGGCGGAGATCCTTTAAATGGAACAAATTTTATTGATGTGTTAAAACTATTTGAAAAAGATCCTCAAACCGAAGCGATTTTACTGATCGGGGAAATTGGAGGAGATGCAGAAGAGATGGCAGCCGCTTGGGCCTCTTCCCACTTGTCTAAGCCGATCGCTGTCTTCATTGCAGGAGCTACCGCTCCTCCGGGAAAGAGGATGGGGCATGCCGGCGCGATTATTTCGGGAGGCAAGGGCACTGCAGAACAAAAATATGAAGCTTTTAAAAAGATAGGCGCGATGATTACAAAAAATCCAGCAGAGATGGGGAAAGCGGTGATGGCCGCTTTAGCAAAAGGACGATGATTGAAATTCCGGGAAGAATTCCCGTTCTGATTCACCCTTTTTTTTGGGTTTTAGCTGCATTCATTGGCTGGATCAATTCCCAGGGCTCCATTTTGGGGATGGCGATCTGGATTGGGATCATTTTTGTCTCCGTTTTGATCCACGAATACGGCCATGCGCTGACTTCTGTCATCTTTAAGCAGAAAGCGAAAATCCAACTCGTGGCTCTTGGCGGATTGACTTCCTACGAAGGGCCAAAACTCAAGTTCTGGCAGCAGTTTATCATTGTATTCAATGGACCTTTATTTGGTTTTTTCCTCTTTTTGATCGCAACGATGCTTCTCCAAATGCAATGGTCTCCTATCGTCTATCAGATTTTGAAAATGACTCAGGTGGCGAACTTATTTTGGACTCTCGTCAATCTTCTTCCTGTTCAGCCGTTAGATGGAGGACAGCTTCTTCGGATCATTTTAGAGGCGAATTTTGGCATTCGGGGATTTAAACTTTCTCTATTGATCGGAGCGATTGTCTCTCTTCTTTTTGCATTCCTGTTTTTTATGATCCGGTTTTACCTTGCCGGAGCTCTTTTCTTCCTTTTTGCCTTCCAAAGCTTTGATCAGTGGCGAAAAAGTAAAATTGCAACCATCGGCGATCGGGATGAGAGCACCCGCAAATTATTTATCCAAGGCGAGATGGCGCTTCGCGAAGGGAAAAAAGAAGAAGCAAAACACTGTTTTGAAAAGGTGAAGGGGGGAGTTCTTGGCGCGATGTCAGCTCAATATCTTGCCGTTATCCTCGCTCACGAAGGGAAAAATCAAGAAGCGTATGATCTCTTGCTTCCCATTCAAGACCATTTGGCCGATGATACCCGCTGTCTACTCCATCAACTCGCGGCAGAGCGTCAAAATGACGAGGTGGTCGCGAAATTGTCGAGCTCTTGTTATCAGGTATCTCCTTCGCAAGAGATGGCTCTTCACAATGCCCGCGCATTTGCTCGGCTCAAACGACCTAAAATGGCCGGAGGCTGGCTCCAAACGGCTTGGCAATACGGCGGTCTTAACCTTGAGAAGGTGTTGCATGAAGACGCTTTTATGCAGCTTATAGGCCAAGCGGAGTTTGATGAATTTGTACAGAAATTAAAGTCGGGGCCTCATGCGTAAAATCAGCGTAGCATGTTTATTATTGAGCAGTTGCATGTCGAGTCATGCATTCCGTTTGAGGGACGGGCAGGAAGTGGTTCAAACGCTTTCTATGACAAAACAAAAGCAAAGGATTGCGTTTTTGCAAAAAAAGCTTGAGATGGCAGAAAGGCATTTTAAAGAAGCGCAAGAAGAAGTGGAGCATTTGCAAAGCGAACTGCATCAATCGCAGCTGGCTTTGATTGCGGGGCAAATCGAAGGGTACGAGCGGCAAATGCGGCAAACGAGCTCTTCTCGCCCTCCGAGCCCAAAAATAGAGGAATCCCCTTTTTCTAAAGAGAGGGAAGTTTTGCAGCAAATGATGGAAAACGGTCCTTCTCCCGAAGCTTTTGAAGCGCAAGTTGTGTTAGATCGGATTTTGCGGATGATCACTGAATTGCGTGGATTGGATGAGGCGAGATGAAAGAACATCATGGGCTATTTTTCGCAATCGGCACCGCTTTTTTGACGGCGCTTTCCGCTGTCTTCATTCGATGGACGCCGGTTCCCGTGACGACAATTCTTTTTTTTCGTTTTGTGATCTGCTCGCTTGCTGTGCTCCCTTTTTTGTGGCAAAGCAAGGTTGTATTGAGTCTACCGAGCGTACGCAAGCATACATTCCGCGCTCTTGTCGGCCTTGTTTCGATGGGGTGTTATTTTTATTCCGTCAGACATCTTTCTGTCATGAATGCAATCACTCTATCGAATACCGCCCCCTTATTTCTGCCTCTGGTGATCTTTTTTTGGCTTAAAAAAATTGTTCCTAAAATGAGGCTAGTTGCCCTTTTGATTGGTTTTTTAGGCGTTGTCGTGGTTTTGCGCCCCTCTCCGGAGATGCAAGTCACGGCGGCCTTGATTGGATTGACCGGAGGGTTTTGTATTTCTTTGGTTCAAATAGGGATTCGGCAGCTTTCTAAAACAGAATCGATGGAAACGATTTTAACCCATTATTTTGTGATCGCAACGGTTGTTGTGTTTTTTCCGATGATCTACTTTTGGGAGCCGATTGCGTCTTTGCGTCTTTGGGGGAATCTGATTTTGATTGGGATTCTTTCGTTGGGATACCAGTATTGTTTTACAAAATCTTTGAGTATTGCGGGCGCAACCAAGGTGAGCGCTGTGAATTATCTTGGAGTCCCGTTTGGAGGGCTTCTTGGATGGTGGATTTTCGATGAGGAGCCCTCTTTTTGGGTCCTTGTAGGAACGAGTCTAATTATTTTAGGCGGCATCATTGCGATCTTGAGCCGCCAAGAAGCAAGACACCGAGGATCTTAAGAACTTCATCTTTTACGTAAAAAATGCAAGAGGGAGGCTGTTCCTGCAGCAAGTCCTGTAGTTACAGCGGCGGCGAGCCCAAGAGATCTTGTGCGTGGGTGGGTATAATTTCTAGCCTCTTCGTTTAATCGTTCGTAAAAGGCGTTTTGAATATTCTCAGGAAGTTGATTGATACAGGAAAAGAATTTTTCAACACATTGTTTTATGGTGAGAGCGGGGAGATTGTCCTGAATATAAAAATTTTTGTAATCAGTGCTTCTGATTTGGTCGTAGATTTCTTTTTGAATATCTTTGGGAAGGGTTTTGATCCGATTGATTGTAAAAGGAACTGCGGCCAAAATAAACTCGTGAATTTGTCCTTCATTTCTCTCTGCAATCATTTCTAAGTATTGTGCGATATCGAGAAGGATTTTTTGAACGATTTTTGTAGAGGATTCCGTAGGAGGTATGCCTTGTTCAAAGAGCGGATGCATATCCCAGGCATGAATTTCGCCTAAATTATGAGATAATGATCTCGATAGAAGGGTTTTTCCATCTTGGGAGAGTGCTCCGCTAATGAAGTTTTGTTCTTTTTTTGGGATCTTGTTTCCTAAAGTGAAAATGCGTACACCAGAATCTATATCGAATATCTGAATGTTTTCTGGGCACGTTAAAATAAGGTTCTCTCCATTTGGGGTGATTGCCATAGATTGGATTTCATTTCTTATAAACTTTGTGAGATCGTGGATGCATGTGCCAGATTTTATATCCCAGATCTTCGTCGTGAGATTTCCAGGATACTTTGATGTGGAAATGAGGCTCTTTCCATTTGGAGTGATTGCGACGCTGGAAAAACATTCGAGCTCAAGTATTGTATGCTCACTATGTTCTAGTATTTGATGACACGTATTGGTTTCTATATTCCAGAGTATAATTTCATTTGGCCTAGGTCCTCGTAGAATAAGGAGTTTTTCGTCTGGAGACAGGGCGATGAAGTTGCTGAATTGAGTTGAAACCATAGGGCACGGAGAGCTTGTGTATCTGCCAGAACCTATATCGTAGGTTGTTATCATTCTGGGGGTCAATGAAATAAGGCTCTTCCCATTTGAGGTGAGTATGGAGATGGCTTGACACATTCTGTCTTGTTTTAGAGTGTGGATGAGTGCGCCGGACTGGATGTTCC